>JABMRD010000182.1 GCA_013202875.1 Actinomycetota bacterium | reverse complement strand
GGTGCGGGAAAGTCAACTTTGATGCTGAATATTGCCGGTCTTATGGACGGAAAGTGCCGGTCGGGTGAAATATTTATATATGGCAAGAGGTTGGATGAAAAAAATATTTATGATATCAGGGAAAAAATAGGATTTGTATTCCAGGACCCAAATGACCAGTTGTTTTCAATAAAAGTTTTTGATGATGTATCCTTCGGACTTATAAATTATTTAAATAAAAAGAAGGACAGGCGGGCTAAAAACAGGCAGTATATAGAGGAAATCGTAAAAGACAGCTTAAGAAAAGTAAATCTTGGGAATATAGAGGATGAGATTCCTCATTTCTTGAGTTTTGGAGAAAAGAAACTTGTTACCCTGGCCACTGTGCTGTCTTATGATCCTGAAATACTGATTTTAGATGAGCCATCAAGCAATCTTGACCCGAGAAACAGGACTAACTTTATAGAGCTGATTCAAGAAATGGATAAAACCATCATTATTGCTACCCATGACCTTGATCTGGCTTATGAATTTTCGAATAGATGCATAATTTTAAACCAGGGAGAGGTAGTATTTGACGGCGATTCAAAAAAGATTTTAAATGAACGGGATTTTTTAAGGAAGAATAATCTGGATCTACCTTTATGCTTGAGAAAAACAAGTACCTAAGAAATAATCTTATTTTTTTATATTTATTAAAAATATTTATCTATCCCTGGATACTTTACATATTCATTTTAGAATAATAATTATTGATATCCATAAAAAAACTTATGGGCTACTTTCTGATGTTGTGGTAAATCTTTTTATTTATTTGTATTTAATGTAAAATCTTAAGCAATTCAATTCTATTAAATCTAATTTGAGGGTCTATTATGTTATTAGCCATAGATATTGGAAATACCCAAACGGTTGTAGGACTATTCGGAGAGGATAAAATACTGACATCCTGGAGGATGGTTACTCCAAAATATGAGACCTCGGATGAGATTGCAGCTGCAGTTTTTAATTTTTTAAAAAACTCTGAGTTTAACCCGAAGGATGTTAAAGAAGTTGCAATTTCCTGTGTTGTTCCCAGGATTCTTGAAGAAATCATAAAAATGAGCCGGAGATATTTTAACCAGGCGCCATTTATAGTAAACAGTGATGTAAAATCGGACCTTGTAATCAAATATGATTATCCACGGGAAATAGGGGCTGACAGGATAGCAAATTCGGCAGCGGCCAAAGAAATCTATGGTTATCCAGCGGTAGTGGTTGATTTTGGAACAGCAACTACATTTGATATATTATCTTCCAGAGGGGAATATATCGGTGGGGTGATTGCCCCGGGCATAGAAATTTCATCGGAAGCACTTTTCAGTTATGCGGCTAAACTATCCAAAGTTGATTTGAACTGGCCGGAAATGGTAGTGGGGGAAAACACTTATGATAGTGTCCGTTCCGGAATACTGTATGGGTTTTTAGGCCAGGTTGATTTTATTGTAGATAAAATAATTGAAGAGCAAAATAAGAAAGATAAAAAATTCAGGCCGAAAGTTATTGCTACCGGGGGTCTTGCTTTTCTTATGGCAGATAAAAGCAGGTGGATTGAAATTCACGATCCTGATTTGACGTTAAAAGGTTTAAAGATACTGTTTGATAAAAATAAATAGTGATCCGTATTAGAAAATGTGATGGTTGGTAAAGAGAAGGCAATATTTTAATAAAAATGTGGAAGTATTTGAATTAGCTAATCTTATAGGTGAACTTAACAGACTTGTTTTTAAATTTCTTGCAGATTATAAATCCCACAGTTTACCCGGGGATATCCTCAAATTTAAAATAAAATCAGATTTAAAAACTTCATTGTTTCCGGAGATGCTGCTCCGGGATTTTTTACCAAAAAATAATATTAATCAGGATAATTGTGATGTTCCTGGCTACTCGTTTAAGATTGGAAATGTAGATGTAAAAAATCCTTTGATTTCTGCCCCGCTGGCCGGAATCAGCGATAATACTTATAGAATTTTTGCCAGGTTTTTTGGGTCAGCCCTTACGTACACTGAAATGATAACAAGCTACGGAATTTATTACCGGCATAAGAAGAGCCTGGCCCTGACAGATGTTACTGATTATGAAAGACCATGCGCCCTGCAGATATTCGGTTCAAATCCGGAGATAATAACTGAAGCAGCCTTACAGATTGAAGGCAGGGCAGACATTATAGATATCAATATGGGATGTCCGGTTCCAAAGATACTAAAAGCCGGAAGCGGAGGATATCTGGTCCAGGATGAAGCTAAAATTGAGAAAATAATAACCGGGCTGTCTTCAGTTTTAAAAAAGCCGCTGACTGTAAAGACCAGAATTGGCTGGGACAGCAATAATATCAATATCTTAAATATAGCAAAGATTGCTGAAGGCAGTGGGGCAAGCGCTATATCAATTCACGGCAGAACGGTAAGACAGGGATTCTCAGGTGATGTGGATTATAAATTAATCAAAAAAGTAAAAGAGAAAGTCAAAATCCCGGTTATAGTAAGTGGTGATATAGATTCTCCTCTGAAAGCGAAGGAGATACTGGATTATACCGGCTGTGACGGAATAATGATAGGCAGAGCGGTAAAAGGTAGATTATGGCTTATGATGGATATGTTAATATTTATCATTGGCAATAGTGGTAAAGTAATAGATGCGGAATTTAATCCCGGAATAGATTGGAAAAAGGAGTTTTCAAAAATTTATCTGAAGTTTTTAATTAATTTTAAGGGAGAAAATAAAGCAGTCATGGAATTCAGGAAGCACCTGTGCTGGATTTTTAAAGGAGCAAGAGGTATTAGCAGGGCAAAGAGTGAGTTCTTTAAAATTGAAAGTTTCAAGGATGCCGTTAACTCTATTGATAATATTTAAATTATTCAATTGCTGACTGTTACATTGTTGGAGTAGCTTTGAATAATAGACCTGATGCTGCTTATTTTTATTTTAAATTTTTATTAAGTGGCGCAATCTTCGATTGAAAAATCAAAGCCTAAATTGTTGATACTTTGTTGTACACATTTTTGGGTAACAAGTATTTATAAAATTTATATTGACATTGTAATATAATGGTTATATTATTGAAATATATTGTTATGTATGAATATAAATATATTATACAATAATTATATATATATAAGAATAAATGTAGATTGAACAGGGAATTTTCCGTAAATTGTTAAAGCTCTTTGAAATTATGTCTATTACTCTCAAAAAAAATATATAAATAAGGTATGAATATGTTTATGATAAATTTATTATATTTGAGTAACTATTAGAACTGTATATTTTTTGAAAATATAAGAAAATGGTAAGATATAATATTGAAATTCTGAGAAGATATCTATAAATAAATTATTGGAATAGGATAAAAACTTTACAAATATAGAAAAATAGGGTGTTTAGTATGTATATGGTTAATTATTTGCCAAGCAAGCAAGCAAGCAAGCAAGCCCTAAGCTGTATTAAATTAAAAAGCCAGCCTCTAGGGAATAGTTGTTTTTTTGAAAAGATAGTTAATAAAATTGGTATTATAGATATTAAAAGGGGACAAAGCGATTTATGGTCTTTTAGGCCATGTGTTAGTTTTGTCCCCTTTTTTATTGTGTAAAAAGAGGATTTATACCTTATATTCACTAAATTTGTATTTGTTAGGTGTTTATCTTCGTTGAGTTTGAGGTTAACCGCGTCTCTAAAATGCAGAAGTCATGGATAAGATACTAATTACACAGACAAGGAGGTTTGAGTTCAAAGAAAACAAAAGATCTGTGCAATCCATGGCTTAAAAAAAGCGGAATCTAAAAAGGAAAGGAGGAATATAAAATGGCAGTAGAAAAAGCAATCGCATCTTCCAGTTTAGTTGAGGTTATTGACAGAATACTGGATAAGGGAGTTGTAGTTGATGCATGGGTAAGAATCTCTTTAGTAGGGATTGAAATTCTTGCAGTAGAAGCAAGAGTAGTAGTAGCATCAGTTGAAACCTACCTGAAGTATGCTGAGGCTATTGGCCTAACAGCAACAGCATAAGCATAATAAGGACAAGGTAAAAAGGAGTTCTTGCCAAATCATCCTTTCATTTCCAATTTTTTGGGGAAAAGTATGAGTTGCCAAGAAATTCCTTTCCTAAGAGAAAAAAGAAAAAGGAGTAAGTAAAAGCAATGCCTTTAGCAGAAGATATGAGAAATATTGCTGAAAATATAATTTCCTCTTATGAAGCCAGGTTAGAGGGTATGGGAGTTATCTTTGATACTACACATCAACTCCTTCAAGGTTTTCAAGATTCGTTTATTGATAAGAAACAGGAAAGAGAAAAACTTACAATAGAATTACGCAATAATCTTGCCAAGAACAATTCTTTAAGAAAAAATGATTTTGATAATATGATGCAGGATGTCCTTTCAACTCAAGATAAGAGAGAAAAAGAAGTGAGAAATTTATTGAATAG
>JABMRD010000181.1 GCA_013202875.1 Actinomycetota bacterium | reverse complement strand
TCTTCTTCTATTTCCGGTAAGACATTTTCGATAATTAAGGCTTGAATCCCATTCTTCCCAAAAGCCACAATTAATTTTTCGTAAATATTCTGCCCTCTCTTACTTTCTTCTAATTCTTTTTTTATCGGGAACAGAGAACCGTCCTGTACTTTTATTAATAAAAGATTTAACTAAATCATTTTTAAAATTTATATCATGAAAAATAATATGAATTAATTTATCTGATTTAGAAACAAAATTTTTATAATCAATTAATATAACATTTGATTCCAGCCTTAAAACCAATTACTAATAATTTTTACTTCCATTTTTTGAATATCCTTAGTAAGTTTTGCATCCGGTAAATTATTGGTAATAATATAGTCAACATCCTCTATTTTACATATAGTAGAAAAAGCTACTGCTCCAAATTTAGTTTCATCAGCTAATATAAATGCCTCCTTAGATCTCCTTATTACCTCACCATCCAATATTGCTTCCAACCCATTTGGAGTTGTAAACCCCTCATTTATAGAAATACCATTTACACCCACAAAAGCTTTATTAAAATTATACCTATCGAGATAATTAATAGCTTCCTGTCCAACCATAGAAAATGTTTTTTTTCTAAAATCTCCTCCAACTAATTTAATCTCTATACCAGAATTATTAGCCAATTCTAAAAGAATATTTATAGCATTTGTAAAGACGATTAGATCTTTTATATCAAATAAAATTTTAGCTAGTTCCAATGTTGTAGTACCACCACTTATATATATAATATCTCCTTCATTAATGAATCTCTTAGTAATTTGTGCTATTTTCTTCTTTTTATCCAAGTTTAGATCTTTTTTCTCATTTAAAGAAAATTCATATTTAAAATATTTTTTCTTTAAAGCTCCGCCTCTGGTTCTAATTATCAAGTTTTTCCTCTCAAGATCCATTAAGTCTCTTCTAACAGTAGACCTGGATATTTTTAGAAGACTCATAATCTCTTCTATAGTGGCTTTTTCTACTTTCTCTATATATTTAACAATTTTATCTTGTCTTTCTTCTATAAATAGATCTTCTTTGTTATTTATCATAAAATCCTTTCTTTTTTTACTTTTATTCTACTATTCTACAAATTATTATTAAAAACTTTATCTATCTTTCATAGGATACTTTCCAATTTCTTTTGCATAATTGAAAAAACATTCAACCTTTTCAATACTTGTATCATTTTGAACATTATGTGTCGGTCCTAAAATCAGGCCCCCATTATAACCAACTGTTGTTACCCTTTCTAAAATCTTTTTCTTTAAATTATCTATTGTTCCAAAAGGAAGTGTTTCCTGTTCATCTATTGTCCCCAAAAACATAATCTACCTCCAAACTTTTCTTTTATTTATGCAGGATCCATACATTTTGGCTGGATAGAGTTTAATATATCAACCCCTACTTCGATCAAATCACCTATTATTGGGGTAATATAATCATCACTATGGAAAGCTATTTTTATATTCTTATTTAATCTTTTAACTTCATTAATCAGTAATCTATATATTTCTTTAAGAAATTCTCTAAACATTTCAGGTGACATAACCATCCCTGTTTGCATACCTACATCATCGCCAATCCAGATTATATCAACACCAATCTTTGCTAGCTTTTTAGCAGCAGGAATATAAAACTCCAAAATTTTATCCATTAAATAATTTACAAAATTCTTATTTCTATACATATCCATAAGTAGATTTTCCATTCCTCTCAGATACCAGGACAGCTCAAAAATTGTGCATGAAAGATCGACCATAACAGCATGCATGTCTCCAAATTTCTCCTTTAATTTTATAACTCTAGAATATCTTTCTTCATCCTCGGGATCTGGAACTTTATAATTTTTCAAATCCTTTAATGAAGCTTTCCCTAGCGGCCTATAAATCATTTTAGTATAAATTCCATTTTTATGCTTAACTGTTATATATCCAATTCCCCATTCATCAACTTCATTATCACCTCTGTATATTTTACCCCATGAGTTTGCTACTCCTACTGCGCAACTTACAATATCATTGCCTAAAAAAATAAGTAGTTCATTACCTTTTAATTTATACTTCTTATAAAGTTTTTGCTATACTTCTGGCACCACTTCAACGAAAAGAGGAACTCTGTCTGGTTCTTTTGTATCTATTGCAGTCAAGACTCTATCTTTGGAATTCATTTATTTAGTTCCTTCTATAATTTCTACCTCTAATTTTATATAATAAGGATAAGTCTCTATCCATTGATATATCCTATGAAAATAAAATACTGTGCATTATTATTCTGGCTTCAAGTAAAAAATACGTTTGCGATTTTCTGCTAGAATCTTCTCATTATACTCTTCACCACCATCCACATTTGCCGCCATAAAAATTGGCGGTGTAGTTCCTCGTGCAAGTAATTCCTCCACAGTAGCAGCCACCATACATTGAAGAACCGCCGTACTTGTAATACCAGAAACTGGACAGAATTTTTGTTTCATACCTTCAGCCTCCAGTATGGCATCACCTGCAACAGCTTTGTTATCCAGGATAACATCTGCATATTCAAACATATTCTTTCCATCGGGATGGCGGGGTTTCACCGATTTGCTGTAGCTCAATCCGGTTACTGCAATGACTTTAATTCCCCGTTTTTTGGCAATTTCCGCAAATTCAATCGAAACTGCATTTCTACCAGACACGGAAACTACAATTAATACGTCACCTTTACGGATAGGAGCATAGTCAAGGGCAATTTCTGCATATCCCTGTAGTCTCTCGATTTTACTGCCTAAGCCAATCGGTGTGGTGTGCAATGCTTCTAAACCAGGAATAAAGATGGCATTAATCAATGCAAGGCCGCCTGCACGTGTATAAATATCCTGCATTGTGGTCGCCGAATGCGAGTTGCCACATGCAAAGATGCGGCCATCTCCTTCAATAGCATCAGCAAGAATATTCGCAGCAGCTTTAAAATTACCTTCTTCCTCGATCGAGATATTATTTAAGAGATCTATAATTTTTTCAATATATAAATTAGCAAAACTAGACATAAAACTACTCCTTTCGATATTTATTTATAATACACTTCATTCCCTAAAATGAATGTCTTCTCCACCTTTAAATTTTCATTTAGGACAATCACATCTGCATCAGCACCGGGTTTTAAAACACCACGCTGATCCTGCCATCCCATTGCTTCCGCAGGTACTGATGTTGCCATTGGTAATACATCATTCAATGGCATGCTCGTAAAC
>JABMRD010000180.1 GCA_013202875.1 Actinomycetota bacterium | reverse complement strand
CCCAATACCTCTATTGTCCACATGCTCATATATGCCATATTCATGCTGTACATGAACCACATAAGGTGACAATTTTTTAATTTTTTTTGCTACTGGCTTCCACCAGAAACGATGCGAGGTATCTATTATTGGGAAAACTCCTTCCCCTGATCCATCTGTATGACTTATTACTAAAACTTCTCTTTCCGGATATTCTTTCTGGATAAATTCTCTGGCTTCTTCACAAAATGTAGCAATACCACATAAACGTGGATAATAACTTGATATTAAAACTATTGGTTTACTTCTTACCATATAATTATCATCTCTTTTCTGATTTTTTTAATAATTATTTTAACAATTATTTAAATTTATTGATTTTAAGACAATTAATTTATCTGTTGAACCATAATAAATATAAAGTTTGCTCTTGTCAATTAGCTTTCGTTTAGATTTTTATATTAGGCAACAGGTGCCTTATTCAGCAGCAAAAGAAGCCGGAATAGTCATATAGATATTGCAAATGAAGAGCAGGTTGCTCACAAAGAGGTAATTGAATGGTTAAACAAAATAAGTCCCATTCAAGAACAAAATGACCTTATAAATGATAGTGAGTCAATTATGGCTGCCCCAAGTAGTGAAATTTCGAATCTTTTTTTAAAAGAAATAATCGATCTGAAAAATATATTTAGTGATTAAATCATATGTTTATTTTTGTTGTACGCCATGGATAATCTGATATTTTAATTTCCCTGATCATGATATCTTATAAACCTACATCTTTGATAATAAAATCTATTACAGCATTATCCTCATGATGCCCTATAACTTCGGTTGCTAACTCCTTAAGTTCTTTATCAGCATTTGAGACAGCATAAGATCGGTCCGCAACTTTAAACATACTGGCATCATTAATGCTATCGCCAAATACAATCACTTCATGATTTTCTTTATTGGTAATGGCTAGCAGATCCTTTATCCCCAGGTGTTTTTGTGACTTTGAAGAATGAATGGTTAGCCAGCACCAACCTTTAGAATATTTATTTTCATAAAAATTAACCGACAAGTCTTTAAAAAAGGAACAATTTCTTAAATATTCATCCAAAGGTTTTAAATTCTCAAAGCTGTCTACATATGTAAGACAAACTATAGAATCTATGCCATCTTCATTAAAATAGTACTTTTTATCTTCCAATCTTGGGTCTTTGTTTTTTACTTTATCATTATAATACCATTCAAGACCACCATTAGATATTTCTGGTAAAAATAGCTGATCTTTTTCCCCATTGAACACAGAATAAAAAGGCTCAAGGCTCATATTTTTAGTGATAGATAAAATCTCATTAATGATGTCTCTTTTGATAATATTTACAATAAGATGTCCCCCGGTATTAAAATCACTTATAAAAGCCCCATTGAATTCAATAACTGGTAATTTGAGAGTAGTCTTTTCAAGGATTATCTGAATTGATTTTACGCTTCTTGCTGAAGCTACAGTAAAATCAATATTATTACTATTTAGAGTTTCAATACCCTTAAGTGTTTCCGTGGGCACTTCAGCTTTTGAATCTAATAGTGTATGATCCAGATCGGTTATATATATTCTTTCCATTGCTTAAGAATTATTCCTTTCTTTATACGCTATCCTATCATATGAAAGGATAATGCTTTCAACCATTCTCTTTTCCAGATAATCAGCAAGGCACTTTTGGCTGGGGAGGGAGGGTTCGAACCTCCGGTCACGGGACCAAAGCCCGTTGCCTTACCACTTGGCTACTCCCCAAAGAAGATAATAAATTTTATATCACATCTATTGAAAATTCAAATTAAAAATAGGCCTGTATTGAAATTATTTAACCAGGGATCTTTAGATTTTAACTATAAATAGTTAAGCTGTTAGGTGTGGTATGAGAGAGAAAGACTCTGGATGACAATGGTTTTAAACCCTCATATACATCAAGTGCTGTTTTCAAATCATTACAAAATGCAAATACAGTGGGGCCGCTTCCGGTCATCTGGGCAGCAATAGCTCCCAGCTCAGACGCTTTTTCTTTTACCATAAGTATTTCTTTATCTTCAATTACCACTATGTCTTCCAGATCATTTTTTAGCTTCCCGAAGAAATCACCAAATTCCTTTTCCATTATATTATTTACCAGTTCCTTATGTATCGATTTCTTTTCTACACTTATTAAGTCAAACTTTCCATATATATCTTTTGACAGGAACTTTTCCCCATTTGTAGCAAGTATAATCCAGTAAAAAGGTAGATGTGGCAGCTCGGAGAGCTTTTCTCCCCTGCCTTCTGCAAGAATAGTCCCTCCTTTAAGACAGAAAGGAACATCTGATCCTACTTCACCTGCCAGATTAATTATATCAGCCGCTTTTATATTTAAATTGAATAGCTTATCCAATGCAACCAGAGTTGCTGCCGCGTTTGTGCTGCCTCCGGCAAGACCTGCACATACCGGGATATGTTTCTCTATATTAATTCTTATGGAATATTTATCTCTCAGATTATAATTATCCAGAATAAGCGCTGCTGCTTTATGGACTAAATTTTTTTCATCAAGCGGGATATCTTCATTATTGCAGGTAATATAAATTCCATTTTTATTTTCAGACCCATGATTATTCTTTCTTTTTAAAATTTCAAAAGTAAGTTCATCGGAAAGGCCTACGCTCTGCATTATTGATTTTATCTCGTGATAGCCATCATCCCTGCCATTTTTTGTAACATTCAGGTAAAGGTTTATTTTCCCCGAAGCTCTAATCTTTAAAATATTTTTCGGTTTCATTTTGCTATATGATAACATAAATGCTCGATATTAGGTATTAAGCTTTTTATACAAGTAAATATAATCTTTCAAGTAAAGCTCTTCTGCCCTTACGTCCTTATTACTCCCAATTTCGGATAGCAATTTTATAACTAATTCCAATTTATGACAATATCTTGCATTGCTTTTAGACAGTGAATTTACAAGCTTTTTCCTCCTGTGCAAAAAACAGCTATTTACAAAACTAAAGAAATCTCCGGTTTTAAAATTCTTCTCCAGTAAAACTCTATTATCCTTTCTGCTTGCTTCTACCACTACTGAATCGACAAAAGGTTTGGGCATGAAGCAATTCCGTGAAATCTGGAAGCAAAAATTAAAATCTGCAAGAAAATTGGATTTTACAGTGTAAGAGCTGTAATTTTTATCTCCCACTGAAGCAATTAATCTTTCAGCTATATCCTTCTGTATGGTTATAAATAATTTTTCTATATCTTCTGCTTCTATAAGAATTTTTAATATTAGAGGTGCCGCAATACTATAGGGAGGATTTGAAACTACTTTATTTATTTTATACCTGTCTGCAATATCAGTATAATTAAGTTTTAAGGCATCCGCTTGTATTAATTGTATTTTTTCTCCGAGACTTTCCTTGAAGATATCCTTAAATGCTTCAACCAGCCGGTTATCTATCTCAATACAAACCACCCTTTTTACCCTGGGAAGTAAAATTTCCGTAAGGCTGCCAATTCCACTTCCAACCTCAAGAATTACATCATCAGCATTAACATTCGCATATGAGATTATTTTTTTGGCACTGTTGGTATCAATTAAAAAGTTCTGTCCCAGACTTTTTTTAAGCCTTATTCCATACCTGCTTAAAATTTGAGCTGTCTTTCCAGGAGAGCTAATATAAGAATGCATTTTTATTTAAAATAGTTAGCATTAATTTATAGAAAAGAATCTTTCCGCATTTTTTGAAGTAATATCTGCAACTTCTTCAACACTTAAATTTTTAATTTCTGCAATTTTTTCAGCAACATATCTCACATATCCGGGATAATTTTCTTTGCCTCGCTTCGCCTGCGGGGTCAGAAAAGGGGTGTCGGTCTCTATAAATAAACGTTCAACAGGAACCTTTCCCACTGCTTTCAATACGTCTCCAGCATTAGGAAAGGTAATCACACCGGTAAAGGAAATATACAGCCCCAAATCCAGACACTGCATGGCAAAATTTACATCCCCCGAAAAACAGTGGACAACAGCCCTGAAATTTTTTTGGTCAATATATTTCTTTACAACTTCCAGTGTTTGCTTGTGCGCTTCTCTATCATGGATTATTACCGGTATATCATACTCTAAAGCCAGTTCTATATGGGACATAAAGGCTCTTTCCATATCTAGCCTGGGGCTAAGATTTCTATAAAAATCAAAACCTGTCTCACCTACTGCCACAACTTTTTTGTATCTTTCGCTTACATTTTCATTAGCAGTATCTGGGTATCCTTGTATTAGTGACTGGAGAATTTTAATTTCTTTTTTTCCAAAATTCCTGACATAATGGGGATGAACACCAACACTGGCAAATACATTACTGAATTTTCTGGCAAACTCTATTGATTTTTTACTGCTATCCAGACTTGAACCGACATTTATTATATATTTCACACCTTCATTTTCAGACTTAACTACAGCCTCCCGGGGAGTCAATCCTTTTAACATATCTATATGGGCATGTGTGTCTATAAAATACATAATACTACCTTTTTGCCGGCACCTTTCCCATAACCGCTACTTTTCATTTATTCTGGGGAACAATATCTCCCTTTCGCCAATCTTTGTTCCACCTTTAAATTTACCCCAGACCCCGTCTTTATCAATTATTATTCCATCAATGTCCTCGCTTATTCCCAGTTGAGAGAATATTTTCTTGCAGGTTGATGGCATAAAGGGGATTAATAAAATAGTGGATAGCCTGATGACTTCTATTACTTCATACAATACTGCATCTAATCTTTTCCGGTCCTCTTCGCTTTCACTTTTTGCAAGACTCCAGGGCTGGTTATCTTCAATATATTTATTGGCCATATTTATAAATTCCCAGACTTTTGCGAGATAGCTAGAGAATTTAAAATCACCTACATGCTTTACTGCTTCGTCTTTTATTTTAGCCCATTTCTTCTCAAAAACCGTGCTTGAAACTTTTTCAGGAATTATACCATTCCTATATTTATCTATCATAGCCAGGGTTCTTGAAACCAGATTTCCAATATCATTACTGAGATCCGAATTATATCTCCTCACAAAAGCCCGGTGGGTAAAAGAACCATCCTGGCCAAATGACACTTCTCTAACCAGAAAATATCTTATACCATCTACCCCGTATTTATCCAGCTGTTCATCGGGATCCAGAATAATTCCTTTTGATTTTGATAGCTTCTCCTCTCCCATTAAAAGCCAGCCATGAATCACTATATGTTTTGGAAGCTCAATACCCAGAGACATCAGCATGGCAGGCCAGATTATAGTATGGAATTTTAAAATATCCTTTCCTATATGATGCTGATCTGCCGGCCAGTACCGGTTAAATAAGCCCGGGTCATCAGAGCTGTAGCCTAAAGCTGAAATGTAATTGATAAGAGCATCTACCCACACATAACAATAATGGCCGGAATCAAAAGGTATGGGAACTCCCCACTTTACCGTAGTCCTGGAAACACTTATATCTTTAAGTCCCTGCTTTAAGACTCCCAGAACCTCATTTTTTCTGGTTTCGGGAATCACAAAATCCGGATTGGTTTCAATATGTTTAATTAACCTGCCTTTATATTCAGATAGCTTGAAGAAGTAATTTTCCTCCTTCACAAACTCAACTTCCCTGCTGCACTGGGGACACCTGTCGTCCACCAGTTGAGAGTCAAGCAGAAATGTCTCACATGGCACACAGTATTTTCCCTCATAGGTACTCTTATAAAGGTCGCCATTATCTTTTAGTTTTATAAGTATATCCTGTACTGCCTTTTCATGTTTTTTATCAGTAGTTCTGATATAACTATCATTGCTTATGCTGTATAACTTAAGAAGTCTTTTCATATCCTTAACCATTTCATCAACATATTCCTGTGGAGGTACCCCTCTCTCTTCAGCGCTTTTATTTATCTTCTGCCCATGCTCATCAGCGCCGGTCAGGAAAAAAATATCCTTACCAATAAGCCTGTTAAATCTGGCTACTACATCAGCAAGTATGAATTCGTAGATCTGACCTAAATGCAGTTTCGCATTCATATATGGAATTGCGGTGGTGATGTAAAATTTTTCCTTATCCATAATATTGTTATTATTACTCTTTTTTTAAATAATTTTTTACCCTTAAATTTTCGTTGCAATATTATACAATCTTTGCTTATCTATGTCATATCTGGATAGTGTAATTTTTATAGCACTCTTTTTTGAAATGCCCTGTTTGAGCAAACGGATTAGTTCTTTTCTCATATCTTCTTCAGAGAAACTTTTTATAAGCTCCTTTTTATATCCTTCAATAACCAGCACAATCTCGCCCTTTACTTTTTTCTTCTTTATTCTGGTTAAGATATCACTTAATTTGCCTCTTATCACTTCTTCATATATTTTAGTGATTTCCCTTACAAGACTTGCTCTCCGGTCGCCAAATCTTTCGATGAGCTCTCCGGTTAGGGCTTCGATTCTATTGGGTGACTCATAGAATATAATGGTATATGGAAAAGTAGCCAGTTCTGAAAGCTTATTTTTTCTTTTGGCCCCTGTCTTCGGCAGAAAACCTATAAATAAAAAATTATCTGCCGGCAGACCTGAAAGAACCAGAGCACTGATAGCAGCATTAGGCCCCGGTACCACGGTCACGGTAATGTTTCCTTTAATACACTCATTTATTAACTCAAATCCCGGGTCCTGAATGGCCGGAGTCCCGGATTCCGAAACCAGGGCAATGTTTTCCCCTGCTTCCAGTTTACCAGTTATATAATTTATTCTGCCTTTTTTACTAAAATCATGATAACTTACAACATATTTCTTTAAAATATCGTATTTTTGAAGCAGTTTTTTTATGGTCCTTGTATCTTCCGCTGCAATCAAATCTACTTCTGTCAGTATTCTTATTAGCCTGAAACTGACATCCTCTAAATTACCGATTGGGGTTGCGCAGATAAAAAGAGTCCCTTTAATTTTTCCCTCCGCCTTGCCGGTTTTAAATTTTATGATTAAAAATATGGGTTATTAAAAAATATTATAATTTTTAAGTAAAATTATACTTCCAAGATCCTTAACTTTTTCAAATAGTTTTTCATCTGCAGTAATGTACTGGGCATTAATATATTTTGCCAGAGCAATATAGATTGAATCGTATATTGTGATATTCTTAGAGAAGTGTAATTTTGAGCTTTCAGATAATATTCCTGCATAGGGTTCTACAAATTTAATATCCATTTCATATAAACTTAGAATAGCCATGTTTACCTTATCTACATTAAATAGTGGATTATATGCAAGAGCGTTTATAACTTCGTAAACCAAAATATCCGGGGCCATTAAAAAAATATTCCTATCCATATGCTGCAGCCGTAATGATGAAGCAATATTAACATCATTCTCATTTTCAATAGAAAACCATTTTACACAGACTGATGCATCTATAACATATGTTTTGGGACTTTCTTTTATTAAGAGTTTAAGCTTATCTTGCTTCCCGCCATTTTCTAATTTCTGATACTCCATCCCAATTCCTTGAATATTTTCTTAAACTATCCTGAATCCTTATTGCATTTTTAATTTTCTCTATTCTTCTATTTTCTAAATCTATTTTATTAAATTTCCTTTTATATAACTGTATAGCTTCCCTTATAAGTTTGCTTCTACTTAAATTTTCCTTTTCCCTTATATTATCCAGTTCTTGTAATTCCTTTTCATCAATACTTAGATTTATTCTTACCATCCTGATACCTCATTTTAAAAATAATATATTATTATATCATAATAGGATTATTTATTGTGTAAATTTCATAAATTATTTACATAAATATTTTAATATTTTAACACAATTTAATTGACATTTACAGGGCTGCCAATAATTACTAATATTCAATTAATGTTCCCCCATGATCAAGATAAACATATCCGGTAAGCAATTTTTAGTTATCTCCCTTTTTTAATTTTTTTGTTTCACTACATCCCCACTTTTAAATATTTATTAAATACCTGTAAAAAACAACATAAACTTGAAAAAAAACCGATATTAAGTCAAAATTCAAAATATGAGATTTAAAAATTTATCCGGTTTTTCCAAAAGAATAATAGTTTCAATTATCATTCTGATTTTTATCTATTTTTTAGGTTCCGTAGGTTATATGGTAATTGAAGATATGGCATTTCTGGACTCAATTTTTATGACCACCATAACTATAACCACAGTAGGTTATGGGTTGGCAAAAGAATTATCCGTTACAGGAACCATATTTACTATTATTTTAATTATTACCGGTACCGGAACAGCTGCGTATATCTTAATTAATTTAACCGAATTTATGTTAAGTGAATTTTTATTAGGAAGAATCGAAAAGAGAAGGACAAGAAAAATGACATCTAAACTTAAAAACCATTATATAATTTGCGGGCTGGGAAGAGTAGGCATGGAAATTGCACATGAACTGGTAAATAACAAAATTGACTTTATAGTAGTAGACAATGCCGAAGAGCCAATTGAGATTGCAAAACAGAATAACTGGTTATACATTCAGGGAGACGCATTCAATGATGAAACACTAATAGAAACCGGGATAAAGAACGCCAGGGGTTTATTTGCAGCTTTAGACACAGATTCAGAAAATGTTTATGTCACCCTTTCTGCTAAATCTCTAAATCCCTCCATATTCGTTGTTGCCAGAGCTACCATGCATGAGACCATAAGCAAACTGGAAAAAGCTGGAGCAGATAGAGTAATTTCCCCTCAGATCATTGGAGGAAGAAGAATGGCTGCTATGGCCCTGCAACCATCGATTTGTGATTTTCTGGATACTTTAATGACAACAGAGGAAGCCGAAATCCGGCTTGCAGAGATTGATATTAAGCCGGATAGCAAAATAGACAATATAACTATAAATGAAGCAGGTAAGAGACATGGGATAGAAGCCCTGATTATCTCTGTAATAGAAAAAGGAGAAAAGATCTCGGTAAAAAAAGCAAGCGGAGATACACATATGAGAGCGGGTCAGAAAATAATAGCCATTGGCACTAAAGACCAGATTAAAAGCTTAACCAGTCTGGCTTCTAAATAAAATCTAAAACTCAATACTCTTTGATTTTTCTAAAAAAACTTTTTTACTTTTAGAATTCTTTCCCAGTCAAATTTTATATATCATCATGAAACACTTTATAATCACCAGTTAGAAAAAACAGAACCCTTTCACCAATATTAACTGCCTGATCTCCAATTCTCTCCAGGTATCTGCTGGCAAGTGCAACATTCGTCACAAATTTGATATTTTCCTTACTTTTATGAGAAGTAAACAACTTTTTAAAAATTAATTTTTGAATTTCATCAACAGTATCATCAGACTTTCCTAGCTTCGAAGCTAATTTTACATCCTTGTTTTTAAATGAATTAAGGGCTCCATTTAGTTCAGGTTCCACCAGGTTTCCCATTTCTACCAGTAAATCTATTATCTCTTTATCCAGTTGTTTCTTTTTTTCACCAGCAAGTTTTTTTACAATTTTGGAAATATTTACTGCAAGATCGCCAATCCGCTCCAGGTATTTTATCAGTATGCTTATGGAATGGATAAGCCTCAAATCCCTGGCAACAGGCTGATGTTCTGCTTGCAAGACTATGCATTTTTCTTCAATTAAAATATCATATTCATCAATTTTTTCATCTTTATCTATTACTTTTTGGGCCAAATCTACATTAATCCTTAAAATAGCTTCAATTGAATTATGCACAGCTTCCTGCACCAAGCTCCCCATTAATAGCACATCTTCATTGATCTCGTTCAACTTCTCATGAAATGTTTTCCTCATATTTATTCCTCTCTCATTAGTCTGAACCAGGTTCTTATAGCAATACCGACAATAGCAAATAACATTACTAATATCAATAACACCAGAGCAATACCCCATTGCATATCTTTAGGAGTATCGGTAAGTTGAGTTGCAAGTACATATAAATGATAAAGCAAAGCAATTACCTGGCTAAAAATTGAACCAGGCAGATTTGGCTGATAAAATGCAACTACAGTAAAAATAATTAACCAAATCGACCAGTTATATAATTTTCAGTTCTTTTATCACCTGGATTGGTAAATATCTTATTAGTATCATCATATTCTATGAGTCTTGCAGGCTCATCAATTTTTTCAGTCAATAGAAAAGCTGTTTTTTGCGAAATCCTTGCAGCCTGTTGCATATTATGGGTAACTATAATAATGGTGTAGTTCTCTTTTAGTTCATCAATTAAGTCCTCGATCTTCTGGGTTGAAATTGGATCTAAAGAAGAAGCAGGTTCATCCATCAATATTATTTCAGAATTTACCGCAAGCACTCTGGCTATACATAATCTCTGCTGCTGACCTCCTGAAAGTTCCAAAGCATTAGTGTGTAGTTTATTTTTTACTTCATCCCAAAGAGCTGCTTTTTTTAAACTATCCTCTACTATATGTTCTAGTTTTTGTTTTGAATACCTGGCATGTAATCTAGGTCCATAAGCAATATTGTCATAGATTGTTTTTGGAAATGGATTGGGCCTTTGGAATACCATTCCTACTTTTTTTCTAAGTTCAACGACATCCACATTATTTTTATATATATTAATTCCATCAACGCTGACTTCACCAGTTACCTTTGAATTTGCAATTAAATCATTCATTCTATTAAAAGTCCTTATAAAAGTAGATTTTCCACAACCTGATGGACCAATAATTGCAGTTATTGTATTTTGCTCGATATCCATAGTAATATCTGACAGGACTTTTATTTTTCCATAGTAAAACCCATAATTTTTTACTTTTATTTTTATATTATTACTCATAATTTTTTCCTAAATTAATTTCAAATTGATAAAAAATAAATAACTCTTTCACCAATATTTACTGCCTGCCGAGATAAGCTTCTCATAGAGATTACATCTTCTATTATCGCATTTAATTGTTTGTGAAATGTTTTTCTCATAATTTATCACCAACATTTTTAATTTAATAATCAAATATCTTTGATTATTGTGTCTTCTTATGGGATCAGTTACAAATTTACTTTCCTGAGCCTGGCTCTTGTTCTAATAACTGTACCAGCTATAGTAAAAAATAATACTAGTAGCAATAAAACAAGTGCGGTTCCCCATTGAATATTTTCCGGTGCATTAGGTACCTGGGTGGCTAATACATAGAGATGATATGGTAAAGCCATCACCTGGCTGAATACTGAATTAGGCAAATTTGGTTGTGAGAATGCAGCAACAGTAAATATGATAGGTGCAGTTTCTCCCGCAGCTCTTCCAATACCAATTACGCTTCCAGTTACTATTCCTGGTAATGCCTGGGGAAGTATAACTTTTATTACAGTTTGCCATTTAGTTGCTCCTAATGCTAATGAAGCCTGTCTGTATGAGTCGGGAACCGTTTTTAAAGCTTCCTCAGATGCTGTTATAATTACTGGTAAAATAAGCAATGCTAATGTCAGGGAACCTGCCAGTATAGATTTTCCAAATTTTAGTAAAATAACAAAAAAACCCAACCCAAATAATCCAAACACTACTGAAGGAACTCCGGATACATTTACAATTGATAATCGGATTATTCTAGTTAATCGGTTCTTGCTTGCATATTCATTTAGGTACAAGGCGGCAAATATTCCTACTGGCAATGAAAAGATAATTGTTCCAATAATCAAGTATAAAGTACCTAAAATGGCTGGAAATATTCCTCCTCCCCGCATTCCTGCTTCTGGCTTTTGGGTAATGAACTCCCAGCTTAATGCTGGCAAACCTTTAACAATTAAATAAATTATAATTCCTAAGACAAATACCACTACTATCAAAGTTATAAATAACAAAAGATAATTCCAGAATTTTTGTATTAGATTTTTTCTTTTCATTATACCTATATAATATTCCTTATTCTGTTTACAAATCTATCCGCTGTAAAATTTGTTAAAAAAGTAACTAAAAACAGTACAAGTCCTATTCCAAATAATGCTGAATAATGCAAACCTCCCTGTACCGTCTCTCCCATCTCAGCTGCTATTGTAGCAGTTATTGTACGTACAGGTTGCAGCCATGAAAAAACAATTCTTGGTGAATTTCCGGTAATCATTAAAACTGCCATTGTTTCTCCAATAATTCTTCCAAGTCCAAGCATAACGGCAGCTAAAATTCCAGATGACGCAGTTGGGACAACTATTTTATAAGTAGTTTCCCATTTATTTGCACCTAATGCTAAAGATGCATTCCGTAGTCCGTTTGGAACTGCATTTATAGCATCTTCAGAAATAGATATTATGGTAGGCAGACTCATGAATGCAAGTATTATTGAACCGCTTAAAGCTGTTAAACCTATACTTAAGCTAAAAATGTTTTTAACAAAGGGAACAACTGTTTTTAATCCGATGAAACCCAATACTACTGATGGTATAGTAGCAAGAACTTCAATAATAGGTTTCAATGTCTCCCTTACTAGTCTTGGAGCAAGTTCCCCAATATAGATTGCTACACCAATACCAAGTGGAACAGCTATTAGAATAGCTCCGAAAGCTACTTCAAGGGAACCTACCATTAAAGGCACAAAACCAAATTTCTCATTTACGGTAGGAGACCACCTTGTACCTGAAATAAAATCAAAAAAAGGATATGATGAGAAAAACTTAAGTGAGTTGTATATTAAGAAAGCTAATATTAAGCCCAGTACTACTATTGAAATAATACCATTAATAAATACAAATTTTGAAATCAAAAAGGTCTTAAATATTCTAAATTTTGATTTTTTGAATTTCTCCATCCAAAGCATTTTATAAGATTTATATTTATTATTCTAGTTTTTTTATGAATGAGACTATGAACATACTACAAATCAATGTTCATAGCCTCATTTCGAATCATTCTTTTAAAATTCATCATATAGTATATTAAATAATGAATTTTAAATCCGTTCAACTAGTATTTATTTATTTAAAGGAACAAATCCATTATCAAGTGCTATCTGCTGGCCTTCATCGCTTAAAAGGAAGTTAAGATAAGCCTCTCCCATTTCACTCAGGTCACCTTTTCTGTAATAATTATACAAACCTCTGGATATTGGATATGTTCCATCCTGAACAGTTTCAACAGAAGGATAAACACCATCAACAGTTACTGCATTAGCACCTTTATCTAATGCTTCTTGTAAATATCCAAGACTTATATAAGCAATTGCATTATCATTGGTGGTAACTGTGTTTACAACATCTGCATTAGATTGAAGAGATAAAATCATAGGTGAGAAATCATTATCTTTTTCTGATTTTCCAATCTGAACAACACTTTCCAGGAAGTACTCAAATGTTCCTGAATTAGAATCTCTTGAAGCTAATATTATTTCTGCATCGTCTCCGCCAACTTCATTCCAGTTGGTTATTTCACCTCTAAAAATATCAGATAGCTGTCTTATAGTAAGTTCTGGTACGCTAACATTCTTACTTACTATAACTGATATTCCATCATAAGCTATAGTTACCTCAACCAGTTCAATACCGGCTTTTGTTGCTTCCTCTATTTCGCCTTCCCTTGCCTGTCTTGAGGCACTACCAATATCATTAATACCATTGATAGATTCAGAGACACCTACTCCAGAACCTCCACCATTTACAGTTATTGAGCCACCAAATTCTTCCATAAATGCTGCTGCTGCAGGCTCTACAAATGGCAGAAGGGTGGTAGAACCAGATATTAATAGTTCCTTGCCATCATAGGGAAGACTGGCTTCCTCCGATGGTTCCTCTTTTGTTAGTGATTCCCCAGATGTAGCACTTTCTTCAGTCACTGCTCCCTCAGTATTGTTACAACCTAATAATAAACTACTGCCTAGAAATGAAACTATTATACTCAGGCTTAACAACATCCAAATTTTACTTTTTCTAACTGATTTCATGCTTTACTCCTTTCTAAAATGTTTATTTCTATTTTATTATTGAAGTAAAGGTTAGCATCTTTATAATAAGTTTACGTTAAGAAAAAATTAAAGAAATGTTAAAAAATTATTAAATATCACTCGTAATTTTATCTCCACAGCCATGTACAGTTTTAATATATCTTTTCCCAAAATCTTTATATGACATTTTTTTTCTGATCCGCTTTATATGAACATCCAAGGTTCTTGTATCTCCAAAACAATCATCACCCCACACTGTATTTATTAATTTCATCCGGGGTATCAGTTCATCAAGATTTTTAATCCTAATTCGGTATAAAAACAAAATTACAGTTAACATCAGGATGATGGCTAAGGAGATATATAATAATATTTGATAAAACATCATCTGATTTCCATTTCTGAGCAATTACAAAACCTTAAAAGATTATAGCATATGTTTTTTTACATAAATAATCAAAAGATTTAACGGAAATCATTAAACATTATAGAGTGATTTATTCTAATAAGCATGGTGGTTGAAAAGATAATTTAAACCGGCTCTTTGATAAAGTATGGTGGCGAGACGCAGAATTGAACTGCGGACACATGGATTTTCAGTCCACTGCTCTACCAACTGAGCTATCTCGCCAACATTTAATTAAAAATGGCGGAGCTCTATATTTTAATAAAAATGGTTTCTTTTATATATAGGAGGAAAAGAGGTAATGTATACAAATTCTTATGAAATGGAAAAGATTCTGGGTGAAAATGGCCGGATTGTACTCAGACCTTCAGGGACAGAGCCGATTATAAGAGTAATGGTGGAAGCTAAAACTATGAATATGATAAATGATATTGTAAATCAACTGTCCGCTGTCATAAAAGAATGTAATAATTTATAAGAGTCTGTAAATAACATTACTATTTACCAAATTCTTCTTCTATAATTGCTATTAAATAATCAGACTCTGGCTGAATTGATATACACCAGGGGCCATTCTGGTACTCTTGTTGATACCCAGATTGATATTCATCTTCAGATGGGCCAAAAATTGCCCTTAAATCAGGCAAGGGAAATAATATTTTTGTATAATTTTTTTCACAGCGCCATCCCTCGCATGTATATATGGTCTGAATCTCTTTATCATATATAAATTCTATGGCAAATTTATTACTTTTAATATCTTCTATAAATTCATCTGCTATTGCTTCTTCTGCCATGCCGCATTCTGTTTTAAATCTTTCATTTGTTATGTAAGTAATCTTATTGTATGGTTCAGTATTTTTTTTAACAAAAATCTTCTCACCTTTATTATATAAAATAATCTCATCAGGCATTTCAAAGTATTCGGATTCAGTAATCACATACTCTTTTTCATCTTTATCTTCTTTTTCATTAGTAGTTTCTTCGGTTGGCTCTTTAGTCATTTCTTTTCCCTTTTCTTTAGTTACATCTTCAGAAGATGGAGATTTGCATCCACCTAAAAATATAAATAATATAATTAAAAATAAAATAATACATAGTAGAGTTTTATTTCTTTTCATTGTTTCCCCTGACGCGATGGTTACAAACTATAAGAAACTGCTATAATGATATTTTTATTACTCAGGCTAACTTTTATTTAATTTTGTTGTTAATTTATTCGGTATGGCCCCTGGTTAAAATCTCGCCGATAATAGCATCAATTATAACTGAAAATCCCATTGGGCTCCAATCCCTATTTATTTCAACATTATCAATATATATTACCCATTCAAGTTTATTATGAGCTACAGATAATTCTGCAGTAACTTTGTGCTTACCTCTCTCATCTAAATTAGCTTTAAATTCTTCAAACTTTACAGGTTCTGTATCAAAATATACACCACTATCACCTGGAGGTATTGGCTCATCAGCCCAGCCCATTGCTTGTGCTTTTTCATCAACTGTTATTTCTGATGCCTCTTTTTCTGCTTTTATTATTTCTTTAACCATATCTTCTGCTTCTCTGTATACAATATCAATTGCTTCTTCTCTGGTTATCTCAGGTTTTTGTTTGGCAACTTCATAATTTCCCTCTATAGCATGATAGAAAAGGATTTCTCCGTATTTATCAACATCCATATCAATATAATATCCAGTATAAGTTCCTGATTCATTTTTCTGTTCAAACCTTATAGAAAACCAATTAGGTGCAGCTTCTTCTGGTTCTGAAGTGTAATCATATACTTTAATTTCTACATCATAATCAAAAAAGTTTTCAAAACATTTTTTGCTAAAATTTTTAGCAATTTCAAGGGCCTCATCTTTATTTATTCTTTTAGCTTCTTTTTTAAATGGCAGCTCGCCTATCATTATCATACCTACAAAATTTTTTGTATTAGAATCTATATAGTACTCATATAAATTATCTTTGTACCAGTAAAGTTCTTTTTCAGCTATCTCATATATACCTTTATATTCAATACTCCCATGGTTAGCTCCTACTATATTTTTAACCTTTTCCAGTCCTTCTTGTACTGTTGTTTTATCTGCTGTCTCTTCCTGGGAGGCTCCTTTATCTACTGCCTCAAGTATATTTTTGTTATCAATAAATTTAGCAGAAACAAAAACTATTGATAGTATTAATAGTAATGCTAAAAATATAAATAAATATCTTAGCTTTTTCATTAATATCCCTCCTTATTTAATAAGTACCATAACTTGCTGGTCTTAAATATTTTCCAGTACCTTCAAAACATCTCCAGTCATAATTGTTTGTTTTAGGTACACTAGGCCATCGGTCTGTAGTATCAGCTTGAGCATTTTGTAATGCTGCTTGTATAGTATAACCCTGCTTTGCCCAATAATAAAATCTTTTATCAAAATATATGCAGTAAGGTGAATATCTAAGCTGATAAAAAGCTACAGTGGAATCAACACCCAGAGTGTAGTAGCAGTAGTTATCTAAATCTCCATACGTACTACTATATTCAGCTGAATGACAAGCAGCCCAATATGTTAATCTTGTATATTTTAATTTATCTGTACTACTACCATATCTTGCTTCAAGAGAATAATTATAATTTTGTGAAGGTACTGATTTAGCTGATATTTGTGTTCCAGATGCACATTGAACACGCCCTCCATGTAGCCAACCGTGGGTATGTATATGAAATACTGCATCCTGATACATTGTTCTTCTTACATAGTAGGCAGTCGTGTTCATATACCAACGAGCGTCATAACCCATATCTAACAAATATTGTTTTATATAAGGATCTTCGCTACAGTCAACAGCATCATACGAATACATTTCTGCCCAGGGTGGGCTGGGTAGTGCATAAATAATACCAGGCACTATCATAATTAAAACCATAATAATTAACGCTATAATTAATAAGACCTTAGATAATATAGTTTTTTTCATTTTTTCCTTTCTTAAATAATTTTAAATATAATAAAAACATCTAAGAAATTCTGGCAATATGTAACAACTTTTTCAATGACTCCCTTAAAAATAAGAGCAGAGTTTAGGAAAATATATATTTATGTTTTTATACTTCATCTTTACTTTAAATTAATACTAAATCTAAATATCTTAAGTTCTCATATAATTATCACTTTAATATATTGTATTAAATTTTAATAATTT
>JABMRD010000179.1 GCA_013202875.1 Actinomycetota bacterium | reverse complement strand
GTTCATACCTCAGGCCCGATATATTGATAATTGACGATTTATGTAAAGCTGCATCACAAAACCCCACTGTAGCACCACTTTTTTTAAATTTTAACTTCACATAATAAATATCTATATTATTGTTTTCAACCAGTTCAGCAATTCATGTTTTTCTCTACTACTATATTTTTTATCAGGTAGAAAATTGTAGCTTGCTTTTTCTATTGCTTTTCTTTTAATTTCGGGGTCAGCTTTTGCATATCTCTCTGTAGTAATCACTGAAGAATGTCCTAAAAAATCTCTAATATATATTAGGTTGACGTTAGCTTGCAAAAGATGCATTGCTTTGCTGTGTCTTAATATGTGTGGTGAGACTTTTTTTGGAAAAAGTTTCGGCCAATTCTTTTTAGCCGTCTCTGCATATTTAGAAAGAATATAGCTAATGCCTGCTCTTGTTAATTTAAAATTGTTTCTGTTTGAAAACACTGGTAGATTTATTGATTCTTCACCAAGCAAACCATATTCTTCCAAATATGAACCCAGTAGTTTTGCAGTTTGGACTACTATGGGAATAATCCTTGTTTTATTGCCCTTGCCTTTTAATTTAACTGTTGCAGGAGATAAAATAATATCTCCTGCAGTCAAATCGGCTATTTCTTGAACTCTAGCCGCAGAATCATAAAGAAGCGCAATCAGCGCTACATCCCTACGTCCTTTTTTTGTTTTCATATCCGGAGCAGTTAGCAAGGCTTTAACTGCATCAATTGTTAAATATGAAATTGGGCTGTCCGGCACTTTCTTTGTAGGAATTGATAAAATACGGTTACATAGGTTTAAGTTTTCAGGAGATTCAATTTGCACATACTTAAAAAAAGCATGTATTGCAGCCAGTCTCTGATTTCTTGTTGAAACAGAATATTTTTTATCTACTTCTAACCATAATAAAAATTCTTCTATCATTTTTTTACTCATTTTTTCAAAAGATAATTTTTCAGGTTTTATTTTAAGCTTATCTTTTAAGTACCTTAAAAAAATGGTGAAAGTATCCCTGTAAGACTTAATGGTATTTATGCTATATCCTGTCTGTCTTGGGGCATATTTTAAAAAATATTCTGATAAATACTCTCCAAAATCTTTACTTCTCATTTGAATTCACCTCCGGAAAGACTCCTTTATATAGACTTTCTAATGGACTGGTTATGCTTGCAAAAGACTGTTTTGTAAGTCGCAAATATTTTTGACTGCTTTCAATACCAGTATGTCCCAGATAAGCACACAGAATTGGCAATGAACAATAAATATCAATGTCTTCTGCAACCATTTTTTCCAGTGCATGGACTGCAAATGTGTGTCTTAGATCATGGAGGCGGGGACCGCTTGCATATCCTTTGCGCACAATACCTGCTTTCTTTAGAAGATGTTTATATTTTACGTAAATGACGTTGCGGTTATATCTACCTTTGTCAGGTGCAGGAAAAAAATACCCATTATCTTTAATAGAAAAGTTCATTTTAGCTGCATAGTCACTGCATATTTTAGTCAATGATACCGACATAGGGACAAGCCTGCTTTTATTAAATTTTGATTTTATAATCGTAAGGATGCCATCTTGTAAGTTCACATCGTTAACTCTTAAAGAAAGTGCTTCACTAATGCGCAGTCCACATCCATAGAGCATGCGCATAAGCACTGGATAAATAATATGCTGGTTAGGACTGTTTTTGTGAATTTTTAAATTATCAGATGCTTTAATGATTCTTGATATTTCATCGTATGTAAAAATACATGGAGTAAAAGTCTTGCCAAGTTTAATAAATTTTACTGGAAGAATGTAGGCATCATAATCTAAACTACTCATAAATATTGCAAACTGGCGAATTAGACTCATGCGATAATGTTGTGTCTTTAAAGATTCATTTTTTCTATATGCGGTAAAAGACAAAACCATTTTTTTTGTCAATTTTGGAATATCAAAATGATAATTTTTAAAGAATCTATCCATATTTCTAACAGTACATGCGGTTTTGATACCAAAGGCAAAACCTAAGCTTCTTTTGTAGGAAATATATTTGTCACACAATTTTCTAAATGGACCATCAAAGACTATTATTCTTTCTTTATCTTTCATTTGGCACCTCCAGAGCAACAGTACGGAGCTTATCGGTATCAATTCTTAAATATAGATTTGTTGCATTTGAACTTTTATGTCCCAAAATACCGGTAATTACTGGCATGGGCGTGTTTTTACTAAGCAGGTTGCTTGCCAGGCTATGACGCATCGAATGAAGCCCATGTTTTTTGCCTGCTGTTTTAATGTTAGCTTCATTTATATATTTATTAATTATTTCATAGAAAGGATTACTAGCTGAAAATGAAGTAAAAGGTGCTCTATGTCTTACAAAAATATTTGAAGATATAGATTGTGGTCTGCTATTTTTTAAGTAATCTAGAAGCGCATATTTAATATTTTTAAGCAGTGGTAGACATATTGGATTTTTAGTTTTTTGCTGTATGTATTCAATTTGTTCGGTATCCCATTTGATATGCTCCAACTTTAGTTGCCGTATGTCTCCTGTTCTAATTCCCAGTTGTATAGCAAGCATTAAAACAGCATAATCCCGTTTACCGATTTTTGTCTGCCTGTCTACACAACTTAGAAGCTTACTAACTTCTGTTTTTGTATAAAATGAAGGGATTCTTTCAAATTTGTTAGAGACAATAATTGGAAAAACATTGCTAACTTCTTTGGTTATTAAGTTTTCTCTGTAAAGAAATTTCAAAAAATCCCTAAGTGTAAAAAGAATATCCGATTTTGTTAAACTTGAATAATCCCTTAAAGAATTGCAATAATCATAAATATGTGTGACTGAGAGTTTGTCTAAATTACCTATCCTTTCCTTATTAAGAAAAATCAAGAAATTTTTAATTTTAAAAGATTTTGATTGGATAGTACTTTGAGAAAGTTGCAGATCATTTTGAATCTTTTGATAAGATTTCAATATTTTTTCAAACTGTACCGGTACCTTTTTGGGATTCTTCTGATGACATAGACAAAACTTTGAAGAGTTTTTAAATTCTTCTAAGATTTTAATTCTTCTAATTAAAGAAACATGAAAATGGGGCAACTTAGCATCTAGGACTATTCCATAATAGTCCGAAAGGAATTGCATTCCTAAATTTAGAGAAAAGGTAGAGATTCCTTTGCTACTGGAGTATTTTTTTAAAAGGTTCCAGGTATTTAGGTAATGGGATATTGTGCCCTTGGAATAATTCAAGCTGCACAAATGTTCTGTTGCACGAGTGATTAGTTCTGTTAAAGTAATGTTTTGATCTTGCATGTTTTCCTCCTTTTGGAAAGAATTAAAAATATTCAAATCATTACTTTAACACTTATTATTATGTGAAGTTAAAATTTAAAAAAAGTGGTGCTACAGTGGGGTTTTGTGATGCAGCTTTACATAATATTTAACTTTCCATAAGATGATTTTGGTCTGGAAAAGCTTGATACAGTATCAAGACTAATACTGCTTGAAATACTTGAGGACAGGCATGGCATAAGATCGACTATTATTACAAGCCAGCTTCCGGTAGCTGCCTGGCATGATGTAATCGGAGATCCTACAATATCTGATGCAATATGTGATAGAATAGTACACAACTGCCACAGGATTGAACTTGATGGCCCTTCTGCAAGGAAAACATATGGAAATTTGTAGGGTCAAAGTTTACCACTTTTAGTAGTGCTCTTTTGAAAATTTAAATTGAGGTAAAAGTGGCAGGTTTAAAACGGAATGGGTGGCAGATTTCAGCGGAATATACAGCAAACCATAAGAAGGTATTAAAAATCATGAAAAATATGGGCATACAGTGCAGAAAAAGGAAGAGATTTGTATCTACCACCAACTCAAAACATAACATGAGAACATATCCAAACCTGGCTAAAGACCTTGTGGTTGACAGGACCAATAAGCTCTGGTGTGCAGATATTACCTATATCAGGATACTTACAGCATTTGTATACCTTGCTGCCATAATTGATACATTCTCAAGAAAAATACTTCACTTCAATAAAATAGTGCCTTCCATTTTTATCGCTTTACACGCACATTTCCACTCCAAATACTCCATATTTGTTCTTCATCAGCTGGAGTCGCATAATCTGTTAGCAAAGTCGCTACAAATGCTCCGTTAGCCCAACCAAATTGTATCCACTTCTCAGGCTCCCAACCTTTTAAGATACCATAAAGCATTCCACCTACGAATCCATCTCCACCGCCGATACGGTCAATAACTTTAATCTCACGTGGTTCTACCACATGCCAGTTTTCTCCTTCTAGCATTATGGCGCCCCAGAGATGACAACTTGCATTGACAACTTGTCGTAACGTTGTGGCAAAAACAGAAGTATTGGGATAGGTTTTTTTAACCTGCATGATCATTGCTTTGAAACTATCAATCTTAGCAGCTAGTTCTCCCCCACCAGTCTCAGGACCTTTCATTCCTAGACAGAGTTGAAAATCTTCCTCGTTCCCTACAAGAAAATCCGATAGTTTTGCAATTTCTGAAAATTTTTCACAAAGTTCCTTTTCACGGTTTTTCCAGAATGAAGCACGGTAGTTCAAGTCAAAGGATACCCGGGTTCCATACTTTTTCGCAGCTCTGGCAAGTTCCAGGCAAAAAATACTTGTTTCTGAAGAAAGCGCAGCAATCAATCCGGATAAATGTAGAATCTGAACCCCTTCAATATTAAAAATTCTCTCCAGATCAAAATCTTTAACATTCAGTGTTCGGCCGACTTCCCCCGCACGATCATTTTGTACCCTGGGCCCACGTGAACCATAACCACTATCAGCAATATTAAATTGGTGGCGGTAACCCCATGGGCTGCCCTGGGGTACTTCCTTACCCTCATACAACATATGCCTGCTTGCAAGGTTATTTTTTATCATAGCTGCAATGGGACTATCTTTAACAAATGTAGTAAGTACTTTAACAGGTAGTCCCAGATAAGAAGAAACACTTGCAACATTTGTTTCTGCACTAGTAGTCTGAATTGTAAAAGTTGAACTACTATGAACAGGTTGCCCATTATCTGGTGTAATACGTACACCAATACTTGTAGGTACTATTAAAGAATATTTATATTCTTTACGAAGTTTAATTTTCATATTATCCTCCCAAAAATCAATATATTATATCTTTTTCTCTGGATGTCCTTCTTCCATCCACTCTGTATGGCATTCCTGGTAAGAGCCATCATCCTTTAGCAGCATCTGTGGACTATCCTCTTTTAATTTGAAATATCCATGGGCACCAAAGTAGTCTCTTTGCTGGGCGGTTACCTGTGCTGCTACCATAATTGGCGAAGCCATCTGTAGTATATAGTCATAAGCACAGTCCATAGCAAGAGTGGGCACTCCAACGCTGTGGCTTACTTCAATAAATTTTGAAAGTTTATATAAATTTTTATTAATAAAGTCTAAAAACACAGGTACAGCCAAAAGGTTTGAAATCCCGGGATTAGCCTCATATTCTTCTGTAATCCTTGATAGAAACTGGGCTCGTATTATGCATCCTGCCCTCCATCCCTGCGCAATTTTTCCCTTATTTAATTTCCAACCATATTCTTTGGATGCAACATCCATTAGCGCAAAACCCTGTGCATATGATGATATTTTAGCTATATAGAGAGCGTCATGGGCAATATCCGCAAACTCTTTGGGATCTCCATCATATTTAAATGAGGCGGGCTTTATCTTTTGTGATATTTCTAACCTTAAATCCTTGTCCTGGCTCATCTCTCTTGAAAATACTGCAGAAGCTATAGTCTGTAAAGGCACCAGTAACTCCAGACCGCTTGCAACTGCCCATGTTCCAGTTCCCTTCATCCTGGTTATATCTGCAGTCCTTTCAACAAGATACTTGCCTGATTCCTTGTCTTTCTCCCTCATGCCTTCGCCGGTTATCTCTATAAGGTATGAAGATAATATATCAGAAGGATCGTTCCAGCTCCTCATTATATCTGCAATGCGTTCTGAGTCATATCCTAAAGCTTTCTTTAGTGCCCAAACGCATTCACCAATTAGCTGCATGTCACCATATTCAATACCATTATGTACCATCTTTACAAAATGGCCTGCCCCATCATCTCCTATATATGATACACAGGGAATACCATCACTGGCTTTTGCAGAAATCTTTTTAAATATATCCTCTACAAGGCTGTATGCCTCTCTCTGACCTCCTGGCATCATCGCAGGACCCAGAAGAGCTCCTTCTTCCCCTCCTGAAACTCCTGTTCCAATATAATTAATCCCTTTTTCATACAAATACTTATTTCTTCTTATGGTGTCTTTAAAATATGAATTACCACCATCAATAATAAGATCTTCCTTTTCAAGAAGGGGTATTAGTTTTTCAATATTATCATCTACGGGCTTTCCGGCCTTAACCATAAGCATAATTTTTCTTGGTTTTTCAAGTAAATCTACCAGTTCCTTTAATGAATAAGTGCCTATTATGTTTTTCCCTTTAGCTTTGGTGCTAATAAAGTCCTTAGTACGGCTTGCTGTCCTATTAAACACTGCCAGGGAATATCCTTTTGATTCCATATTAAGAACAAGGTTCTGTCCCATTACTGCAAGACCTATTAGGCTAATATTTTGTTTTGTCATTATACTTTCTCCTTAGTTTTTAAGATTAGATTTTATAATATATTTTTAAATCACATTGGTAGCCAGTATCTTTATTACGCAAAAATTGAAAAATGGGATTTATCGATAGCAAGCTTCAGTATAAAACATATTGTCAAAAAGTAATTATAAAAGACATCCTCACAAATATAAACTTAGTAAAAGTTATATTATTTCCTATTAAAAAGTATTACTGTTTTTACAATTTTAGATTCTTCTATTTCTTCAAATGTCTCTAACCAATCATCTAAACTAATACGTTTAGTTATCATAGGCTCCATAACAATTTTCCCTCGGCTTATCAGTGATAATACATCTTCCCATGTTCTCCATACATGACTAAAAGTTCCCTGAATTCTTGCACCCTTTGATATCATTGGGTCAAGACTAAAATTAATAGGTTTAGGACCCCATCCAATCTTTGTTATTTGACCCATACGAGCTACCACATCAACAGCAAGCTTTAAAGCCTTTTCATTTCCAGCAGCATCAACTACTAAATCGCATCCTTGTTCTTTTGTTATTTCGGATATTTTTTCCGTTACATTTTCCTTTTCCACATTAATAATTAAATCAGCCCCTAACTTCCCAGCTACACTAAATCGGACTTCATCAATTGATGTTCCAACTACTATTATTGGATTTGATCCTGAAAGCCTGGCAATCTGCAGACAAAATAAGCCCACCGGCCCAGGCCCTATTATTAATACCGGCTTGCCGGGAATAATACGGGACATTTGAATCAAAGCATTGTAGGCAACACAGGCTGGTTCTGTTAGGGCCGCATGGTCAAAAGATGTATTATCGGGTATTTTATGAAGACATCTTTCAGGAACCTTTACAAAATCCGTAAATGCCCCATTTGTACCATACCCAAAACCTTTTCTTTTTGAACATAAATTATAGTTTCCGGTAAGGCATTGGTTACAATCACCACAAATATAAGCTGCAGTTTCACTTACCACCCTATCTCCAACTTTAAATCTTGTGACTCTTGATCCAACTTTATCTATAACTCCACTAAATTCATGCCCCTGTACCACAGGCACTTTTACTGGATTTGCCATTTTATGTCTCCACATTTCAATATCCCATCCGCAAATACTTGCCGCCTTGACCTTTAATAGAACATCACCTTGGCTAATTTCTGGTATAGGTACATCCTGTATTTCAACTTGTTTATCTTCATTTCCAAATTTGACTAATGCTTTCATTTTTAAACTTCTAACTTTTTTATGGTTTTAGAATAATTTTTAATAATCCTGGTTCTGATCTAGACAGTTTATCAAACCACTTTGCACCTTCTTTCAAAGTTGATACTTTGCTGATTAATATATCTAAGTTTATTTCTCTTTTTGAAATCATATCTATACAAGTACTGTATTCTCCAGCAGAAGCACATGATCCCTTTATTTTTATTTCTCTGGTTACTATAAACTGTAACGGTATAGGAACCTCTGGCGATAGATTTCCAATCAATGTTAGAAGTCCCTCTTTTTTTAAGCATTTGGTGGCAATTTCTATTGTTTTAGGGATACCAACTATTTCAAATGAAATATCCGCTCCTTTACCTTTCGTTAATTTTAATACCTCTTTTACTACATCAACTTCATCAGATTTTAATGCTATATCCGCACCTGAGATTAATGCTTTTTCTAACTTAAAACTATCAATATCTACAGCTATTATCATCCCACATCCTGCAATTTTAAGTAACTGAATTACAAGAAGTCCAATCATGCCTGAACCAACTACGATAGCTGTATCATTTAATTTAACAAACGAATTATTAATAGCATGCAAAGCAACTGACAGTGGTTCAATTAACGATGCATGGTTTAAATTAATATTATCTGGTAATCGATATAATATATGTTGAGGTATTGCTATATATTCAGCAAAGGTTCCATCCTGGTGGTATCCATTGCATGAAACTCCCAAAACTTTTCTATTTTCACATAAATTTATTTTTCCTGATCTACAATAAGAGCAATCGTCACAATATATTGTTGAATCAAAAGTAACTCTATCTCCTATTTTAAAGTTTTTTACTTGCTTTCCTATTTCTTCAATTATACCTGCAGCTTCATGACCCATTATTATAGGTGGGATCCTTCGTCCAGTACTCCCGTCCATACCATGGACATCACTTCCACATATAGCACATGCTTTTACTCTAACCAATACTTCATTTGGTCTGATTTGTGGTTTAGATACATCCTTATAGATAAATTTACCATATTGTTCTAAAACCAGTGCTTTCATATTTTATAAGATCCCCCTTCCCCGTGTGAACTATATGCAATCCACCAAGTTCTAAACTCTTGGTCAAAAATTCTAACTCCACAATATCAACAGTACCCCTCATTATAATTTCCCATACATGTCTCTTGCCTCTAACATATGTAATAAATTCACAGTGGGAACTCCGGAGTGAATAGAATTACTGGAGCTTAGTATATGACCCCCATTTATTGAGACATTTTCAATTAAATACTTAACTTCACTAAATATTTCTTCTTTTGTTCCAAAAATCAATAATTTAGAACAATCTACATTTCCAATCAAAGTAATATTATTACCATACCTCTTTTTAATTTCCCTTATATCTACTCCTGCAGAAGATTCTATTCCATGAAGACCATCTATTCCCACATCCTCTACCAAGATTGGGAGAATAGAATTAGTATTTCCATCCAAATGTTTTATATAATATACTCCGTTTTCATGACATAAATTAACTACCTTTTTTAGATAAGGCACAATAAATTTTTTCATAAAAGAGGGTGAAAACATTGGACCACTATTATAACACCAATCAGTAACATCAATTATGGCATCTACTCCTTCTAAAATTTGAACTCTTGCTAAATTTAGTACTTCTTGTATAACAGTTTCAAAATAATTATTTATTAAGTAAGGATTTGTAATCATAAGCTCCAAGAAAATAGGATGGAAAGTAGCATTACTAGGATAGGGTATACCTGCATATCCAACACTAAAGAAATTATTTTTATTTTTAGATTTTATTTCTGCTACTTTCTTATAATATTTGCTGGCAGCTTTATACTGCAACCTACTAGAATCTAAAAAATCAAGATTATTATCAATTTCAACTGGTATTGTTTTTCTTAAATATTTAATAAATCGTTTAAGCTCTTTTTCACCTTTTTCAGTTATACAATCATTTATCATAAATACTGTATCCTGTTTTTCTTCAAATCTATACCTTGCCCAAAAACCTTCACTATTTTCTATCTTCCATTCTAGCGTTTCATATCTATTTTTATTAATTTCTATTTTGATATTATAAATATTCTCACTGAACCCCAAATAAATCCTATAAAATGGAGAGATTAGAAAGTCATAAGGCCTAAAAGGGATCATTTCTATATCTAACTTTTGATATAGATTTATTATATTTTCTATAGCACTTAACATAAACTCTTCTATCCTTTTATCAAGTTTAGATTTAAAATCACTTAAATAGAATTTTCCATCAAGACTTCCAAACAAAGTTTCAAAAAAAGACAGTCTTGTTTGTCCAGATGTATTAGGAATTATACCTTCCCTAGAAAAAATATCCTTAAATACATTACTATTTAAAACAAGTTCAAAAAAGGGAACCCTATCTACCTTTTGATGTTTAAACGTATTTTTTACTCTTTCTAAATTATTCATTTACTTTGACATCTCCAATATATTTTGCAATATTTCATCATTTAGTGGTCTTGGATTATAAATTAAATGAGAAGTTGTCCTGTTTACATTTTTTATTATACTAAAAAATTTATCAGCACTAACATTATAATTACTAAAACTTGACTTTATTTCTAAATTCTTATAAATTTCTTCTACCTTATTGATGGCTGCCTTAGATGCAGAATCCAAGTCCATTTTGCATATATCTATTCCTAAAGCAGACGCTATATCTCTAAATTTCTCTTTGCAATATTCTCTATTTATTTTCATTACATTAATTAAAACAACAGAAACAGCTTCAGAATGTGATAATCCAGTCTCTGAACTTATTGGTTGGGCAAGTCTATGTGCTGCTCCAACTGATGCAATAAGGGACATCCCACCTAAATAACTTGCTATTAGCATTCCCATTCTGGCATCCAAGTTGTCTGGATTTCTATAACACTTAACTAAATTATTTCCAATAAGTTCTATAGATTTCAGCGCAGTTGCCTTTGCAAATGGTATTTCAAGAGATGATGTATAAGCTTCAATACTATGAGATAGAGCATCGATTCCAGTAAGTGAAGTTAATTTGGGAGGCAAAGTCCTAGTCAAATTCGGATCCAATATCACAAGATATGGAACTAGATAAGGATGAAGTATGCTTTTTTTAATTTTTTCCTCTTTGTTTGTTATAACAGCTACCTTTGTAGCCTCCGCTCCAGTACCTGCAGTACTTGGTATAGCAATTATATCTATTCCCTTATTTTTTAATTCCTTTTCTCCCATCTGATACTCTCTTATAGAACCAGGATTCGTAAGAAGAATAGAAACGGCTTTTCCCAAATCAATTACACTACCACCTCCTACTGCTACAATTATTTCAATATTATTTTTTCTTGCATATTTAGCTGCTTTATCCACATTTTGTATTGATGGTTCCGGCTCTACTTCATCAAAAACAAATATTTTATTAGATGTAGATTTTAATATATCTAATATCTTTAAGTGAAAAGGCATATACTGCCCATTATTTTTATATGTTATATATAAAATATTTTTATTTAAATTACCCAGTTCATCCTTCAATTTTCCTACAGAATTTAAGCCATAAATTGTTCTTCTTGGTGTTGAATAGTCAAATAGATCAGCCATACTTCAAAACCTCCATTTTTCATTAGATTACCCAAAATACATTTACATATAGTGACCCCTATATATTGTTACAACCAGGTCCTTTATAGCAAGCCTTATTAAATTTGCGCATTCTTTTTGCTTTAATTGTTCTGGATTCAATTGCTGCTCTCTTTTACAGAGCTTTTCATTCTGTATTGTCTTTTTTTTCTGTCCTTTTTATTATGCTTAATTATTCAATAAAAACTTATCAGCATTTTTAGCTCGCATAGCATTAGTACCAGTAACTTTAATCATTCTTTCCTCTAATTCTTTTAATGTTATTTTATCTTTTATTAAATCCTCTACTATTTTCCCTCGATCAATAATAACAATTCTATCCGCTACTGGATATACATGAAATAAATTATGAGTGATAAATATACAAGACTTTTTCTCCTTTTTAATATTTCGGACAAAATTAATCACTTTCTGTGATTCCGTTAGTGAAAGTCCAGTAGTAGGTTCATCAAGTATAATTAGAGGTGCTTCAAAATAAAGAGCTCTTGAAATTGCTATACCCTGTTGCTCTCCTCCAGACATATTCCCAACAATAGTATCAGGAGAACTTATAGAAGCAGAAGTAAAGCCCATCATTTCTTTCAATAATCTCATTGTTTCTTCTTTCTCTTTTCTTATATTTATAAAACCAAACCTATTAGCTAACTCTTTACCCATAAAAACATTTCTCCAAATAGGATGTTGGCTTACTAGTGCCCTATCTTGGAAAACAGTTACTATTCCAAGTCCTCTAGCTAAATTTACTGTTAATTTATCTATTTTTTGGCCTTTCCAATATAATTCTCCTCTATCAGCACTATAGACCCCTGTTAAAATTTTTATCAAAGTAGATTTTCCAGCACCGTTATCCCCAACAAGTCCAACAATTTCATTATGTCCTATCTCTAGATTTACTTCTTCTAGGGCAATAATGCTTCCAAAAGATTTTTTAATACCTATTGCTTGCAGTAAAAAGTTCTTTTTTTCTTCCATTATTATCTTACTCCTTGTAAATAAACCCCTTGCGTATTTTTTATAAGAAATATTAAATTCACTTTGTTATTATTTTCAGATATTATTATTTTTATTTTTTACTTAGTCTTGTAAATTCTGTGACTAATTAATGCTAGTATAAGAATTAAGCCAAAGAAAAATTTTGTATAAAAACCACTTAAGCCAATTCCAATAATTCCCGTCTCAAGAAAACCCAAAATAAATGCACCGATAATTGCTCCAAAAATAGTACCAACTCCTCCCTTTGTTGGAGTCCCACCTAAAAATACTGCAGTTAATGCTATTAGCAAATAGCCATCCCCAGTATTCGGATAAAATTGATTATTTATTAAACATAGCATTCCTCCAACAAAACCAGAACTTGCTCCCACTAATACAAATGCTAGAGTCTTTACTCTTTTAATATCTATACCCATTTCTCTTGAACTAATTATGTTATTGCCAACATAACATACATTTCCTCCAAACTTATGTCTATAAAATAATAACCAAACAAAAATGATAAATCCAGCTGCCCATAACATTAGAAGAGGAAATTTGCCTATTTTACCTAAAAATACTTCAAAAAATTTAGTATTTCTAAGAAATGCCAATGTAATTCCGTGTCCATTAGTGCCAATCATAATAAGACCTCTCAGAAGAAAATTCATTCCTAATGTTAATATTAGTGAAGAGATCCCTAAATTTGCAATCATCAAACCATTTATTAATCCACCAAAAGAACCTACGATTATTCCAATAATTAATGCTAAAAATGGATTTATACCTGCTTTTACCGTACTTGCAAATGCCCATGCTGAAATTCCAATTAGTGCTGGAAAAGATAAATCAATTTCACCATTAGCTATTACAAATACCAGTGAAGTAGATAAGAAAATTAATATAGGAAGCGTAGTAAATACTGCCATATATAACCTATAATTTAGAAAAACACTTGGGTTACCACAAATAAATATAACTATCATTAATAAAAATACTGAACTTACTGCGATTTCCATTCTCTTCTGATTTACAAAATTTCTCAAAGAACCCTCCTATTCTTTTTTCATCTTGATTATTATCATATATGAAATTCGGTATTCTCTTGCAAACTCTACTGGACTTGACTGCCCTCCAACTATACTATTATATAATGTCTCTAATTGGAGGGCAGCACAATATCAATATTTCCTATTGTAACTATATAAGTAGTTTAAAATCTCATAGATACAATATATTATCTTTATCTTATATAGTCTTCAACTAATGGTCCAACTTTAGCATAATTATCCTCTGTTATAAAACCTTTACCAGTATCAACGCTAAAAAGATCAAAACCATAGGCTTTAGCTAAAGTTAAACTAACTATAGGTAGAAAACCTTGAAGATATGGTTGCTGATCCGCTGATAATTGAACGTATCCTCCCTTAAACATTTCCATAACAGCTGGACTATTATCAAAACCAATAAATTTAACATCGCCTGGATTTAATCCTGCAGCATCTACATACGTATTTGTAGCTCCAAAGATAGCTGCGGTTGCAATAAGTACTAATTTAGTTTCAGGATGAGCTAATATATCAGCAGTAAAAACTGGTATAAGTAACTCAGTATCTGTTACTGCCTCAAGTGGGATAGATATTTTATCAACAATTATTCCTGCATCTTCAAAAGCTGCCACGGTTGCTTGTTCCCTAATAGCACGTTCGGGTAGTTCCCAAGAACCATATGCAGCAACTCTATCTCCTTCTTTCAAACCAAACAGCTCTATTGCCTTTTCACCTAAACCCCTACCTGCCATTACGTTATCTGCGCCAATGTATCCGCCACCGACTGCTTCACGAACTTCTGCAACATCGACATTATGATAAGTCATTATAATACCATCTGCAGCTGCTTGCTCAGCAAGAGGCATAATAGCATCATTACCTGGATAACCGTTCATTGCAACTCCATCAGGTGCTAATGCAAGTATGCGTACAAGTTGTTCAATCATCAATCCAACATCCCAATTTGAAAAAACGTACTCTACCTTTACACCTAAATATTTTTCAGCGTCTTGGGCACCCTTATAAAGAATTGAACCAAATGGACACCCTTCAGGTCCACCGGTATAATAGTAAAGAGTAATATCCTTAAAAGCTCCAGCTTCTGCCGCTGCGGCAACTTCTTCTGCGGTTACTTCTTCTTCTGCGGTTACTTCTTCTGCAACTTCTTCGGTTACTTCTTCTGTAACAGCTGTTTCTTCTGCTTTACAGCCAAATACTGATAACGTTACAACAATTAGAACACTTAATGCTAGTGTTCCGACCCATTTTAATGTTTTTTTCTTCACTTCTTTTCCTCTCTCTAAAGATTTTTTATTTAGAAAATACTTGTCGCTATATACTTGTCTCTATAATCCACCTCCTTACTTTAATTGCTTTAAAGCCTTCCATATACTCTGAAACTTTTCTCTATAAAGGCTCTCTTGTTTTACATTTTTACCTCCCACCTTAGTTTTAATAAATATTTTACGCCTAACTGTATAAAACATAGCTTTATCTTTAATAAATAGCTTTGTTAGTTATCCCCCAAGATATTTATAGCCAAATAATTTAGGATCTATGCTACCATCATTTTTTCTTTTTAGACTCCAATACCTTCCCTTTTTCTTTAATTTCTTTTTATCCATTTTTACTATAATCAAATTTTTAACACTTTTAGTTTTACCCTTTAATTGCTCCCATGGTTATCTCTTTAATGAACCATTTCTGCAAGATTAAAAATATTATAATTACAAGAATTATTGTTATAACTCTAGTTTCTTTCCTTGCAAGAATTTCTAATTATTAACTCAGCATTTATAATTATTTTTTTAGGTTTTAAAGATTTTTTGTTTGTCTTGTACTGTCTAATTCTTTTTATAATTAGTTTCACAGCCCCTTCTCCAATAATATCCATTTTTTGAGAAATAACTGTTAAAGGTGGATTCAAAAATTCAATCCAAGGTAAATCATCAAACCCTATAACACTTATATCGTCAGGAATACTTAAATTATTTTCGTTAAAAGCCTTCATACAACCTAGTGTCATAAGGTGGTTGCACACTATTATTGAATCAAACTTGTTTTTTGATTCTAAAATCTCTAATGTTTTTTTATAGCCCTCTCCCTTCGTGAAATTACCTTCTTTAATCAGTTCAAAATTAATATCTAACTTTCTTTTCTCAAGTGCTTTCAAATATCCGTCTAATCTTTCCTTACCAGTAGTTATATCTTTTGGAAGAGAAATTATAGCTATATTTCTATGACCTAAATCAGCTAAGTAGTTGACTGTATTAAAAGTTGCATCAAAATTATCACTTCCAATATAATCTATATTTAATTCCTCAATATCCCTATCTATAAAAACTATTGGCATTCTTTTCTTATATACCTCAAATAATTGGATATTAGTTTTTTTGCACGGAGCTACTATCATACCATCAACCCTTTTTTCTCTTAAATTAGTAATAACACTTCTTTCAATTTTTTCATCTTCTTCACTACTGTTTAAAATGATATTATAGCCATTAGATCTAGCAACATCCTCTATAGCTCTAACTAGATAAGCAAATGGTGCACTTTTAATGTTAGGTATAATTACTCCTATTGTAAAAGTTTTCGAAACCCTTAAACTTCGAGCAATTGCATTCGGCTCATAGTTTAATTCTTCTATAGCCTTCAATACCTTTTCTTTTAAATTTTCACTTACAAACTTATTCTTATTTATAACTGCTGATATGGTAGCAACTGAAACTCCTGCTCTTTTGGCTACGTCTCTTTGATTTACCATTAATTATTTTCCCTTTAAACTTTTTTCTAATTCGAATATTCTTGATTTGATTAATTCAAAATCCACCAGATAAGTTCCAATTTTTTCCAATCATTTTCAATATCTTTTATCAATGGCTCTTTAACCTCCCCGGGGTTCTTTCTCAGAGAAAAATACTTTCTTTTCTAGTTTTCCAAATTTGGTATTATATAGATAAGTTACTTCACACCTGTTGTTATTCTTAATTATATCCTTTTTCAATTCATTAATTTTCCCATCTGCAAATATAAGTTCTTGCCCCTCAATCCATAAATCAAAATCAAACCTTTTTGCTAAGTCTACATATACCTCTACCATATGAGGGTTATTAAATAAATATATTTCCCAAAAAGGCTTTCCCATATATTGCAGTATATTCTCTACAGCAATCAGAACTGATTGGAATCCTATTATGTGTCTCTATTTTTAAAGTTTTAAATATTTTCTCTCTATTTGTAATCATAATTATCCAATTTTATATTAACGTATAGCTATACGTTAAGCTTTAGCTTTGTTAATGTAACATAATCTATTTTTTATGTCAATACTGTAATCTTGTATTGTTACACCCTATTAGAAATGCTCTCTTTTATATTCTAGTTGCTAGCACTCCTCTGCCTTTCATTTTACCTCTCCAAGGATGATAAGGCTTGGGTTTAATAGGGACTATTATCTTATCATTGTTCTCTACTGTTTCTTTCTTGACTATTTTATTTATTTTACTATAACTTAAACTTTTACCATTATATTTTATATAAGTATTTCCATCCAGGTGTTCTTCAACATCAACTTTTTTAAAAATATATTATCAAGTATCGTTGTAAAATTTCACCAGCTTTGAACCACTGTTTCAGTACCATTGAACCATCAGTTGGTATTATAACCAACTTTGATTAAATTAACATCGGTATTAAATCCAAAATACATTCTTCTTCCTCCTTTCTTAAATTATTAATAATATTAATTAGGCTTATTTTGTTTTCTAATAGAGGGCCCGTCTATAAGAATCTGATTGAAGAGTGAGCCAGTCTATCAAGAGCAGAGTTATATAATTCTTGTGACTTTTTGTATGTGGCATGAAGCAAATCATAGGTCTTCTTATTCAAAAAGAATGACCTTGTAATACCATAGTCAGATGCAGGAGATTTTTTAAATTTATAACCAATATCACCGGATATTTTTTTTAGCGAGTAATTAAATAAATCGATATAAAACTCAAACTTGCTTTTTCCTTTATATCCAGCGTAAAAATCTAAAAAGTCACATATCACAATATACTTTGGATTAATTCTTGTAACTTTTCTAATATAGTCTTTATCCCGTCTTCTATTAACCATCTCTAGATTACTCTCTTTTGGTTTGTTTACAGTTTTGTTAACATTTTTAGCTAATAATATCATATTTAACCTTTTTCTTTAAAATTTTATATTATAAAGTGAGATTACTTGAAATTGAGATTTATATT
>JABMRD010000178.1 GCA_013202875.1 Actinomycetota bacterium | reverse complement strand
GATTTCACCAATGGTGACATTATTGTTAAAACAGAAGGCTGGAACTGTTGACCTTCTATATATCTCTCAATTTATTTCTATTGATAAAACTTAATATTTCTTTAGGATTTTGGTGTGACCCGGCAGGGTTAGTAAGATATGCTCCAGCAACCGCATGCCCTAAAAGAACCTGGTTTTCTAAACTTAGCCCGGCTAAGAGACCAGAAATAAACCCTGAATTCCAAGAATCTCCACTTCCAGTCGCTCGCAGCGGCACCAGAGTTTAAGGTAGTGGATATTAGTTTAAAAATGGTGACCTTCCCCCCAAAAACTGATCCAAACAAAATGTTAGTTTTAACGATATAATAAAGCTAACGAATGGAGGATCTAGAAAATGAGAAACAGCAAATTCACAGAAGAGCAAATTGCCTTTGCACTAAAGCAGGCGGAAACAGGAACACCGGTAAAGGAAGTGCTCCGCAAGATGGGGATAACTGAGCAGACCTTCTACAGGTGGAAAAAGAAATATGGTGGTATGATGCCAAGTGATTTAAGAAGGCTAAGGCAGCTTGAAGAAGAGAACCGCCAGCTTAAGAAACTAGTGGCCGATCTTAGTCTGGACAAACAGATGCTTCAGGATGTACTGTCAAAAAAGTTCTAAAGCCTGCTGCCAAAAGGGAAACGGTAGATTGGCTGCAGGCACATTATGATATTAGCGAAAGACGAGGATGTAAATTGATCAAGTTCTGCAGGGGATCCCAGCGCTATATAAGCAAAAGAGATGAAAAGATCCCGCTTAGGATGCGAATCAGGGATATTGCCCAGGTAAGGGTTAGGTATGGATATAAGAGGATACATGTACTGCTTAGGCGTGAGGGATGGAAGGTCAATCATAAGGCTGTGTATAGGATATACCGCCAGGAAGGGCTGAATCTGCGCTATAAAGGAAGGCGAAAGCGAATCAGCCAGGCCAGGATACCTAAAGTGGATGTTACCGGAATCAATCAGTGCTGGGCTATGGATTTTATGTCCGATGCACTATTTAACGGAAGGCGCTTTAGGGCACTGACCATGATGGATGTATATAGCAGGGAATGTCTAAATATTTATGCAGATAAGAGAATTACTGGAGATACAGTAGTGGGCATACTAAACCACATTAGCTACTATAGAGGACGACCCGAGAGGATCAGGGTGGACAATGGTCCGGAGTTTGTCTCCAGGGTGCTGGACAACTGGAGCTATCAAAATAACATTAAACTGGAGTTTTCCCGTCCTGGAAAGCCGGTAGATAATGCCTTTATAGAGTCGTTTAATGGTAGTCTTAGGGATGAGTGTCTTAACACCAATTGGTTCTTGTCAATCGAGGACGCACGGAGTAAGCTAGAGACATGGCGAAGAGACTATAATGAGTTTAGACCTCATAGTTCTCTGGGAAATATGACACCAAGTGACTTTGCCAGGAGCTTGACTGTAGGGCCAGATAAGTCAGATTACTAACATTATAGGTGGACTAGTTTTTGGGGGACCCTCAATGGCTTAGATACTAACTTAAAAACTGGACCAAAGACTGGGGTAAGGTCATAAGTAGAAATAATTTGTATTGATATAATTTGTGAGAAAAAGATTTTTCTTATTATATATTAGATTATGCAGCAAAAATTAGTGATAGAAAGTATTTATTTTACAGAACAATAAAAAAAAAATACAAAGAAGGAGAGATTATTGGATTTTGTTTTAGGTGTTGATGGTGGTGGAACAAAAACCACTGTTCGGATTTCAGATTCCACTGGAAGGTTAATGATTGAAAATGAATCTGGACCAAGCAATTATAAAAGTGTAGGAACAGAGAATGCAAAAATAAATATTAACAGTGCGATACTGGGTGCAATAAGGAATATAGCATCTTCTGATGAGATTATTTTTAAAAGCGCATGTTTTGGACTGGCTGGGAATGATTCTTACGAGGATATAGATATCTATCACAAAATTATGTTTAACAGCAAAATAAAGAATTATTTAAATCCTTCCAAAACAATTATATGCAATGATACAAGAATTGGCCTTGCTGCAGGAAGCAGCAGCAGAAATGGCATAATGATTATTTGCGGTACTGGTTCCAACTGTTTTGGCATAAATGAGAAAGGCGAAGAAGCAAAAGCAAATGGCTGGGATTATATACTGGGTGATGAGGGGAGCGGGTATGAAATTGGCATTAAAGCTCTAAGAGCCTTAATGAGATCATATGATGGGAGAGGAAGTGGTACTCTCCTTTTAAAAACAATACTTGAAGATTTAAGTATTGGCAGTGTTTTAGAACTGATAAAGTGGACATATAGCAGTACATTTTCAAAAGATGAAATTGCAGCAATTGCAAGAACAGTATGCAGAACAGCAGAAATGGGAGATAAGGTAAGTATTGAAATATTAGAAGGGGAAGCTAAAGAGGCATTTATTTCGATAGTTACTGTGGCAAATAAACTTGATTTAGCAGATAAGGATTTTGATCTGGTTTTTGTTGGAAATGTATTTAAGTGTGAAAAATATTTTAAAGCTGTTTTAATGAAAAAGCTAAAGGGTAAGTTTCCAAAAATTAATTTTAAACCTCTTACTAAAAAACCAGTTGAAGGAGCAATAAAATTAGCTCTTGAAAATTTGTAATCTTGTTTTACGCAAATAATATCGATAAAATATTGACATGTTAAATATTTATCGATATATTATTTGTAAGATTAAATAGGAGAAGAAAAATGATAACAATAACTGTTTCCCCAAAATTTCAGGTAGTGATTCCAAAAGAAATACGCAAGAAATTAAATCTAAAGCCTGGCCAGAAATTACAGGTTATTCAATTAGGCGACAGGATAGAATATATTATTTTAAAGGATATAAAAGATGCTCGTGGCTTTCTTAAAGACATAAATACTGATGTTGACAAGGAAGGAGACAGATATTGAACCTGGTAGATTCATCAGGTTGGCTGGAATATTTTGCAGATGGTAAAAATGCAAAGTTCTTTGTTCAAGTAATTGAAAATACAGAGGAACTTATTGTATCAACTATTAATCTTTATGAGGTTTATAAAAAGATACTTCTAGAAAGAGATGAAAATTCTGCTCTACAGGCGATAGCATTAATGCAACAAGCAAAAGTTGTGAATATAACTTCTTCAATCGCAATTATGGCAGCGAAGCTTAGTTGTGAACTAAAGATACCAATGGCGGATAGTCTAATATATTCAACTGCAAGGATTCATGATGTTGTGGTATGGACTCAGGATGCTGATTTCAAGGATTTGGAAGAAGTGAAATATTTTAAATAAAAAGTTAAAGGTTGAACTTACCATGGTAAAAGGAAAAATAGTTTACAAGAGAGAAGAAGGATAAAGAGCGTTTTAAAAAAAACCAGGTTAATTTATTCTATCTTTAATAAATTTTAATATAAAATCACAATATTTTGCATATTGCCTTATTGCATCTTCGACCGAGCTGTAAATAATTTCATCTTTAGTATCGTTGTATTCATGTACTAACCGATTTCTCAGTCCAGCACTTGGAGCAATTTCTTTAGCAAACTCCTCAGGATAAACATCTAAAGTAGCCAGTGCATAAAAAGTATCCTCATAACCTCTAATCTTCTCATCTCCATGACCTATTTCTGCAATGATATGTTGATTTAAATCGATTGCTCTCATAATAATCTTTTCCAGTGCTCGTTCAACTGTATACATCTTGGTAAAGTCATCTGATATTTCCTTAAAAGAGTAATGGCTTAAGCTTTCTAATTTGCTTAGCTCTTCTTGAATTAGTTTTATTTTTCTTTGAATAAAATTTTTATCAAGCATATTTTTTATTTAAGTAATTTTGGTATTTTGAGACCAGTAAACCCTCTAATCTGAATAAGTCTTTAGCATCATAATAGAAGCGAAAAGCATAGGCTCTAAATTCATTAAAATCAAAAAGATTGCCGTAAAGAAGTTGAGAGTATTTGGCTACCTGGTAGCAAAATAGCGGGTCAACTTTATGTAGAGATTTAATATCCAATTCTCGATTGAAGTTATCACCAAAAATATCTTCTATATCTGAATAGATCCTGGATAATGTTTTAAAATTAATTGGATTTTTACCGAGAAAAGCAATATCCAAATCACTTCCTGGTTTAGCTTTATCTGTTGCATAAGAGCCGTGAAGCAGTATTAATTTCAGATTATATTTTCTCCCGACCTTATTAATTTTTTGTTTTTCCTGTTTAGTAAGTTTCATTTTAATCTTGCCTTATTTTATAATTCTATAATAAATTATAAGTAATTTATACACAAGACAATAAAAATTAATATCTGCTACTGTTGATCTGAACCTCAAAAGTTGGACCCACACTTATCTATGAAAATATCTGTCAATAGTTATTTGTTAGCATATTAAAATATTAATATTTTAAATATCTACCCGCTCTTACCGGTTTCTTATTCAATTTTTTAATATGGATTATAAATTTCGGGCAAATTCCTGTTTTATACTTGCATGATGTGAAAGTAAGTTCTTATAAATTTAAATATATTCATAAAGATACT
>JABMRD010000177.1 GCA_013202875.1 Actinomycetota bacterium | reverse complement strand
GCCACATATATTAAGAAATTCAACAGGAGGTTTTCAGTTGTCCCAAAGGGAGAGCCTGTATTTAGAAAACCTGGCAAGGGTATTAATATTGATCATATACTCTGCAGAAAGATCCCAAGAAAGCTTGACGGCGGATCAGCATTCTCCTACAGGGGAAAGTACTATCAGCTCCTGTCCGGTGGAAAGGCGGCGGCTACTATCCCCCGCTCTGGAATAATTGTTCTTACAGGCAGTAGGATCGGGATAAAAGCACGCTACAGCGGCAAGGTATATTCTGTGGCAAGACTTGAGGCCAGGCCTAAAGTTAAAAGCTATGTTAAGGTAGTAACAGATAAGAGACTTCTTCCCACAAAACCTATAGCTAACCATCCCTGGAAGAGTGGAAGATCCAGTGGATTCAAGTATGACCCAAGGGATGAGGAGCTTGCTCTTGGACTTTTTAATTCGACCATTGCATGGGAAACTGATAACTATTAATCAATTAGGGGGGGGGTGACATAATCGCTGAATAAAACTATATACTTTTAGGTGACATAATCGCTGAATATTGACATAACTAAAATAAAAAATCTTATAAATCATTAAGGTTTTTTATTATTTTCTAAATAGAAATATTTTTATTGAGACATTTAAATAGCCATAAAAATGCAAATATTACTGTAATTTCATTGTTATAGGTATAATTAATCAGGTGAAATAAATTTAAAGATAAGGGAAAGATTATTTACCCGTTATCCAGCTTTAAAGATTCCTTAGAGGCAAGGATCAATCTTATACTTTTTTTGGATAGTTCAACCCAATCTTCATTTTCAGGATTGAGTAAACCCTGCATCAGCAAACCTATGGCTAACGAGAAGAGAACTTTAGCTGCATCATCCGCGTTAACCTTTTTAATGGAACCTTCCCTGATGCCTTTCTTAATTGTAACTGTAAAAAAAGTTAAAAAATCATTATATGATTTTAATACAATTTTATTTAACTCGGGATCACTGATACTCTTAATATATAATTCTAAAAAAATTGGCAGCTGTTTATCCACCTCTTCAAAAACTGGCTTAAATTTCCCAGGGATACTTAAAAGTAATTCCAATGTATTCTTTGGCTTGAGTTCATTTAAGTCCAGTTGGCTGGCTACCCTTTTCATCCATAAATCCAACATTTCTAAAAAAAGTTCCTGTTTGCTTGAAAAATGATGGTAGAAAGCACCTTTAGTTACACCGGCTTTTTTGCAGATTTCATCGACATCAGTTTTATCATATCCTTTTTCAGCAAGGCATATCGCGGCTGCTTTCAAAATGCTATCTTTGGTGGTTTTACTTCTAAGCGCTTGCTTCATTATTATTTTTTAAATATTTATAATAATTAAGGAACTGTTCTTGCAATATATTTTCTTAAATTATTAAATTTTGCTAAACTATTATCAACAATCCTTTTTACATCAACCTCTGAATCAGAAATGTAATAAACTGCCGGCCCGCTTCCTGCAAGATGCAAAGGATTGATTTTCATTCTTTCAAAATATTTCTGCCACTCTTCAAATTCTCTAATTTTATTATTATACACAATTTCAAAGACATTAACCAAATAATCATTAATATTCATCCCTGGGCTGCTACTGGCTCCGTTATTATTATTATTACCCCAATCATTAATTTTCTCTAAAATAAACCGGGTAGAATCTCCATTAGAATAATGCGAAGGATTAATAAATGAATAAAGTTTCTCAGTCTTTTGCTTGATATTAAGAGGAATAAGAATTACTATTAACCATTTTGTAGGAAGTGCTTTTAATGGAATTACTATTTCTCCCTTCCCTTTTACAAAACAAGTTCCACCATAAATAAAATAAGAAACATCTGAACCGATTTTTGAGCCAATTTTAGATAATTCATTCCTGCTCAATCCCAGTTTCCATAATTTATTCAGCCCCTTAAGTGTTGCTGCAGCATCACTGGAACCTCCTCCCAGGCCTGCAGCCGAGGGAATATTTTTCCGAAGTTGGATTAGAGCGCCGCCACTATATCCTGTTTCCTCTTTCAATAAAGATGCAGCCCTGTATACTAAATTATTATTCAGATAATTATTGCCATCAAATTCAGAAAGATTATCATCTGAGGGCAAATTAAAATATTCAGGGATAACCTTTATCCATTCATTTTCCCAGAACGTAAGTACATCACATAAATCGATAGTTTGCATAATAGAATTTAATTCATGATAGCCATCAGTCCTTTTATTAATTATCTCTAAAGTTAAATTTATTTTTGCCGGGGCAATTTCACATATCATTTTTTTAATATTGTCTCCTTAAAAAAATATTAATCTTTTTATTTAAAACTATTCACTTTGCAGCGCTTTTATAAATTTATAATTCTTCTTGCTTCCTTCTCATCAACTTCTGTGTCAACACAGCCGTCTTTTGTTAGAGGTATGGTAACTATCACCGGTATACCATTTTTACTCTCATTACCACCGTTTTCTTCTTCAATAATCTCTCTCACTGCACATACTCCCTCAGCCAGTTCTTTCATACATGCAATAGCAATTATTCCCTCAGGTTGATTTTTCTTTACAAATTTAATTGCCATAGAGCCTCCGGGAGTAATGCAAATACTTTTGTAATTTAATTCTTCTGCCAGTTTCCTTAATCTTCCCAGAACGCACTTAATTTTACAGTCATCTCTGCACAACAGGCCTTCTTTACTCATTTTTGCAGAGCAGTCT
>JABMRD010000176.1 GCA_013202875.1 Actinomycetota bacterium | reverse complement strand
GCTCATACCAGATACTTATGGAAGGAGAATCTATTAGAAAACAGAATAGACCAAAATAGATTTTTGATGTAATATTAACTATTAATTAGGGGCCGGTACAATGCTGGTGAAAAAGCGGTACAATGCTGGTGGGAAATGACAGTATTGAAAACAATCGAGAATACTATAGATAGTGTTTTCAATTGCCAGTAGTATAGTAGTGTTATGTGGGAAAATCAAGGGTTTTATAAGGTTGGATTATATGTTGTGATATAGTCCAATAGATTATATAAAAATTTATTTTTTCCATATTGTACTAATTTTATTCTTTATTTTTTGTTCAAATATTTCAATTAATTTTTTATTTGACTCAATTAAATTAAGCTCTTCTACTATTTTCAAAGCAATAATGTTTTGTTCGTTAACAGAAGGCAGTGGGATCTTAATTCTACCTAAATTTGTTTTTGATATTTCTTTAAAGGTTCCTCCTGAGGCTAAGGTCAACATTTCACCTATTTTTTTAGTCATAATAAATGCAAGATATTTATAATTAATTTTAGATTTATTTTTAATTATTATATTTTTAAATCCTTGATTAGTTGCTAGCTCAATTAAATTAATGGCCACTCTTCCAATAGTTGCTCTAGTAGATATCAATACTGAGTCTTTTGGTATGATTTTAGCAGAGGAATTTTTTAATCCTTTTGATGAAATTTTTCTTACAGTATCACTTATATAAGTTACGAAATTTTCTGAAGGCAAATCGATTAATGTAGTCCAAGGGATAACACCATTCCAGTATTCATTTTTATTAGAATCAGGAGTTCCACCAGATTCAATATAAAAAAATTCTTGATTGCATAATTCTACTGTTTTCCAGTTTGGGTTAATTTCAATTTCTGGTTTATAATTTTTAACAACTTGTTTTGCACCATCTATTATTTTTTGGTAATCATTAATCTCTTCAACTGTTACTTTTTGAATTTCTATAAGTGGAAGAGGAACAACAAATGACTCTAAATCATTAATTTTCATAGAAACGTTTGCTGCGCCTTTCATTAGTTTAGCAATATCATTTTTCATATGATCCAGTAAGTAATAAAGAAAATCAGGATTAGCTATACATGGGTCTGGGTTTATGAATGCTAGTAAGTTTGCTAATGCAAATTTGCCATTTACCCTATGGATTCTTTTGATAGCTGCTTTTCCATGACCTAAAGCTGAAATTAATGGAATTGCAATTCCATCTCCATCAAAATCAAAATGATCTGCTGTTTTTTGTTTATCAGCAGTTAAGTATAATGGATATTCTCCTGGAGTTGTTTTTGTACTAGAAGATTTTCCTTTTTTAATTTCAGAAAAATCTTTAAATGTATATGTTTTAATTTCATTACTATTTAAAATAACTGGTTTATATCTTAAACACGATAAATTGTAATCATTTTTTTTAATAATTTCTCTGGTTGCTTTCCAACTTATATGTGACTCAATTTCTTTACTATTTTTAAAACTTTCTAAAACTACTTTTGCTTCTGGTAAATCATTCTCTTTTATTTTTATATTTGTAGATCCTAAACTTATTCCAGTATTTTTAACATCAACAAATAAAACTGAATTTTTTATAGTAGAAATATTTTTATCAATAAATAAAATATTTGTTTTCACCCCACTATATGGTTGAAAAACGCCACTTGGTAGAGAAACAACAGAATACAAACCATTATCTAATAGCATTTTACGTAAATTTATATAGGCTTTTGAAGATTGATATATTATTCCTTCCGGTACAATTACTCCAGCCTTTCCATTCGGTGTTAAATGTTCCATTATATAATCAACGAATAACAGTTCTGATCTTTTTGCTTGAATTGCAAATCTTTTATGAGGTCTAATACCACCCTTGGGAGTCATGAAAGGGGGATTAGCCATAATGCAATCAAAATCTTCATCCCATAAATCTTCACTTGTTAGTGTGTCATATTCCTTTATATTTGGATTAGCAAAATTATGAAGATACATATTAACAAGAGATAGCCTTACCATATCGGTAGAAATATCATAGCCAACAAAATTTTCAGTCAGTTTATTTTTTTCAGTCAAGCTAAGAGCAGAGCCAGACTTATCAGAATCAGATGTTTTATTATTTTCTAAAATATATTTATAAGCAGATATTAAAAATCCTGCAGTACCGCAGGCAGGGTCTAAAATTCTATCAGTCTTTTTAGGTTCTACAACTTTAACTATAAAATCTATGATATGTCTTGGAGTTCTAAATTGACCCGCATCTCCTTGAGAGCCCATAACTGAAAGTAAAAATTCAAATGCATCTCCTAAATCTTCACTATGGTCGTAATTAAATTCATTTATACCTATTAAAAACTGCGAGAGAGTAGCAGGATCCCTAAAGGGTAGATATGCATTTCTAAATATATCACGGAAAAGTTCAGGTATATTAGGGTTTAGGCTCATTTTCTCTAAACCCTCTGAATACAATGTTACTCTTTCGTAACTTGAAAGTGACTTATCTATTATGTTATTCCATGAATATCTTCCGTAATCTCCATTAAAAAAAGATTTACCTCCTAAAATATCAGTGTTTTCTCTATCAATATCACTCATAAACTTATAGATAAGTCCTAAGGTGATTTGCTTTACTTGATCGGTAGGAACAGGAATTTTTCCGACCAACGTGTCTCTTAATCCTTGGATCTTTCTTTTTGTTTCAGCATTTAACATTTATTCATCTTTCTTTAATATCTAAAAGAATTGATTTAAGCTAATATTATCTTTAATGTACTCAGGTATATCTTCTAACTTTTCCTTACCTAATTTTTTAAATATTGAAAAGATTTCAGGGTTAGAAGCATAGTATCTGTATTCCTTTTGGTTAATTTTAGTTCTGAAGTCTTCATTCATAAGATAATTTTTGAAAAATTCTTTTGTCTCGTAATATTTATCTCCATCAATATTATAGTCAATTATGAATCTATTAAATTCATCTTCAGCAAGCTCTTCTTTGGTTTTGAAATGAGCTATCTTTCCAAATATCTTATCAAGTATCTCTAATATATTAAGTCTTCTATCAACCTGATAAGCCCTTCTTATTTTTTCAAGTGTGAAATATTCTTCAGGTTTGTCAAGTACGTGCTCTTTTATGAATTTCTTTATTGTGCTAGTGTCTCCGCTATCTATAGCCTGTTTGAAATTTTTAGTTTCTTCATAGTGCTCTTTGACTTTATTTTCAAATTTACTGATATACATCTCTCTATCTATACGCATTGTTCCACCATCAAATTTCAGTATTTCAAATGAAGCTAGCGGATCATGGATATAAACTGTTGTGTCTTTTACAGGTGGTGGAAATACATCTGTTCCGTTTTTGTCTCCTTTTATTGATGGAAGCTCCAGAATTTCATCGTAAGGATATTTTTCTTCAAAATATTCGCAGTTAGCAAAAAAATCAAATAATTTATAATTTTCCTTTGCTACTGTTATAATCTCTTCTTTTCCATTTTTTCTATTTATATGTTTGAAAGTATGTTTTCTTGTTCCCCGTCCTTTGATCTGAATAAAATCGGTAGGTGAAAATATTGGTCTAAGGAAGCATAAATTAAGTAAATCCGTACAGTCGTAACCGGTAGTCATCATTCCTACCGTTACGCATACTCTAGTTTTTGATGATTTATAACCGTCTAGAAAGTTAGTATATCCTTTTAGATTATTATTGGAAAAATTAATAGTCATCTGTTGAGCACCTTGAATATATGAAGTAACCTGAACTGCAAAATCTGAATTATATTTTCCCGGATACATCTTATGTGCAAATTCATTTAATATTTGAGTAATTTTTCCTGCATGCTTTTGAGATACACAGAATATAATTGATTTTCCAATCTCCCCAGTTATTGGATCCAAAGAAGCGTTTTTCATAAAAGTATTTATAAATTCATTATTGGTTTTATCAGAAAAGAATTTTTTTTCAAAATCCCTTTGATTAAATATTACTTCTTCCTCGTCTCCTTCTTCGTTTTGTACCATAACTGCATAACCTTCATCTGAAAGAAGCTGAGTAGTAATTTTTGTTCTACAATCTATGGCTATAGGATTTACCAGGTATCCATCTTTTACTCCATCAGTTAAAGTATACCTAAAAGTAGGTTCACCAGTTTCACATCCAAATATCTTATAAGTCGAAAGAAGATTTCTTCTTTCAAATTCTCTGGGGTCTGAAAGCTCTAACTTTTTTTCATCGATATTTTTTAGATAATCTTTGGGTGTAGCAGTAAGTCCTAATTTTGCTCCTATAAAGTATTCAAATATTTGTCTACTGTTTCCTGAAATTGAACGGTGAGCTTCATCTGATATAATTAAATCAAAATCGTTCGGAGCAAAGAGTTTTAAATATTTATTGTCGTAAGAAATGCTTTGTATGGTTGTTACAACAATATCAGCTTTTCTCCAATCATCTCTCTTTTCTTTATAAATAACAGATGTGCAGTCAGGGTATAGGTATGCTTTAAAGTTTTTACTTGCCTGATCTTCAAGCTCTAATCTATCGACTAGAAATAGGACTCTTTTTGCATTTTTAGATTTTAAATATAGCTTAATTATTGCGGCAGAAATAAGAGTCTTTCCTGTTCCTGTAGCCATTTCAAGTAAGAACCTATTTTCTCCTTTACGGGATGCAGTTTGTATGGATTTTACTGCATTAAGTTGATATGGTCTTAGAAACTTTAAACCTTTATCTCTAATAAAGTCTGATCTTGTTGCATGGTCGATATAACTAGGGTCATTAGCATAAACAGGGTATTGGGTTTGAACTATAAAATCGTCTTTTATTTCTAGATTTATAAGTTTTTCAATATCAGGTAAAAATTCTTTTCGAGATTTAAAGTTTTCAAGTGAAGGAAACCGAAATATTTTTGTGGGATTACCCAATTTTTTATCCCAAAAGTAATGAGTATTGCCGTTTGAAAGAATTATAAATCTAACATTTTCTGCATTTGCATATTTTCTAGCCTGTTCTTTTCCTACTAGTGGATCTTTATCTTCGGATTTTGCTTCAAGTACACAAATGGGAAAGTTTTCATTATCAAGCAATAGGTAATCAACATATCCTTTATGTATTTTTTCGAAATTATCATCTATATCTTTTATTTCGATGTTAGGTTCTAATATTACATTTGCTCTACCTTTATCGGTATCTATTAAGCTCCAGCTGGATTCTTCGAGGAGTTTATTAATCTTAATTCTTGCCTTTGCTTCTTTTTCCATAAAAAATTTATTAATAGTAAAAATATACAATTTTTAAATATTTTAACACTGAAGGTATTTATTGTTAATGGGGAATATGAATAAAAAAAATAAGTAAATTACCTTACCCATTTTAAATATGAATCAGGTCCATTATTTAGAGGTATACAAGGGAAAAGACTTTGCAGATAGTCTCTTACAAATTCCTTTTATAAAATTAAAGCTAGAGCAGGGATACCCAAGGAATTCAAAATTCACAGTTTCAGAAGATTTTTTATTAACGAACTTAGAAAAAATAATGTTAGTCTTCCTGTAATATAAAAACTTGCTGGACATAAAAATATAAGAACTACAGAGATTTATTGTAATGTGGGGGAGGAGGAGAAGATAAAAGCGATTGAGAGTATAAAAGTTTAATAATATAGAATCCCTTCTTGAATTAGACTTCTAATTATATCTTCAAGTCCATCAATATAATTTGAAATATTTGTTTTATTACGAGTAGGGTAACCTAAGTAATGGATATATTTAGGTTCAATTTTTGACAGTCTTATTGCTTCAGCTATATGGTATTTAATTTTTTTCATTATTCCTATTATTATTATAGGGTTATATTCGGCGATTCTTTGGGCAAGGAGGATTATATTATGTTGTCTTTTAGTTTCTCTTTCATATTCATCTTTAATATTGTTTATTGGCTCACGGCACAAATCATCTAGAAAGAAACCTTCTGATTTAAAAAATTTTATAAAACTTGTAGATTTTCTAATTTTATCACCAAATACATTTTCAAATGTAAGTTTGGTAAAGTTGTACAAATCAGAATTTGGAGCAAGGTAAAAAAAGTTTTCTTCCTGTGCAGGAGGAGACTCTCCGATTAGTAAAATCTTAATATTTTCAGGTTTAGCAATTTTATAGAGGTTATCAAAATTCATAATTATTTATTATACTCGGAACTTTTTAATATGTAACTAATACCCTAATTATTGATTCTGGCCATCTTGTAAGTATTCTAAAAAGATTAAAAGAACAACTTTGGAGCAATATAAAAAGTAAATAATTATCTTTTTATACTGAAATCAATTTTTTTATTTGTCCACAAAGTGCACATACTGATAGTACCCTTCTTCATTATATTAACCTTTATAGAAAAACCTCTTGTACCTGAACCGTAAAGGAGTAGGTAATCTGTATTATTCACAAAGTTAAAAAGTGACGAATAAAATGATAATAAATCCCAACTATCTTCATTTTCAGAGAGTGACTTTAAGAAATCTTTTGCTGCCAGCAGGGTTTCATCTCTGGTGACCTGCTTTATATTTATATCTACATTATTGGAGACTGCAAACATTTTGATTACGTTTAATATTTTGTCTAATTGATCTTTATTACATTGGATAAGGTCAATAGTTAATATTTCCTTTTTATCTTTGAATTGAGTATCCCCAAAAGATAATAACTCTTTTTCAATATCAATATCTATATCAGAAAAGTAGTCTGACAAATCCCTTTCTCCTACATCAATAGTGTTTAATTCAATATCTTCTCTGGATTTTGCAATCATCCAGGTTTTCTGCAATTCAAGAATATGGACATATTCCCTAGGGAGGCTATCTTTATAAGGATCTATAAATCTATGAAATTCTTCCCAGTTAATATGTTTTATTTTTTTATCTGGTATTTTCTTTTTGCTTTCCTCGAATTCCCTTATTGAATTAGGTTCAATCACCTCACTTTTAGAAGAAAAATTATTTTTATTAAATTGAGTCAGGAAAATAAAGTATACATTATCACTACCCAATTCCTCTTTTGCAGCTTCGTAGTAAGTTATTATCTGTCCAGGTTTAACGCTTAAATAGTCATGAACTTTTACTTCAATTAAAGTAACTGTTTTTATACCATTGCTGTTAAAGATTAAAAAAATATCAATACCACCCTTCCGAGGGTAGTTCTTCTCTCTTATAATAGTAATATCATTATCTATAGTTAAACCAAAAAGATTTTTTAAAAATTCTTTAGCAATTTTTTTATGACTATGAAATATTTCATATATCATAAAACTACTTGAAATCTCAGAATAAAATAAAGGTCTTAGTTTTAATCCGTTATACTTTTCCAAAACAGTACCTCCGTTTATTTTTTAAAGTAATTCTTTTCTTCTATTATTATCTTCATACATATGAGCTGTCCAGTAATCAGCATAATGTAATAGAAGAGTAAGAGGTCTTTCCTTGTGAGCTACTACTTTATTTTCTGAAATATATTGACCATCGTGATAAGCAATTGCCTGGGCTTCATCATCGGTTAATGTTATATACTGGGATACTAAGTAGAGACTTCTTACTGCAAGGCCCATACTTACCACCTTATTATTATATATATAGGTATCTTTATTCTTTATATATAATGCTTTATCAAAAGTACCAATTTTACCAAGGTCATGAAGCAGTCCTACGATTACGCATGATTCATCAGAAATATTTTTCATTAAAGTATTTTTTAATTCTAAAAGAGTAGAAGTCACTCCTACTGAATGAATAAGTAGTCCCTTTTCCTCACAAAGATGAAATTTAGTACTAGCAGGAGAAGCTAACCAGGATGTTTCGTTTTCAAGTTTATTAATAAAAATATCAAATCCGGTTTTTCTTTTATCTACCAGAGATTTTAATCTTTCATATTCTATTAATACATTTTCTTTATTTATATACATGGTTGTCTCCCTGATTATCAATTATACAATAATGAGGCGAAATAGTTACTTAAGAAGAATGATATATACTGGAATTTAGAGTATATGGAAACGAACAACTATTATTGGTAGGAGTTGAAGGTAGGAGTAATACGAGATTAAGAATTAAATATGATACTTTTAAAGATAATTCTTCACTGTTAAAATATAAATCATGATTTATCAATATATATTCGTATAATATTAAAACTATAAATTCTTTATATGAAAAATAAACCTCAATGGATTGCAGAAGTATATAAAATAATAGGAGGGCAGGATCATCTTGGCTTAGGAAGTGTATCTTCTGATCATATTCTTGAAGGTTTAACTCCAGGAATTATAGCTTTAACACCTCACCCAAGATACTATATTTTTTATACATTCTTATTAGACGAATTTTGGCGCAGAGATCTAAGTAGAAATAATGTAAATTTTATTAGATTTTATAGACCAAGAGAGTTTATATTTTCTTTAGGTGCTAATTTATGTAATCATCCTGAACACAAATATATGCATTCAATAATGGGAGGCCAAAAAACTTCTCCTTTAGCAAATAAAAAACAAGATTTGTATAATACTGATTATGACTATATAAAAAATAGGCTCGGTGGTTATGGTCTGTATTATAGATCAGCAATAAGGAGACTAGGTTGGATAATTCCAAAAGGTCAGCCCCCTTTACCCCCAGTAGATGCTCCAACACCTGAAGGTAAGAAAATAGCTGAAATATTTAGGAATGCAGTAAAAGATACAGAATATTATAAATCGTTTTTTAATGAAAATAATATCGATATACCTAGAGACGTAATAGAGGGATACATCAGCAAATCCTGTCTATGTCAATTACAGTTAGATAATTCCTTAGAGAGAAATTATGCATTATATTATTTTATTGGAAAAGAAAAAGACAACGAGTCACATTTAAGAAGAAAAACTTTTGAGCTGTTTTTAGATTTAGCCCAACAAACACAAGGATTAATATTAACAGACGATGTGTTTAGGCAACTTCTCTATTATGGCTCTACCGATGATGGTTATAGTTATAAGCCCCATAGAAGAGTCCACAATACTTATCTAAAGTGGCGACTGTATCAAGTAAGGGAGTATTATGGATTTGCATTAAACTCAATGTGGTTCTACCTATGTAATTGGGGTAAGGACAAAAGTAACTTTTTACCTATTGAAATTGAAGATTTTTGGAAACATATAACAGATAACTTAAGTTTTAAAAAACTTTCAAAACACCTAAGTATTGATTCTCCCACTATTAATAAAAACTCCAAATTCACCGAACTATTAGAATGGATTAAAAATGTTGTTGGTAATAAAAAGAAATTCGATGATGAGTGCAAGATTGATTCATTAATAAATGAATACAAAGTTTATAATTTATCAAAAATAAATAACTTCTCTTTCGAAACAATGGTTTTAGGAATGTTAGTCATTCTATCACTTATTTATTTAAGGTTTAGAGATGCAGAAAAAGAAATGGCTAACCTATGGGAAATATCTAAAATGGGCGGTTACGATAGATTGAGTTTAGATCTTTTTATAAAAACTCTTGATAGAAAATTAAAAAACAAAAATATTTCTATTATTGAAATTATTAAATGGCTATTTATGGATTTTATAATAGAGCAACATATAAAGATTGCCTCAAATAAACTGCCTGAAAATACTTTTAGATTTATTATTGAAGGTAATAAAATAATATTTTTTGAAATAGAAAATTCTTCACCAACATTTAATACGTCACGGTTTGAGGCAGTTAGTACTATTGTTTATGAATTAGGTTTATGTGGCAATTTTAGAGATAAAAACCACAGTTTAACATCTGATGGTTTAAAAATAATAAATGGTGAGATACCAAAATGGAATTTTTAAATATACCAGAACAACTAAAAGGAAAATGGAAAAATGCATTATTTTTAACCTATAATATTGACCTATCTTTTTTTGAAAAAACACTTTTAAGAGAATTCTATAAGGTATGTAGAAATATTATTATATTAGCTGATGGCACAAATTATCTAGAAGCCTGCAAACAACATAAAAGATCCCAACTACTTCATTACGTAAATACCAACTATGTTGTCGAAGGTATTTATAATACAAATTTATCTCATGCAAAGTTAATATTTTTAACAAATGAAACTGAAGGAAAATTAATATTAGGAAGTGGTAATTTAGGACTACACGGATATTCGAGAAATGGAGAGATATTTAAGGTTTATGAATATAAAAAAAGCTTTGAGGATGAGATAGAAGTTTTTATAATTATAAAAAATTTTATCGAACAACTGGTTGAAAAGAAATATTTGGTTAACAATGAAACTATTAATAAGATTCGATTATTATTTGAAAGTTCTCCATGGTTAAGCAGAAAAAATATAAATAAAAATGTACCAGTTATCCATAATCTTGAAAGTAATTTAATAGAGCAATTTAAGAATATAATAATGGATAGAGAAGTTGAGCATTTAGTAATTCATTCTCCATTTTATGATAAAGACATGAATGCACTAGAAAATCTTTTAGATACATTCAAACCTAAAAAGGTAAATCTACTGATACAAGACAAATACACTTCATTGGATCCAGCTGTATTAGAAAAAATAATATTAAGGAATAAGAGCAGATTATTTTTTAATAAAATTAATACAAAAAATAGGTATGTTCATGCAAAGATTTATTTAATTAAACTAAAAAATAGTTCTATTTGTATAATTGGATCACCAAACCTTACTAAAAATGCTCTAATCAAAAAGCCTCCAGCAGGTAATATAGAAATTGCTAGTGTTTTGATGGGTAAGAAAAATGAATTTAATGAATTAATAAACTTTTTAGAAATTGGAAAAGATGAATCAGATTTATCAAAATTTATATTAAGCTATAAAGCTACCAATGATGAAAACTACAAAAAAGAAGAGTTTAATTTACTTAGCGGTAGCTGGGAAGGTAAGAAATTAATCTTATATTTTAGTGGTAATTTTCCAAATGGTAAAAACATATTTTTAAATATCGATAATAATCAGTTTAAAATAACAAAATATGAATACTTGGAAAATAGTATTGTTTTAAGTTTAGATGAAAAAGTGATTGAACTACTTCATATTTCACCCCCTAATCCTGTAATTCTTGAATGGAGAAGTGATGATGAGATCAATTGCTCAAACCCTATTTTTGTTCAGAATATAAGATCGTTAAAGAATTTTTTGAATATCGATGAGAGTATTGATAAGTTAGATTTATTAGAAAAGGTACATCTAGAAAAGCCAGAAATTATAGATTTATTAAAGAGCCTAAATAAAAATTTAGTAATAAATGATGAAAGTCTTTGGAAAGTTTCCAATAAAGCAAATACAACTGATGATCTTGAAGATGAAGAAGATATTGCCATGGATTATAAGGATATAAATTATGATGAAATTTATAAAAGTAAGGAGTATTTACAATATAGATCTAAAATCGAAAAAAAATTGTATTTAGAACCATTGTCTCCTGTGCAAATTTTTTTAAATTCAATAAATAAGCATTTTGAAAAGATCTCAAACATTCAAAAATATTTAAATGATTCAAAAAGAACAGAGGATGAAGAAAAAAATTATGGAAATGAGGAGGAAGCAGAGGTTAGAGAGGAGGAGAAAAAAAGAAGATCACTAAGAGAAGATACAAGATTAAAAATAATTTTTAATAATTTTATTAAAAAATTCTTAAAGGGTATTAATAGTAAAAATTTTCAAAAAATGGTTGATTTCGAAATTATGGTAAAGAATTATATGATATTTAATCATTTGATTCTAAGGTTATTTGATGAGGAGTGGACAGAAAAATCATTCCTGGTTAAATCATTTTTAAAAATTTGGAGCTTTTTCTGGGGGAAAAACGATAAAATAGGATATCTGGAAAGCTTAGAATCTGACGAAAAAAATACTACTACAAAATTATTAAACAAATATCGGTCTAAATCCCAGTTATTAGCAGGACTTAATAAGAGTATTCAGTATATTAATTCTAATGAAGACATAAATCTTTTATTAGAGCTAAGAGATTTTTTAAGATATTTGCTAATAAATGAGAATTTTAAAATTTCAAAAAAAATAATGAATGATACATATAATTATATTTCGTTAAAAGGATTAAATGAAAAAGAAATTATCGAAGATTTCTTAAATAATATTAATTATTGTGGAATCTATGAGAGTAGAAACAGTTTTTTAGGTCAAATAAAAAAATATGGTGATTTGAAAATTATTAATTGTAATTTTTCAAAAGTAAATGTTTCTCGAGATGTATATCATGGTGGAGAAAGTGTTAATTGTATCATTATTAATAGTAAAAAGTTTTTAAATCATAATAATCTGTTTAACATATTAAAAGAATGGATGCGTTTTGACAAACTAGATTATTATAGGATTGAAGAAAATAATTTTAAAACTGGAATCTTTTACGACAAGCGAGAAGGTATTGGGAAATACTGGAAAGAAAATAACATTGGCTTTAAGACTAAAAATATTGAAAAAATAAAAATTGAATTAAAACCTTATGAACTTGAAATAAAGAAAATGAAGAAATTTTTATAACATATTTATAGACTCTCCTAATTCTTTTCCAGTTACATGCAAATAAATCTGAGTAGACTCTAAGCTTTTATGTCCCATTAAATTCTTAATATTCACTAAACTTACATTTTTATTTAAGAGTCTTGTAGCAAAGGTATGTCTTAAAGTATGTGTTGTATAGCCTTTGCCAGATAGACCTGAAATTTTAATATACCTATCAAATAAATTTTTTAAGCTGTTATGATGAATTCTTTGATTAGTTCTACCGATAAATAAGGCATTATTTTTTAAGGGTAATCTCAGATTTAAATATAGATCCAACAGCTTAATAACCCTGTCATGTAGTAGTATTATCCTTTGAGACCTGTTTTTAGATTTCCTTACTATTAAATACTTAGAACCTAAATTAATATCATCCCAATTTAGATTAATAAGTTCAGTTCTCCTAAGTCCAGTATATGCAAACATAGTAAATATTAATTTATCTCTTAGCGTGTATTTTTTAAAACGAGTATCAGTATTATGATCAGGAGCTTTAAGAAATTTTTCTAATTCGATTTCATTAAATACTTTTGGTATTTTAACTTTTTTCCTTGGTGGTCTAATTAAAATAGCTGGATTACTAATTATATAACCAGAATTATGAAGGAACCTAAAAAAATGATGTAATATGTTAATCTTATTTGCAATAGAACTTGAAGTATAGTTATTGGTTTATCTAATATGATTTAAATAATCTCTTAAATGGTTTTGGTTGATTTCATTAATATCAGTAACTTGCAAATATTCAAATAACTTCTCTAAATCAGCTCTGTATTTATGAATTGTTGATTTTGCAGCATCTTTTTCAGTTTGTAAGTAGTTTAAGAAATAATCTATAAATATTTTCATTTGTATTTATTAGTAGTATTAATATTAGCAAGGGTAGTAGTATAATGTAGTAAGTTCAAGAAATTAAAAAGCGAATATTATTATGCTCCGTTGTTCTCATATGTAACTAGGGAATAAGGTAACATATGCCGAAAAAAGTAAAAGATAATATTAACACTATAGATTCAGTGCATTCGAATTTTTTTAGAAGTCTTGATAGTATTTCTGAGTTTATAAAAAATATTAGTCCAGTTACTCTTGAAATAGACAAATTGTCAAAAGAGCAACTAAATGGATTAGATAAAAAGATAAATAATATATTAAAAATGCCAGATACGGAAATAAAAAAAACCCAGAAGAAGAAAAAAACAATTAAATTAACCAAAGAACAAACTCAGAAATTTTATAAAATTTTGAAATATGCTCGAAAAATAAAACCTCCGCACAGTTCAATACTTTTTAAAAGTTCTTTTATAATGTTAATTAGTTATTTAGATTTTCTAATTTCTGATTTAATACATTTTTATTTTAAAAGTTATCCTAGAAATTTGAGTAATGATCTTTCCATTAAGCTTAGTGATCTTCTATTATGCAATAGTCTTGATGAGGCGATAAAAAATATAATAAACGAAGAAATCGAAAAAATATTATTTAATAATTTAAATTATCAGAAGAAAATATTTAAAGAAAGATTTAAAGTTGATCTAAAAGAGAAAATACTGAACTGGAATTTAATCAATGAAGCAATCGAGAGAAGAAATATAATAATACATAATGATAGTAAAATTAATAAGAGGTATCTAAGTAATGTAAATTTAGATATTTTACCTTTAGAGAAAAAAAATATAAAGGAAGGGGCTAGAGTTACAATTGGTTCTAAATATTTTAAGAATGTATATAATGAGATTACTTTAAGTGGAATTATTTTAATGCAATGTTGCTTTAGAAAGTGGGATAAAAACCTCTTGGATCAAGCAAATATTTTTTTAATAAATGATATGTATAATCTATTACTAAAAGAAGAATGGAGTCTTGCAGAGAGATTAGGGTTATTCGTAAAAGAAAATGATTGTTTAAAAACTATTAGGAATAATGCAATATATACGGTATTAATTATTAATTATTGCCAGGCTCTTAAGTGGCAGAATAAAAGTGATGAGTTAGAAAAAGAATTAGTAAATATTGATAGCAGTACGCTAAGTCCAAAATTTGTTTTAGGTATTGCAGCATTAAAAGATAATGAAGAAGAGTTTTATAAAAATGTTGAAAATGCTATTCGGGTTGATAAAGTGACTAAAAATGATTTTAAAGAATGGCCATTATTTAGAAATTTTAGGCTTAATAAAAATTATACAAAAAAAATCAATAAGGTTTTTAATAATATAACAAATAAATAATAATTATCCTGCTACAACCTCAAACACATCTTTTAAGCATTTTTAGTACAGAACTCGGCTTATAGACTAACTCCAACTATTTTTCTTCTTATAAGCCAACTAGATAGGGTATATTTCTCAAGAGATTCTTACAGTTTTTACACTACAAGAGCTTAATTGTATAGATTTAATTATGCAGGGGACAGGATATCCTTCAAGTTACTTAATTCCTTTAAAATTTGGTTCGAAATCTCACACCTTGGGGCTACCATTAGAATAAATCTTAGAGTATTATATAGAAAGAAACATAATTTTTAATAATATAAACACTATTTTGTGATAGTATCTTGGCTAAAATTGAATTAATAAACATTTCTAAAGAATTTGAATTAAGCTCACCTTTTTTTTTAAATCCTTTTGGTGTTTTTTTAAAAACAAAAAATAATAGAGAATCAAATAACACTATTGGTTATAAAAAAAGTGCATTTTTTATTGAAAATTTAAATCTTACTATTCCTGATGCTAAAATTATGGTCATATTAGGACCTACCGGTTGTGGAAAAACTACTATTTTAAAAATAATTGCTGGGTTAATTCAACCAGATTCTGGAGAAGTAAAATACGATGGAATAAATATGGAGGATAGCCTACCCAGGGATCGCAAAATTGGAATGGTTTTTCAAGATTATGCATTATATCCACATTTTACATCTAAATCTAATGTATTGTCATATTTTCTTTTTAAGAAAAAGACTCCAGAATTAAAAGAAATTGCTAATGAAAAATATAAAAAAACAAGTGAATTATTGGGAGTAGATATAACTTATTTAATGGACAGAATACCAAATAATTTATCAGGAGGTGAAAAGCAGAGAGTGGCTATAGGAAGATGCATCACCAGAGAGCCCGCATTATTTTTGTTAGATGAACCTTTTTCAAATTTGGACCAGAAATTAAAGGAAAAATATAGACTTAGTTTAAAAATATTACTAAAAAATTTTAATATTACAACAGTTTACATAACTCATGATCAACAAGAAGCATATATACTTGCAGACCTTATAACTATTATGAATAAAGGAAAAATAGAGCAGGTTGGTACCTTTGAAGATATTTATAATAAACCAAACAATATTTTTGTTGCAGAATTTTTAAACCCTGACCAAGATACTCAGGCTATTAATCTGATCAACGGAGAAGAAATCTTTGATAATCCCAAAAATGTAATAATTGGTGTTCGTCCAGAAGATATAGAAATCAAGGGAGAAAAAAATAAAAATTATATTAAAGGAAATATTATAGACTTAAGAAATATAATTTTAAAAAAGAAGATTATTGCAACCATCAGCATAAATAAAAATATAGTTTATGCTCAGATTCCTTTTAATAAAAATTTATCCTTAAAAAATTCTGTCTATTTAAGATTTAAAAAATATCTATATTTTGACAAGAAATCAGGCCAAAGAACAAGTTCATCCTCCTAATATGATTTTATTATAAATAATATTAGCAGTTTTTGTTATTCATAAGGCTTCCATTTAATTGGGGGCCTTATGAAATTTATATAATTATTTATTCAGGAAATCCGGCTGATAATTCCATCTGGAAACAATTTTTGCCGGTTAATTATAATCTTTTACTAACTGCAAATCTTTAAACTTTTATTTAAAAACGAAGTAAATACGCAAAAGGTAAGGTAATTAATATTAATTTTGGTGGTATCCAAACTTGCATGACCCAATAACTTTTGAACCTTAAAAAGATCAACCCCGGCTTCAACCAGATGGGTGGCAAAACTATGCCTGTTATGGTGAGCTCACCATAAAAGGCACAGCTTCGCAACACATATGCTTGAGGCAGGAGTTGATATAAGGACCATTCAGGTACTTATGGGCCATGCCACCATTAACTCCACTGCGGCATATCTACAT
>JABMRD010000175.1 GCA_013202875.1 Actinomycetota bacterium | reverse complement strand
TTTCCTTGTGATCTGTTGTATCTTTGCAGTATAGCCCATTTTTTACTCCTGAATGTTAAAATAGTTAATTAACTATTATTATACAATATTATTAAGAGTTTGGCAACAAGCCCCTGCGAGGATACACCCTTTTTCTACCATAGAATAAAGTACCCCATAACCATAATTAAGCAGACAATTAAATTCATCTTTAGCTGGACTTCTACTTCTTCCTTTAAATTTAAATCTTTCTGGTATAACAGAGCTTAAAGCTTTGAAATATTCTTTTCCTGCCATTCCTTCTATAGCCATAATGCTATTTCTTTTTTCTTCTAATAAACCCTTCATTTTCTGGAGCATATATATATTTTTCTCTAAGGAAATTATGTGCCCATTAAGCATTTTTTCTTTTTTAGGTCTGGAATTTCTCAAACTTTTTAGAAAATCAATATTATTGCCTATCTTGCAAATTATCCATTCTTTCGCTAAATTCAAACCCTTGTCTCCAGTAGAAGACTCTAACTGCCTTCTTCTTATGAGAGTTGTACTTCCTAATTTAGAATGCCAGACTCTACCATAGGGATTGCCGAAATAATCTAAAAAAATAATATCGATATTATTATCAACAGCAAATTTGATAGCATCAGTAGAAAGATAAGCGCTGGTCGTAATTAAAATACTATCAATTTTTTTAGCAGAAACTTCAAAAACTCTATCATCATTCTTAACTAAAAAACAATTATTCTTTTTTCGTAAATACGCACCATTGGAATTTATGACTAATTGCACAATTTGCTCTCTTAATTATTTTAATTTTTTAATAGTTCCAAATCCTCTGGATACTGATTTACCCAGACCAATATAATCAGGAAGATTAAAATTCACCTGGAAAGTCCCATAAAATCCAATCATATCTTTTCTCTTAAATTTAATTGAAGTCTCTTTTAAGTCTGTTTTTACTATTATTTTGGATTCAACAAAATATTGAAAGGTCTTGGCTATTGCCATAATATTACGAATTAATATACTTTTTAATTGATCAGTTCGTTCTGGATAATTATAGTTTTTATACCTTTGATAATTATCTTCATTTAAAGCAAACCAGTGAGTGAGAAATTTATATTTTATATTTTCAGAGCTAATTCCAAAATCTTCTTCTTTTAAAACTATCTCTTTACTAAATATTTGATAAGAATAACCATCCAACACTATTTGGTCACATTGATTGTAAATATTCTGCAAAACATTTATCCCCTCTTCTAACCCTAAAATAACTTTCACCCGATTAATGGTTTTATATTGTATCCTGGGATATTTATAAAGAAATTTATGCTTACCCAAATGATTGTGTAACAACAAATAACTATTAAACTTGTTAGCAAAAAACCCACGAAATTTAGCCGAGTCTTCTCTTATGGATTGATTAGATTCCATTTTTAAGAGCATAGTTTTTAATTTCATTTATACTATCTCCTGTTTAGCAAATTAATGCCCCTCCACTGGCTTGCTTTTCCCTTTTAAATCCAACCTCTTGGTCATAATAATTGCCTTGTTCTATTTCTTCTTTAGAAATATAACCAATTTCCTTGTCTTCAATAAAGCCAGAAGCATATTGACAAGGAATAGATATAACATATTCATAAAAATTCTTTCTTATTTTTAAAAATTCATTTTTACGTTCAAAAGAATTTTTAATTAAGCTTAATTCTTGGTATTTTTTATAAACTTTCCGAGCTTCCTCGTCTACTTCTACGAATATATCTACTTTTAGATAATCGTCTTCGATTAATTTAAATTTACTTATCTCTTCAAAGTTTAGTTTTTTTACCTCCTCTAAAATTTCTGTAGATTTATCATCTGCTTTCCCCTCGCTAACCTTCTTAAAATAAAAATTATTCAAATTCAAAAAGTCTTTTTCCTCAACTTTATTATTTCCCAATTCTTCAAAAATATCTTTAGTTTTTGAAACAATAAAGGAATCATAAATATGTTTATGATATTCTCTTTTTTCTTCTTCCTGCTTAAGGACAAAAATTTTTACCGTCCCTTTACTCCTGCTAAAATTTCGATTGCATCTTCCAGCTACTTGGTTGATAGAATCAAGAGGAGCAAAATCGCGATACACAATATCTACGTCCAAATCCACTCCGGCTTCAATTAATTGGGTGCTAACAATAATTTTTCTCTTACTGCTTTCTTTTTTGCTATCTTCTATTCTCTCTAACCTAATTTTAGGAATTACATTTGTGGAAAGATAATAATTTTTTGTATTTTTTAATTTTAGTTCTTTGATAAATTTATAAATCTCCTGAGAGGAACTTATGGTATTTAGAACAAACAAAAAATCTTTTGTAGGATCGTTGATTAAATCTTTTTCTAATATTTCTTTAAAATTATCCAAACAAATTGATTTTAAATTTAATACTAATTCTACCCTATTTAAAGCATTAAAATATTCCTCCTTATTCTTCAGTAAAGATTTTATTTCTTTGGCTTCTTCATTAAAGAGCAGCGGTTGAGTGGCAGTAATTAGGACAAAATAAAGATTAAATTTTTCGGATAAAAAATGCATAATCTTATTTAATAACAACCAATAATAGTGAGGAATTGCCTGAATTTCATCCAAAATAACAATGCTATTTACTATATTATGAAATTTCCTAATAGCTTTATTACGATTAGAAATTAAACTATAAAAAAATTGGACAAAGGTAGTAACTATAACTTCTGAATTCCAACCTTCAATTAATAATATATCTTTACTAATATCTTTTTTAGAAATATTTTCAAACTCTTCTTTTCCATAGTTACCAGCAGTATAAAATACATCAGAAAGATGGTGGTGTTTTAACAATAAATCTGACTCAGGATTTTTTCCTTTTAAAAAAATTCTAAAAACATCTTCAAAAACAGCAAAGTTCTGGTCAATAATACTTAAATAGGGCAAGGAGTAAATAATTCTTGGTTTGTATCCTTTCTCCCGTTCTATCTTTCCTTTTAGTTTCAAAGCAAAAGATAATGAAGTAAGAGTTTTGCCAGTTCCGGTAGGTACGTTTAAAGACAATAATCTATCATTATCTAGATTTAGATTATTAAGATTAGCTATGACTTCGTGATAAATAGAATTTCTAATATTATTTATTTTACTTTCTTTGCTTTTAATATCCCCAAATTTTTTCTTTATATATTCATCAACAATGTTTTCATTTATGTTAATTCTTTTTATTTCTTTCAGATTGGCAGCATCAGTTTTATCTGCATCTAAAAGCAGGGAATACAAAAGTAATGTTGTAAAATAATAAAAGAAATCATCTTCTTCATCTAAATTTCTGATTATTTTTTTTTCGCATCTATCAAGCTTGTTGTATATATAAACAGCTTCAGAATCCAAAATATTCTTTTTAAATTGGTTGCAGTCATACTTGAAATTAATTTTTAAAAAAAGCTCTTTGTAAATAAAATTAATTTCAGTAAAATTGATAGAATTAATTTGTTTTAGAAATACTTCTTCACTCTTTTGGTCAAAGTCAATAACCTCATCTAAAGCATTGTTCAAATTACCATGATGTTTTTTTACCACTAAAAAACTTATCACTGGAAGATATTTATAGTATTCTTTATTTATAAAATTTCCCTTAGATAAATATTCTTTCACTACATAGTAGGCAAAAAGAGCAGAAATAAAGCCATGGTGGGTCTCTAAATTATTTTTTAACTTTATTTTTTTTATTTCATTTTCTTCCTGCAAATAATTTTGAAAATATGAGGTTGACTTTCCAAAATCATGGGTTACTCCAATAAGATAAGAAATGTCTCTCAGGACATTAAAATCTACACATTCATTTATATTTAATTTTTTTAGTGATAAATTCCTCTGACATAAATCCCCTACTTTTTGTAAATGTTCGTACAATAATTTATCCGGATGAGACTTTAGTTTAATCAATAAAGACAATATTCTCTCTCCTCCCATTTGGATACTTAACATTTCCATAAGATTCGATTAACTTAGCTCTTATAGGCCTTGGGCTACAGTCAGGAATTATATTTCTATAAATTATATCTCTATATTTAGTAACAACTCTTTTGGTGTTTAATTCTACTGGCATCCTTATTGAAAAATATTCCCCCTCCCTTTCAAACATTATTCCATCCTTTTTTGAAATTTTTTGTAAAGGCAACACCGTATCAATAGAAATATAATCATCTTTACAGGGAAGAATGTCAATTTTAAACTCTCCTATAAATTTAAAGTTTGCTATATTTTCACTCAAACCCAAACAAGGAGTATAAACTGCTTTATGCTGATTTAAATTATATTTTAATTTTTGATATACAATATCTACCTCGTTGGAACAGCAAAAATATATTCTATACTTTTGATCTTTTAAAAATTCAAACCTTATCTGAGTTCTATTGGCTATCAAATTCATTCCCGGACCTCTTGCAGTCTTGGTGTCAATCAAATTTTCAGCAATAACAGTCTTTTTTATGGGATTTATCAATTTCAAGCCAATAAAAGCAGAGTCAGTAGGAAAATAATTCAAGTAATCATTTTTTTCTTTTTCTAAACCAATTACTGCTCCTATTAAACCACATAGGGCAGTCCGTGGAGGAATAGGGAAAGAAAGAGGAGAGGTAGTAGTGTAGAACCTTCTAAAATGAGCATAATCTCCCCATACATCAAAAACCAACAGCTTATTCATTTTAAAACCACCTCTTCTCACTATTTAAAAACAATACTATTTATTTTTATTGATACATCCAATCCCTCCAAGTTTATCCTGAGCCTGTCGCCAGTCTTTAAGTCAATACTGTTAATTTTTTCTTTATTGCTATTTAGTGTTTTTACTAATTTGCTGGCATCTAATTCTACATCATTAATATCACGAATCTTTTCCTCAGCCATACTTTCTATATTTTTTATTTTAATCAGCTTGTCTAAGTCTCCTAGATGATAATTCTCTTCTTTGTAATTTACTTTCAAAAGTAAACGCGGCATTTGCCCGACTTTGCTCCGAGAAATTAAATTCTTGGTTCCATTCCATATTGCTTCTAAGAGCAAGCTTATATCATCCTCGCTAAGCTGAGTATGCTGAGCAGCATTTTCATTGATAACTCCGTAAAAAGAAATTAAAGAATATGGCAAAATATCTTCTTCGCGAAATGTTTTTTGCGTAGCCCCTTTTTTGGCAGCAAAAGCTCCTGTTCCTTTAATATGTTTTAATTCTACTTTATGGAGAGAGCGACCCATTCTGAATTGTACTGGACCAGTTAAAGTGATGGAACCAGTAACACTTTTACTTTTATTCCCTTCTTTTACTGATATATCAAGAGGAATGGTAGCACCAAACAAACGAATATCAATGCACTTTTTAAGTATTGCTTCTTTAATCGCTTCTTTTTGTTCATTAAAACTTTTTTCTTTTAAATCAACCTTTTCTAAAAAATCCTCTGCTCTAAGTTTAGCATCTTGGATTATTCCATTTTTATCTGCTATTTCTCTAACAAATATTTCTTTTTTCTTAAAATCCATTAAATGATCCCGAATAGTTCTTTTCAAACGAACGTCAGTAACAATATTTATTCCGGTCTCTTCATCAATTCGTGGTTTGTTCTCGTCTAAAGGATCTCCATTAGGATTAGCATCCTTAATATCATATAGAAATACAATTTCCGACCTGTTTTTTATTATTTCACTCATTTTCTTTGCCTCCATTATTTTTTTCTTTTTTGAATAAATAAGATAAGTTCATTCCCAAAACAAAATAAAAATTTATTTCAGCATTGGTCACATCCCAAACATTCCCAGATAGAACAAAATAATTAGAAATAACTGATTCTAAATCTCGATAATAATTCTTCCCATATTCTTCTAACTTATTTTGTATTTCTGACAAGAGTTTTTTGATTTGTTTTTCATCTAACTTTAGTCCCTTTAATTTCACTCTAAAAGGAGTAGCTTTTCTTTCTTGGTATTGAATATTTAGTAAAAATTGAGCTAGCACCCCTTCCAAAAATATTGCTTTTTTGATAGTAATATCAAAAAAATCAGAAAACTCATCAAAAAAAGAGCCGATTTTTTCTTTTATTTCACCCACTTTTTCTTTAGACAAAATTGATTCTTCCATTTTTATCATTATCTCCTTCTTGTATTTTAATAAATCCAATTTTTTCAAATATGTTAACAACATAAAAGCTTTCAGAGTATCAATTTTTGTTGAATATCCATTTACAAAATCATCTCTTATTTTTCGCATAATAAAACCTAATAAAAAATTATAATTTACTGGCTTATTGCTAAAAATTTTATCTACCACATCTAAAAAATATTTATCATAAGTTCTATTATTGCTTATTTTTGGGAAAAAAGTTCGTAAAACCCCAAAATTAAATTCCAGTGGTTTTTCGCCATCTTTTTTGCCTTTGTCGTTAAATGTAGATACCATACAATTTCTAAAAATTTCTTCTTGATCAATTTTATCTTTAGCTTTAAATAACCGCTTTAAGCGAGATGGTAAGATGTCCTCAATGTAAAGTAATATATTAAAAACCGCTCCATTAAAACCTTTGGGAGTATTATAAAATAAAAAGTTATTATTTAAAAAATTTTGTTGCTCGCTCATTAATTCCAAGATCTCACCTTCACTAGAAGTTAAACGCTTCATTTCTTTTTTTCCAAATTTTGGATCTTTCTGAAGTTCAACTTCTTTAAAAATATTATTCTGTACTTCTTTTTGTATTGACATTATAAATTTAGGAATTAATAAATATCTAAAACCATAAAAATTAAAATTTAGATTATCTCTTAGATATTTCTTGCCCTCTTCTAAAGTTAAAGCACAATTCAAACAAACTGGATAATTTCTCCATGACTCTTTTTGTTGAAAACCACCACTAACAAATCCTGGCTTATCTACAGTATAAAAATTAAAAGTACTTACAAAACCATAAACTTCTTCATTTTTTTTCTTACATACTGAGCATAATTTATTCTCAGATTTTGATGTCTTTCCAAATTTTTTATAAAAACTTTTTGAGGCATTATTTACTAAAATATTTCTAAAAACTTCAAAATCTCCCAAATATTTTCGGTTTACTTTAAAACTGATAATATTATTTCCTTTTTCTGATTTATCCTTTAAATCTTGCAATATTTTTTCTTTATTATTTTTAATAATAAAGTAAATTTTACACAGTACATTATTTTGATTGTTCTGAACAGAATTGTAATTTCTAAACCAATTTAAAATTTTAATTTTAAAAGTTTTCTCTGGTTCCGTTACCATAGCAGTTGGGGTAATATCTGGACCGTTTGCTCCACTCCCCTTTCTATATAAATATTTAATTAATTTATTTTTTGAAAATTCCTCGATTTCTACACCGTTATATTTAAATTCTCCACCCTCTTTATCTAAAAGAATAAATAAAATATTTTTAGTGCTTCTATTTGCGGGATTATCAAGTAAAATTTCCAAAGGAGCGTCAACACTTTTCTCCTCTTTTCCAAGAGCATACTCCCCAATATTTCTAATTGCTTCTATCATTTTAACCTCCGACCAGAGACTTTTTGTACATTATAATTATACTACTTAACCCTGACAACTGTATGTCAAAATTAAAAAATATAAAATCTTAATGCACTTCATACATACTATTCATATTTTTGATCTCTTTTGATAAATCTACCTTTAATTCCTGTGGTTCTATAACTTCCACATCCGCGCCAAAACTAAGTATCCACCTTTTTATCTCATCCAATCCCATAACCTCGTAATAAGCATACAACGACCTATCTTTATTAGACTTCAATTTTTGTGATGGATGCCATGTAATTTCACTAATAAATTCAGCAATTTTTGAACTAAATCTTAGTTTAACCTTAGCTCTCTTACCTTTTTTTATTCCCCAACTGCCTTCCAAAAAATTATCCAAACTAAAATCATCTGGAATAGAAAATTCATCGTCCAAAACTTTTATTTCTCTTATCCTGTCTATCCTGAATGTCCTGATTTCCTTCCTTAAGTGACAATACCCGATTAAATACCAAACCCCGAACCTGAACTTTAAAGTGTACGGCTCCACTATCCTTTCTATCACTTCTTTCTTCTCCATGCTAAAATATTTTATACGAACAGATTTTCTCTCCAATTGCGCGCTATAGATAGATCCAAAAATACTCTCTATTTCCTTGTAATTTATCTTTGTTTCTAAACCAAAATCCACCAACCCATTAATTTTATTTGCTAAAATTACTTTTTTTAGATCCATCGGAAGTGCATTTATAATTTTCTCACATGCTGTATTTAGAAATTGAAAGTAAGGAGTTCCTTTTTGCACCTGAACAGAGTTTACAAAAAGAAGAAGTGTTACTACCTCTGGTAAATTTAAACTGATTTTAGACATAAAAAAATTTGAAGTTACCGAATAGCCATTCCTGTCAGAATATATTGGTATTCCCGCATATTCCAAACATTTAATATCTCTGTAGACTTGTCTTGTAGAGATTTCCAGCTCTTCTGATATCTTATCTACTTTAACTCCATTATATCTACAGATTATTAAAAGTATTTTTAATAGTCTCCACACATTTGATGGTTTCATATAAAATACTTTATAAATTTACAGTTATAGCATCTAAACACTTGAGAATATATTATGAAATGGTAAAAGTATATTAACAGTTTATACTTAATGATTATAGCACAAATCTTAGTGTTTATTGCTACAGATATAAAAAATTCATTGACATAGGTTAATATACAAGACTAGCAAAACTATTATTTAGAAAACCCGGGTAAATTTTCCCTTTATAAACCTTTTAAATTAAAAGATTAAATCAAATATTGATTGGTTATAGCCAAATTCTAATATGTCTATATTAAATTATTTTTAAACTTATTTATTCTTCTCCACATGCATCAGCCCATATATAATGCTGTCTTCCAGTGCCTGCCAGCTGGCTTCGATGATATTTTCTGAGACCCCTATGGTACCCCAGCTCTTCTCGCCATCCGATGATTCAAT
>JABMRD010000174.1 GCA_013202875.1 Actinomycetota bacterium | reverse complement strand
CCGGGTACTAATTTAGAAGCCGTAAAATCAAAATATGTTGACTTGCTTGCACATCCTGGAATCTTTGCATTGGAAGAGGCAAAACTTGCAGCTCAGAATGGTATTTTTGTGGAAATTTCTTACAGAGCCGGTCATAGTCTTGCCAATGGAATTGTAGTAAATGTGGGCAGGGAAGCGGGGGTTAAGTTCTTAATAAATAGTGATGCTCATAGCAATAACGATTTATTTAAATCAGATATGCAGGAAAAAATAGGCCTGGGCTCTGGTCTAAAAAAAGATGAACTTGATGAAATTTATAACAAAAATTATAAGGAATTTCTTAAAAGGATTGGTTACTAGTTTATATTACATTCCTTTAGTTCATCCATGCTCCCTGACCGGTAGCCTTCGAGGTCTAAAGTTATATATTCAAATCCTATTTTTTTTAGTTTTTTTATCATTTTTTCCCTGATATTGCTTTGAAGTATTTTGGGGATTTCTTCTTTTTCTATTTCTATTCTGGCAATAGGGTAGTGGTATCTTACTCTTATTTGTCTGAAGCCCAGTGAGCGGAGAAAGTCTTCAGCATTTTCAATTTTTTTCAATTTAGATTTTGTAATCTCTTCTCCGTATGGAAATCTGGATGATAGACAGGCAAAAGACGGCTTATTCCAGGTTGTCAGGTTTAATAACCTGGAATATTTTCTTATTTCTTCTTTGGTCAGGCCAGCTTCGGCAAGAGGACTTCTTATTCCCAGTTCTTTTAAAGCCTTCAGTCCCGGACGGAATGTATTTAAATCATCGTAGTTGGTACCATCAACCACAAAGTTAAAATTATATTTATTTTTTATAGAGATTAATTTTAAAAAAAGTTCCTTTTTACAAAAATAACACCTGTTTTTTGGGTTATTTCTGAATTCTTTTATTTTCATCTCATTAGAATCAATGATTATCTGTCTGCAATTTAGGCTCCTTGCGATTCTTTTTGCATCTTCGAATTCCCTTTTTGGGTATGTCAGTGATTTTGCAGTTACCGCAATGACATTTTTACCCAGTACATTTTCCGCTACCTTTAAGAGGAAGCTGCTATCTACTCCACCAGAAAATGCTATAATTAAAGAACCCATATCTTTAAGGATTTTTTTTAGTTTATTAATTTTTTTTCTGTCCATTATTATTTTGATATTTTTACCTGGAAACATAAAATATATAAAAACCTATATTTTTGCAATAGTCTTAGTAAAATGATATTTTGAAACAATAAAACTTTAAAGCTCTGAATTTATTTAAGGAATAAACAGATTAAAAAAATTTACATATTCTGGAGATAAACAAATATGGAAAAGATCTTATATTTTGATTGTTTTTCAGGAATAAGCGGAGATATGGTAGTCGGTGCATTGATTGACCTTGGACTGGATTTTTCATTTCTAAAAAGTGAATTAGGGAAACTTAATGTTGATGGATATAACATTACTTGCAGAGAAATAAAGATGGGTCCGGTTAGAGCAAAAAGATTTGATGTAAAAGTAACCGGACTGCAACCCCACAGGAATTACAAGGATATTAAAGGAATAATTAGTGAAAGCAAACTTGATGTTGAGGTCAAAAAAATATCTCTGGATGTTTTTCAGCAGATTGCAGAAGCAGAAGGCAGGATACATGGCTATGATATAGATAAAATACATTTTCACGAAGTCGGCGCAGTTGATTCCATTATTGATATCGTAAGTACTGCTGTAGGTGTAAAAAGTTTAGGAATTGAGTCATACTATAGCAGTAAAATTCCATTGGGTAGTGGGTTTATCGAAAGTTCACATGGGAAATTACCTGTACCGGCACCGGCTACAGTAGAGATATTAAAGGGAATACCTGTTTACACAGGTATTTTTGATTATGAAGTTACCACTCCTACAGGCGCTGCTATAATAAAAACCCTGGCAGTAAAATTTGGTGGGATTAGCTGTATGGAAATTGAAAAAGCCGGCTATGGGGCAGGGAGTAAGGTAAAAAAAGAAATCCCGGATGTTTTAAGGGTTTTAAAAGGAGTCATCAAAGATAAGTATAGGTTAAAAGCAGAAGATCTAATTGTTCTTTCTGCAAATATTGATGATAGCACTCCTGAGATTATTGGATACCTGCAGGAGAATTTGCTTAAAAATAAGGTTCTGGATGTATGGGCTGAGCAGATTTATATGAAAAAAAACAGACCTGCCTTTAAACTCTGCGTACTCTGTAACAGGGAATCGGAGCTGGAAATAATTGATATCCTATTATTGGAATCTACAACACTGGGGATTAGAAGAGAAGAAGTTAAAAGGTATTCAATTGACAGGAAAATTGAAACTGTCAAATTACCTTATGGAGAAGTTAAGGTAAAAATTGGTACCCATAAGGGCAAAGAGAAAACAATTTCACCTGAATTTGAGTCTTGCGCTAAACTGGCAAAAAAAACAGGAAAGCCTCTAAAAGAAATATATCAGGATGCTATTTTATTTTTTTCCAGAAGATAATATTTTAATATTTCCTGCAAAATAGCCACTGCAGGCACAGCAAAGAAAAGTCCCCATATACCAAACAAAGCGCCGCCTGCCATCAGCGAAAAGATCATAATGCCGGGATGCACACCTATCTGGTACTTCAATACAATTGGAGAAAGCACGTAGACGTCTATCAGTTGAATAGCCACAAACAGAAGGATTACTAGCAAGGATTTAGACGGTGAAATAAAAAGTGCGGCTAGCGCGGCCGGTATAGCTCCTATTATGGGACCAAGAAGCGGGATCATATTAAGCAAGCCGGCTATGAAACCAAGCAGTATCGCAAAATCTACTTTTAATACCAACAGTACAATGGTGCATAGTATTCCAACAATAATAGATATTAATAATCGCGCTATAATATACCTTCCGCCAACTTTATTAATCCTTTCCAAAATAATAGTTGTATGATTTTTAAATCTTTTTGGTATTATTTTTATGAATGTTGTTTTTATTTTATGTGCATAATTAAGTATATATATTCCCAGCAGCGGCCCTACTATAAGGTATAGAACTGTATTGAATGCTAACATG
>JABMRD010000012.1 GCA_013202875.1 Actinomycetota bacterium | reverse complement strand
GAATAACTAACCGAACTCTGCGCTGCAAGATGATAGACCTGCTGCGGTTTGAATTTTTTTATAATACTGAAAATCCTTTGCCTGTCAGTTAAGTCTGCTTCAAGAAGTTCTATTTTGCCAGAGTAATTATCTGAATTAAAATTTTTAAAATTAAGGTCAATTCCTAGAATTTCATGATTATCTTCCGTTGTCAGATATGCGGTAAGATGCCTGCCGGCAAATCCTGCAATACCTGTTATTAAAATTCTCAAAAGTGTATTCTCCCCGGTAACTATTTTTACTTTAGTGATTATTTTAATATAAAATCTTAAATATAAAAAATCTAAACTCTATTAAATGTTTATAAAGTCACATTATCTTTGTCCTGAAAAAGGACTTTTTATAATTGCAAGAAACAACCTGAACCCAAGAGTCAGCGCCAGCAGCGGTATTAGAATAATTTTCCAACTCCTTCTATAATTTTTCAAGAAAAAATAAAATACACTTTTTTGCATTCTGAAACTCGCTTTAATTTTCCCACCATCGCTGCTGCCTGCAATATAATGCATTATTTCAGCTTCAGGATAATAATATACTTCCCAATTCTTTTGCCACATTCTATAACAAATATCCAGATCTTCAACATACATAAAATAATTTTCATCAAGAATCCCTGTATCTTCTAAAGCTTTTCTTCTTATAATCATACAGGACCCTGAAACCCAGTCCACTTTAAAAGGATTATCCCTGCCGATGTCAGCAAGTTTATATTTTTTTGAAAAAGGGTTATTGGGAAAGATATCTGTAAGTATGGTATGAGCAGCAGCATTGAATACAGAAGGAAATCTTCTGCATGAGAACTGAATGGTTCCATCACTATTAACTATTTTTGGTCCAGCTATCCCAACTTCAGGATTTTTTTCCATGAAGTCCACTAAACTATCCAGTGACTTTTTGTAAACCATGCAATCGCTATTTATCAGAAGCACATATTTTGAACAGGACTTTTCTATAGCTCTATTATTAGCCGCGGCAAACCCAATATTCCTGTTATTTGGGATTAAGATTATTTCTGGATAATTCTTTTTTACAAATTCACCAGTGCCGTCAGTGGAGGCATTATCAACAACTATAATTTCATGCCCTGCTCCGGGTGGACTTGATAATATAGAATTCAGGCATTCTTTTAAAAAACTTAAACTATTGTAACTTACAATGCTTATGGTTAAATCTTTAATTTCTTTTTCTTTATCAAAATCTAGCATTACTTTGATTTAAATTAATTTTGGTATCCTGTATCTATCAGGCTCTTTAATCCATATTATTATGAATATCAACAATATTAGCAATAATAATACTAACTTATTAGATTCTATCCTTTAACACTTTGTTAATATCTAAAGCAAAATTTTTAACTTCTTTCAGTCCACTGTTAAAACTCCGGGCTTCAAGCAGCAGAGATAAAATTTTACTGCCTATAATAACTCCATCACAATAGCCTTTAATCTGATTAATTTGTTCCCTGTTTGAGAGACCAAAGCCTAATGCCAGGGGTAGAGTGGTTATTTCTTTTAAGTTCTTTAAAAAATCTATAACTTCCGGGCTTATACTATTTCTAATCCCGGTAACCCCTTTTACTGAAACACAGTATATAAATCCCCTGCATTGTCCTGCAATGGCGGATAACCTTTCTTTACTGGAGGTCAAAGAAGCAAACATAATATTATCAATATTTACCTGGTTAAAATAGCTCCTATAGGAGGTAAATTCTTCCAGTGGTAAGTCGGGAATTATAAGTCCATTTACTCCTGCTTCTTTAGCTTTTTTTAAAAACCTCCCGGTCCCGTAATGGTAAATGGTATTAAAATAAGTCATAATGGCTATAGGTGTATCACTGCTTTTTCTTATTTTAATTATTGAATTAAAGACAATATCTGTATTTATCCCGTTTTCCAGGGCAATCTTTGAAGTAGTCTGAATAACCGGACCATCAGCCAGTGGATCTGAAAATGGAATACCTACTTCTATTATATCTGCCCCATTTTTATCCAGGGTTTCAAATAAACTAAAAAAGCCATCAAGACTGGGAAAACCACAGGTTATAAATGGAATAAAAGCTTTCTGGTTATTTTTTCTTAATTTTTTAAAAACCCTCTCTATGGGGCTATCTTTGCCATCATACATTAATTTTCACCCGTACCTGCTGTCTGATGTCTTTATTTATTATCAATGTCTTTATCTCCCCGCCCGGACAGATTAACAATAATTACTTTATCACTGTCCAGCGACGGCGCCAGTTTTGCTGTATAAGCCAGGGCATGGGAGCTTTCATAAGCAGGAATTATCCCTTCGCATATTGATAATGTATTAAACGCCTCCAGTGCCTCGCTGTCCAGGATATACTCATATTTTACTATTCCTTTTTCTTTCATGTATGCATGCTCTGGACCGACTCCGGGGTAGTCAAGCCCGGCTGATATAGAATATGCCTCTTCTATCTGTCCGTAATCATCCTGCAGCACGTAACTGAAGGCACCATGGAATATTCCTTTATCTCCATAGCCTAAAGATGCCCCATGCTTCTTGCTTTTAATACCCTTACCTCCTGCTTCCACTCCTATAAGTTTGACAGAATCCGCATCATCCAGGAAAGGGTAAAATATTCCTATAGAATTACTCCCGCCGCCAACACAGGCTATAATATAATCAGGAAGCCTTCCCTCTATATCCATTATCTGCTTTTTAGTTTCTTTTCCTATGATTACCTGGAAATCCCTGACCATAGTGGGGTAAGGATGGGGACCTACTACTGAACCCAGGACATAATAAGTATCATCAACTCTTGACACCCAGTAGCGGAGAGCCTCATTTACTGCATCCTTTAATGTCTTGCTCCCTGAAGAAACTTCTATTACTTCCGCACCCATTAGTTTCATTTTAATTACATTAGAAGACTGCCTTTTAATATCCTTGCTTCCCATAAAAACCTTGCAGCTCATATTGAATAGTGCTGCCGCAGCAGCAGTTGCCACACCATGCTGGCCCGCACCGGTCTCTGCAATTATAAATTTTTTTCCCATTTTTCTGGCAAGAAGTACCTGCCCAACAGTATTATTAATTTTATGAGCTCCAAGGTGGCAGAGGTCTTCTCTTTTTAAATATATTCTGGCTCCGCCCAGCCTGTTAGAAAGTCTTTCTGCATAATAAAGGGGCGTGGGTCTTCCAACATAGTTTTTTAAATAAAATGAAAGTTCTTCTTTAAACTTTTTGTCCTTTTTATACTTAAAGTAATTTTTTTCCAACTCCTTCAAAGCGCTGACCAGTATCTCCGGAACATATATACCTCCAAATGTCCCAAAATATCCATTTCCATAGCTCCTGTATTCTTTTCCCCTGAAACTGCTATTTGCCTTTTTTAATTTTTTTTCATCTTTTTTCATTTGCCCTAAAAACCTTCTATAACCTATTTTAAAGCATTTATAAATCCAGTAACTTTATCCATATCCTTTTTACCGGGATAGATTTCTAATTTAGACGATGCATCCACACCAGACGGTTTTACAATATCTACAGCCTGCCTCACGTTTTCCGCATCAAGTCCTCCGGATATTATAACAGGAATTTCCCAGCAGTAATCTTTTACAATATCCCAGTTAAAAGGCACTCCTGTCCCTCCGTAAACATTTTTACTATAGTTATCCAGCAGAATAAAATCTGCGTATTCTTTTAACTTGTCCACCTTTTTATTTATTTTAGCCCTATAAGATTCATTTTTACTTTTAATTCTTATTGACTTTATAATTTTTATATCCTTAGCTTTTTCTCTTAAATCTTTTAAATAATCCCTATCTTCATCACCTGAAAGCTGTATATAATCTAACCTTAGACTTCTATAGTCATTAAGAACTTTTCTAATTTCTTCGTTTACGAATACTCCTACCATTGAAATTTTATTCTCACTGGTCCGCAGTGCTCCAATTATTTTATATGCAGTTATGATTTCTACTTTTCTGGGACTATCGGCAGACAGGATAAATCCCATCGCATCTATTCCCAATTCGGATATACTTTTTGCATCTTCTAAATTTGTAATTCCGCATATTTTTATCCAGACCATTCTCTAACTTCCTTATATATTTATTTTTTTATTCTTGCACTTCTTTATACACTTGCAAATTTT
>JABMRD010000173.1 GCA_013202875.1 Actinomycetota bacterium | reverse complement strand
TGTTCCCTACTCCTGTTCTAAGTATTATCGCTAAAAGTTCACAATCAGAAAGATATTCAGGTCCTTTTTTTATAAGTTTTTCCCGTGGTCTTTCAAGCTCGGGCCACCTGTTTATGGGTAAATAATCCGTTTCCGTCTTGTAATGATTCTTCAAAAGGTCTTTCTCTATAAAATTTCATATTAAACAAAGACAATTATAGTTAATTTATGCTTTTATGTAAATATATAAATATATAATTTAATAACTTCCTTTGACATATGGTACTAAATTTAGTACCATATATTTTGGTGATGTAAAATGAATACAATTTCAGCAAGTAAAGCAAGAGATAATCTATATAAAATTCTCGATGAAGTAAAAAACGGTCTAAAAAGTTATACAATTACTTTAAGAGGTGAGGCTCAGGCAGTAGTAATTAATCCTGAAGAATTAGAAGCATGGGAAGAAACCCTTGATATTTTAAGTGATAATAAACTAGTAGCACAAATACTGAAAAGCCAGGAAGAGATTAAAAAGGACGAATACCTAAATGAAGATGACATGATAAAAGAACTAAATATCTCTAAAAAAGAATTAAAATAAATGAAGGTTAATTATTCTAAAACCTCTCTAAAACAATTAAAAAAACTTCCTAGAACAAAGCAGATTGAAATTTTAAAAAAAATCGAAAAACTTAAAAATAATCCCGATGCCGGTAAAAAATTAAAAGGGCCCTTAAAAAATTTCAGATCACTAAAAACCTGGCCTTACAGAATAATATATCAATACTCAGAAAATACTAATAAAATTTTTATAAATGTAATCCAGCACAGGCAGAGTGTTTATAAATAATTTTAGAATGTTATTGCCGGGAGTTAAAATAATAACAGGACTAATTTAATATTTGCTATTTCTTTTCAAAATTCTAATAAATTTTTCTGCCAGCTGTGGGTCAAATTGGGTACCGCTGCATTTCTCTAACTCTGCTATTGCTTCATTCTTGCTAACTGCCTTTCTATACGGCCTTCCGTTTATCATAACCTCGTAGGCATCGACTATCGCTATTATTCGCGACAGAACAGGTATATTCTCCCCTTTTAGTCCCTGAGGATAACCATTTCCATCCCACCACTCATGAACGGTTAAAATATATTCAGCAATACTTGAGAGTTGCTTGGATGAGACTGCAATACGGTAACCTATTTCAGGATGCAACTCTATGATGCTTCTTCTGTGTTAAAATTCTTATCAAATTCCATTATAGTTTTTGGGAAGTTTTTCGTTACTTAATAATCTATATATTGAGTGTATCGAAGTCAGGTAAATACCCCCATAAAATTATATCAGCATCGCCTAACAGGATTATTTTCAATGCTTACTTTTGTGGTCGTCGGCCAATAGGATATGCTCTCCGTTACGGGGCTACAGAGATTTAATTAAAACAGTACATTTGCCCACCAAAACTTAGTAAGTTCAATAAATTTAAAATTTCTATTCTTATAAATTCCAGTAAGAATTTTTTATTTACAAATCAGATTTTTACTGTTAATAAAGATCAAAAACACTCAGTTTTTGATATGTTTAGTGTTGAATTTCTTTTTATCTTTCTAAAGTATTGTATAACCTCCATCAACAATCAAATCTGATCCCGTTGCAAATAAGGATGCATCGCTGGCAAAGTATACAAATGCACCGATCAAGTCTTCCGGATAACCCAACCTGCTTCCTTCAGGCATTTTTGCGGACCAAACTGGCAGCAAATCCTTTAAAGTAGCAATAAGTTCCGTTTGAATATACCCGGGACTTACGCAATTCACGCGAATATTATATTTTGCCCATTCCACAGCCAAAGCTTTAGTCAAGTGCACAACTCCGGCTTTAGCGGCACAGTAATTGGCTATGGTTTGCGGCTGATTGATAATGTGGGCAGACATCGAAGCCGTGCTAATAATGGAGCCTATAGTCTTGTGCTTAACCATTAGCTTTGCGGCTGCTTGGGCGGTAAAAAATACGCCATTTAAATTTACATCGATAACCGATTTGAACGTTTCTGGTGAAATATCAATTGCGGCATCACCCGTAAATATGCCTGCATTGTTGACAGCAAAATCCACAGTTTCAAAATCATCTTCATAATTTTGAATCATTTTATTTACGCTTGCAGGGTCACTAACATTGCAGTGATAAGCGATTGCTTTTCGCCCAGTCGTTTCTCCGATCTCCCTTGCTGTGCTTATTGCTTTTTCAAGATTCATGTCGACAATAGCAACATCTGCTCCCAAATCAGTAAACGCCCGAACGATTGTTTTGCCAATTCCTTGCGCACCACCGGTTATAAAACCTTTTTTTCCTTCCAAGCTAAACAATTTTTTAACGTCCATGATTCTTCGCTCCTTTTTTTAATAATGTGGTTTTCGTATTATAATTCATAAACTTTTCCATCAAGATTGAGAAAAGTAGTATTAGACCTTTAATAAAATTAATCCATTCCGTCTTAATACCCATCATGCTCATGCCCGTTCCAATCATGGAAATAAGGATTGCTACCATTACAATGCCAAGCGTTTTGAATCTTCCAAACAATACGTATGAAAACAATGCGATGGTAACGGCATCTAAAAGCTTTGAGTCCACGCTGTTTATTTGTACAGCCCCAGCTCTTGCAGCGAACAATATCCCTCCAAAGGCAGCTAATACGGCACCCAAAATAAATGTGTACATCGTATAGTTCTTTACGTTGATGCCCATATATCTGCTCGCTTCTATATTGGAACCGATAAATTGAATCTTGCGTCCAAAAGTTGTTCTTTCCATTAGGAAATAACATAAAACTCCTATGATCACAAGTATGATAAACAAATTGGAAATACCAAATTCGTTAGTCGCCAGCCACTTGAACGTTTCGTTTTTAATGTACACTGATTGACCGCCAGTGACGATCTGTCTGACACCGATAATTAGAAACTGCATACCCAATGTCACAATAATCGAAGAAATCCCCATCCTTGATACCAATAACCCACTTACGGTTCCAATTCCAGCTGCAGTGATGAGCCCCACCATTATCGCCGCAAAGGGGGCGAACTCTAATCCTCCGCTCATTAAATAGGCGGTAATGAGTGCTGTCATACTTGCAATGTGGCCAAGAGAAAGATCGAAACCGCTGCCTGCTACAATTATGCCCATCCCAAATGCAAAGATTGCTGGAATTACGGCATCTGCTAAAATATTATTTAAATTCCCAATTTTTATAAAGCTGAAATCAGCCGTCAAAAAAGAGAATAAAATAAAAACGGTAAATATCAAGATTAAAAACGCGAGTGTTTTCGCCAAAGACATTGGCAATTTAAACGTGTTGCTTTTTGGAACATTATGGTTCTTCATTTCCTACTATCAATCTCTACACTACAGTTTAATTTGTACAATTTTTGACCTATTTTGCACTGAAGCCAATGCGACCGAAACAATCAATACAGTTCCCTGGACAATGGGCACAATATAGGATTCAACATTTATCATTTTCATAAAGTTATCAATAATTCCCAAGAATAACGCGCCAACGAGCGTACCTACCACATTGACTCTACCTGGTACAAACATGGACGAACCAAAGAAGCACGCCGCAAATACGGGAAGCATGTAGTATTTGCCTTGTTCGTATATGGCGCCTACACGCGTGCTTTCTACAGATGCCGCGAGCGCAAGTAATAAACCGGCGATAATATAGGCAAAGACTTTTATTTTATTGCTGTTTATGCCCGCTTCTATGGCCGCGTACTTGTTCTCACCAACGATTCTCAAATTAAACCCGAATCGTGTCTTATTAATTATGAAATAAGATATCAAATACACAAACGCCATCAGCCATACAACCAGGGGCAGCCCAAATTCAATGGTGGAAAAAGATTTAATGACTTCGCTATTAATAAGCGTAGTTTGCTGATGAAAAGCCTTCTCAATGCCATTGGCCATAAACATTACCGCAATGGACACAATAAAAGACGAAAACTTTAGCCGTGTAACCAAAAGCGAGATCATCAGATTAACTCCAACAGCGATTATAGTTATGGCTATAATCGCAATGAAAAAATTACTCCAAGCGTTGGTCACAATCGCAAAGACAACTGTAAGCAAGCTGAACATACCGGCAAAAGACAAGTCCCCTTCACCGCTCATCATAATATAAGATAGCCCGAGGGCCGTCATGGCAATGCTGACGGACTGAAGCAACATGTTTTTAATATTCAGTGCGGAAAACAGCGGCACATCATAAAATATTATTTGCAGCAGAAAAACTAAAACCAATAACCCGAAAGGCATTGTATAACATAGTAAATATTTGTTGATTTTATTGCGCATATTTTTCAGCCCCCATGATGTAAGATAAAATTTCATCTTTTGTGGTGACTTTAGGATCAACTTCCCTAACGATCTTGCCTTTAAACAATATGATTATTTTGTCGCTTAATCCTATTGCTTCCTCAATATCACTCGTTGCCAGTACGACGCCTGCCCCCCCCCTGGCAAGATCCCCTAGAAGCTGATATATCTCCGACTTCGCGCCGATATCCACACCTGCTGTTACTTCGTCCAGCAGATAAAGCTTATATGGATCCACTAACCATTTTCCGATAATAACTTTCTGCTGATTACCTCCGGATAATGATTGAATTATATAATTAATGTCATTAGGCGTAACAGACAATTTATCATTAAGCTCTTGAGCCAGCTTGACTTCTTTTTTTAATTGGATAAAGGAGTTTTTGGAGATATTTTTCATGTTTATAGCAGTTAAATTATTTTTTACAGTGTATTCTCCTATCATTCCCTGCGTCGCCCGGTCTTCAGGCACTAATGCAATGCCGATTTTGATGGCTTTTCTGGGGGAATGGTTTGGAAATACCGTATTATTGTCTATTAGAATATCCCCGCTGTCAGGTCTTAAAATACCGTAAATCGAGTTCACGATTTCTGTCTTGCCCGCTCCAACCGCACCAACAAGCGAAACGATCTCCCCATATTTGACATAAAAACTTACGCCATTAATCTTATCTTTAAATTTGAGGTTAACGACTTTAAGGATTTCTGTTCCGGTTTCCACGTTGGCTTTTGGGAAAAAAACATCGAGCTTTTTCCCCAGCATCATCGTCACTAGTTCATCTTGTGGAAAATCCTTTGTTGCCCGTGTATCAATACATTTTCCATCCCTGAACACACTTATTTTATCACAAACCTGATAGATTTCTTCTATCCGGTGAGAAATGTAAATTGTCGTTGTTCCGTGTGCTTTTAGCTTCCTTATAACCGCAAACAACTTTTCTGTTTCTTCAAGACCGATTTTCGAGTTGGGTTCATCCAAAACAAGTACTTTTGGTTTGTTGATGAGTGCTCTAGCCAAAACGACAAATTGTTGTTCTGATATCGAAAGGGAACCTACCGTTTTGCTCAAATCAAAATCAATGCCGATAAATTCCAAAACTTCTTTAACCTTGGCTTTTCCCTCTTTCCAGTCTAGTACCACGTTTTTGGTCGGAGGACTTGCCAAAAGAATATTCTCCAATATGGACATGCTATCGACAATATTTAATACCTGATGGACAATTTGTATCCCTTTTTTTTGAATTTGAAATGGCGTCAAACCGGTAATATCTTCATCGAGATAATAAAACTTCCCTTCATCTGGCACATATTCACCACCTAGGGTTTTCATGAGCGTAGATTTCCCAGCCCCATTAGAACCTACAATGGCATGGACTTCATTCTCGTAGATTTCGAGATCAACGCCATCCAATGCCTTAGTAGCCCCGAAATATTTTTTCACGCCACGGATTTTTATAACAATATTACCTGTCACGTTACCCTCAAATAATTTTCACTATGGGGAAGATGCGAACAAATCCGCATCTTCCCCATCTAGGAACTTAATAATGATTATTCGCTTATGGTACCAAATTCAGTTCCGAATACTTCCTGCCAGTGCTGTTCCGGACTTTGCAACTTGATCTCGGAACCATCCGTCACAGGATCATTCGGACCACCCTGGTTGGATACGAAGTACGTCGGACCGAACTGAGCATATGGAACAAGGTCTTTCTTTCCGTTTAATGCGAGGTCAAGGCCTTGAGCTGCTCTCTTGCCCAAAACATTGGAGTTTTGGCCCATGAACACCCACTTGCCTGCTTCTTTTTCCCTCATTGCCTGAAGGACATCCTTACCCGTATCACCGCTCGCGATGACGATGTCTTTGGTCCTTCCAGCAGCTCTGAGCGCAGCATAAGCGCCAACGGCCGGCAGATTCCATGTTGTGATGATCGCCTTGATGTTCTTCCCGGTATCAGCGGACAAAGCAGCGGCTACTTTGGTCTGGGCATCCGTGACAGCGTTTCCAGCATCAATATCAAACCTTTCGGTTACGATACCCTTTGTAGGATCGTCCGTTCTAAAAGGGTTAAACACAACGTCTGCACTATCAGCACGGGCAAGCAGCGTTACCCAACTCGGAGTGTCTAAAATCAGAACTTTGCCTATTCCACCAGTTTGATTGACGACATAAAGGCCAAGCTGTGTGCCGCCTCCCCAGTTATCAGCCATCACGTTCGTAATGGCACCTTCCTGAAACATATCGATTACCGTATACGGAATGCCTGCTGCTACAATCTTCTGACAGCCGGATTTCAATGCTGTACCATCGCCGCCTGCAATGATAATACCGTCTACTTTATTGGCAATATGTGTATCGATGGCGGCATTCATTGCTGCAGCATCGCCATTGCCATCAATGACATTGACAGTATATTTGTACTTTTCAAGGTTTTCCTTAATGGCCTTTAGTGCATTTCTATTCCAATCATTGGCTTGGAAAAATGCGACGACGCCGATCATTTTGCCCTGACCTCGGTTCGGATCTAGTGTTGCTATTGCGGCCTCTACTTTATCATCTGATTCAGAAGCCGCTTCAGTTACGGCAGTGGATGAAGAAGTTGTTGAGACCGGAATGCTTTTTTCTCCGCACGCAGCAAAGCTAAATACAATTGTAGCTGCAAAAACAATACATAATGAAACGGTTAGAAATTTTTTCATTCTTTTTTCCTCCTATCGTGTTAATGTTGTTGTTAGTTACATGTAAAAACATGTTCTATATATATAAAAACTTACCTCTGGTATCATGCTTACCAGAGTAAGAATTGAATAAATCTAAAATTATCTCGTATTTATCATGAATAATGTACAAAGCAATCAGCAATCGAATTACCAGCTTCATCATAAACCGATGCTTTGGCGCCACCGGTTCCTATGTCGAGCGCAAGAATTTTGCTTTCCACGATCAATACCCACTGGCCTTAAAAGTCGTATCTTTTGAAAATTCATTCATTATGTTTATAGCAGTCTTATGGCCAATGCCAAACCGCGAAACACCCATTTGATACATTTTCAATAATACATCCAAATTACTCACACCACCTGCAGCCTTTAAGCGGATACTATCGCCCACCGTTTTTTTAATTAAGCGAATATGTTCAAAGGTTGTTGCTCCAGTCCAACCCGTTCCGGTTTTAATAAATTCCGCGCCGCTGTCCCTAATGATCTTAGCTCCATCTTGAATTTCAGCATCTGTAAGCAAATTGACTTCCAAAATTACTTTGACTGGAATAATGCCGGCAACCTCAACAACTTTTTCGATATCGGTAATGACATCCTGATATAGCCTTGATTTCAATTTGCCAATATTTATCACCACATCCAGCTCATTGCATCCCATTTCAAGCAACTCTTCAGCTTCAAATACTTTCGAAGTCGTCGTAGTCGCTCCAGATGGAAACCCAACCGCACCCCCGAGAAAGATTTCTGTTTCTCCTTTTAAAAGCTCTTTCGCCACCGGGGTGAACGATGGTAATACAAACACACAGATAAAATGATGTTTCTTAGCCGCTTTTACAATAGTCTGAACTTCTTCCACTGTGGATTCTGCTTTAACAGCGCTAATGTCTATCATCCTTGCTACTTGTACTTTGGTTAAATTCATGTCAAACTTCCTTTTTTCAAGTGCTTAATGTACACATTCATTTTGATACTAAAAATATCATGCTTTTTATTCATTATTACCTTTTTAATTTCTATATATAATCTGTAATCGATGGAAATATGTACATTATTTTTTGCAAGTTTAAATTCCTCGCTTTTGCAAATATTTTTCCCCAGGCACCAGTGGGGAATTTTTTCGTTAATTACAACGAATCTGCTCGTCATTTTGTTCTATTATGATATTACATAACCCCTTCCCTCCATTCTCTTCCATGTTCTTTCTTGTGCTAATGACTACTCTCTCATTCTGCAATAAATAGTACATTTCATCGCACAATTTATATTAACATAATGATGTTTTGTTTGTCAATAGTAATGTTTAGATTAATTTTAGAGGGCACCATAGTTATAAGGGTTTTTATTAGGTGTTTATAACAATTTTATTGGGTAATGTTAGCTAAATTTTAATTGGCACAATTTTATCGGACAATTGACATGCTAAACATAATGATGTATATTGGATTAAATAATATTTTTGGAGACCTTTATGATTAAACGAATCGTCGCCTATGTGAAAGTTTATAAACAGATAAAAGAAAAGATACTAGATGACACTTATGCAATAGGTTCACTCATGCCTGCAGAACCGGATCTTTGCAACATTTTTGGCGTCAGTCGGACTACTATTAGAAAGACAATGGAACTTCTTGAGCAAGAGGGGTTTGTTAAGATTCAGCAAGGTAGAGGAACAGAAGTTTTGGATTATAAAACTACACAGAAACTGAACTACGTTACATCTTTTACAGAAACGCTCAAAGCAAAAGGTTATTCTGTACAAACAAAAAGTATGCATATTGATCTGATTGTGCCACCCAAAAATGTTTTGGAAGATCTTAACCTTCCTGATGATTCAAAAGTAGTTCGTATTCAAAGAATTCAACTTGTAAATGATAAACCGATTGCGTTGATGACGAATTTTATTGTTCCAGATTTAGTACAAGGTATACTATCCGATTCTGGTTCTTTTGAATCATTATATCATCACATGGAAACAAAATATGGGATTATTATTACTTCGGCAATAGACAATATCAAGGCTAAGGTAGCAGATTATTTTGAATCTGAGCTTCTTCAAATCCCCATTGGCAGTCCGTTGCTTGTTGACCGTCGAATCACTTTTAGTATAGGCAAACCAATAGAAGTCGTTATTATGATTGTTGATGCATCTAAATATGATTTTTCAGTTAATTTAGTGGGCAGAGCATAATTGTTAAATACATAATAGCTTTATCCAAAAAAGTTACTATTCAACAATATTATCGTATTAAACCGGTTTTTTTAATGCATTAATGCCATTATACTGCCACCCGGACAGTTTTAGGCAGTTAGATACTGCTTCAGGCCACACATTGTGGTTAAATTATAAGAATTTGCTCGTATAATAAGATAATAATAAATAGTTCATAGGGGGTAGACCAATTCCTAAAGACTTTTGCTTTCTTGCTCTGACCTTCAAACAATGATTTAGAATGATTTGGGCTTAAATTATTTAAGCACCAATTATAACGAGGCTTTGTTATTGGTCCAAAGAGATAAGAAGCCGCTTGGCGAAAATATCATTTCATAAGAGAAAACAAGATCCATGAATCAGAAAGTATATGTGGGCATTGACCTTGCCAAAGACAGTTCCAGAGTCGCAGTAGTTGATAAAGATTGCAGTAAGCTGTCCAATCCCTTTAGCATCAAAAACACAAGGGATGACATGGAAAAACTAGCTCAACCTTTTCACGTACTCTGGTTAAACAACTGCCCCATCAAAATCACGTGGACCCCCTGATTATGATTTCAGTGACGATTATAGAGACTGTGAAAATCGGTGTTTAATATTATCACAAATACATATAGTTAAGGTACCCTAAAATTAAAAAATTAGTATAATTTTTACCCTAAAAACCTTGATTTGGAACATGATCCAGGAAAATATTTTAAAATTATGCTTAATTTAGCTACTATTTAGGGTAGAATAGAGGCAAGATGATTAATTGCTGGGATATTGATCTTCTTTATATAAATCTTTTATTTTTTGGTATTTCCCATCATTATTCCAATTTCCGACATATGATGGGTAACATTCTGGTATAACCGGTAAACAGTCTCATATAATTCAATACTTTTAGTACTTGGCTGTTCAATCGACTGCACCTTATGAATTCTATCAATGATGTCGTAATCTTTCCAGATTCCGGTGCCGTAAGCGGCAACTGCCGCTGCACCTAAGGTAGCCGCATCCTGGTCGATATTTGTTTTCAGTATTTCCATGCCATAGACATTGGATAGTATGTTTCTCCAAAACTTACTCCTGGCACCACCCCCGACAACTAGCATCTGTCCGCTGATATCTTCATATTTCCTCAGGATATCCAGAGCATGCCGTAGATTAAAAGAGATGCCCTCTATAGCCGAACGAATCAAATCTTCACGCTTATGTCCAAGCATCAGTCCAGCATATCCACCTCTGATATCAGGACTTTCTTCTATCATGGAGCCGCCTGCAAGACTTGGGTTAAATATCAATTTGTTGGCTCCGATAGGTGAATTCCCGGCTAGAATATCCATCATTTCATAAGCATTACTGCAACCGGATTCCTCTTTTTCTATTAAATCCCGGCAAATGACATCCCGAACCCAACGAAAACTGTTGCCTGCAGAAAACACGCTTGTAGCAGAAGTGTACATTCCATCTATAACGTGTGCAAATACAAACGGTTTATATTTAAAATCCAATACAGGCTTGCTGGATGTTATCGCAATCCATGCTGACGACCCGATAGAAGTATATATACGGCCATTCTTTATTCCGCGTGCACCCAGTGCCATGCATGAATTATCTACTCCACCACAGACCACCTTTACTTTTTGCGGAAGGCCTGTAAGCCTCGACGCTTCAGGGATTAATGTGCCTACAATATCGTATGAATGGATTATTTCAGGAAGGATATTCTTATCGATTCCTGACTTTTCTAAAAAATTTTCTGAGTAATCATTATTTTGAAGGTTATAGACCCCTGAACCGGATGCGTAAGAGTGGTCGGTCGCCATTTTTCCAGTCAGCTTGAAGTTGCAGTAATCCTTAGTACCCAATATTTTATATATTTTTTTATACATATCATGCTCATTGTCTTTATACCACATGATCTTAAAAATAGAGTAGCATTCAGGAGGAAATCCATTCCCGGTTGTGTTATACCAGTCTTTATAATCCACAATTTTAAAAAAATATCGTGTCTGAGTTTCAGCTCTGGTATCTGACCATATTGGTGTAAATTCACGTAATAAGTTGCCTTTTTTATCCACAGGCACTGCACCGAGACTGTGTCCCGAAATAGCCAGAGCTTCTATCCTGTTAACATCGATACCGGAGAGCTCTATAAGTTTTCGGCTGCTGAAAATAATTCCATTCCACCAATCTTCAGGTTTTTGGTCGTGGAACTTATTAAAAGGGTAGTAGGTCTCATAAGGGGAAAACGAGCTGAAAATAATATTGCCTTTTTCACTGATTAAAGATGACTTAATGCCCCCGGTTCCCATGTCATATGCAATAATCAATTTTTCCATATCAAAATACACTCCTATCAGTTTTTATCTATAAAAAATAGATTACTATTCAGCATCATAGTATAGCAAAATAGGTATCGCAATAAAAGATGAGTATATTCAGCTCTGAAGAATGATTTTTTTATTTTATCACAAAATAACCTAAATAAGATGAGATTTATCTTATTAAAATTTTAGGGAAGCCTGTTGCCCCATCTTTTATGATAATATAATTATATGTTGTGGGGATTAACCTAGAAAGCACCCTTTACAGGTTAAGGAGGAGATGAGGGTTTTATCTGTATTGGTTTAAAATTTACAAATTCCAGGCCAATAAATTTGATTCTTAAATCCTCTAAGAGTTGGCAAAAAACATTGGTAATGCTGCCAAAGATTTTTTCTATGTGTGCTCAGCATGGGTGCTTACTCGTCGGCGAAAGTCCGATACGGGGTTGATAGTGCCAACCGTTAGCTAAAGACAAGGGTGTCCACCGTGAGGTGGAATCCAAAGGAAGTCGGCGGCAAAGCTCTGGTCTGAGGAACACGAACTGCATATGAGGCATATGCCTTTTGGGTGAGTTTGCAATACAAAACGAAGTCCAACACTACACGAATTTCACGGTGTAAATGCAGCGGTGACATGGGACTAAAGTTATTGCTCTTAAGCGGGGAGGTCTGACAGGTACTCTGCAGATATGAATTTGTCAAGCAGAACCCCATGCAGTGATGCATGACTGAACTGTCAGAAGTCAGCAGAGGTTATAGTACCAGAAATGGGAAGGACCGTAACAATAGGAGGTTTTCAAAGTTTGAATGACTCTCCATTAGATTCTGAAGTTTTGATGTCCTATGCAAAACTTAAGAATGGTATTCTAATAAGATTTCTTTCTCCTTATAGTTGAAATGGATATCAAAATGAGAAAAGAAACCAGCCTGACCTAAAAGACCAAACGGCATATCATCCCATTCATGTGAGT
>JABMRD010000172.1 GCA_013202875.1 Actinomycetota bacterium | reverse complement strand
TTTTCAGGTAGTAGATTTCATCTTCCCTGGTAGAGATTTTACCATCCAGCTTCATTTCAAAAAGTTTTCCCAGAACATCTCTAAATTTCTCTGATGGTCTGTAACCCATATCTTTTAATGTCTCACCACTAATCTCCAGGTGCAATTCGGAGAGATCGTCCAGATATTTTTTAATATTTTTATAATATACACTACCCCAGCTGCATGTAATAACCTGAAGTTCCGGAGAAATCCTGCTTACCATATAATAAAGAGTGGAATTCCTTTTGACTGTGTTTTTAAGACTTTTTTTGACCTCGTTCCACTTATTATATGTTTCCAGTATAATATTTAAATCCTTTTTTCTGACCTTCATCTCAAAGCACCATCTTTTGATTTCACCAGGTTTAATTCCCTGCAGCAAAAGAGTGAAAAGCAGTCTCCATTTTTTTATTTCTTTACCATCTTTCTTATAAAAATCTTTTAGCTCCACGTAATACTTTAAAATCTTCCTTAGCTGCTTTATAAATTTTGCATCTGCCTTCACTTTTATCCCTATTTCCTTTAATGCACCTAATTCGCCCAGCCTCCTGATTGCTTCCAGCGGGTTTTTCTCATTAAAAATGTAAATAAGTTCATCTCGTATCCTTACTCCATTCAGCTTTGAAACTATATTCATATCTATGGTGGTCCTGGCTAATTTTTCAGTCTGGCCATCCATTTTAAACCCAAGTCTCTTCTCAAACCTCACCGCCCTGAAAATTCTGGTGGGATCCTCTATAAAACTCATCTTATGCAGAACTTTAATTTTTTTATTTTTTAAATCTTCTCTGCCGCCAAAGAAATCGAGAATTTCACCAAGATTTTTCTTGCTTAAAGATATGGCCATAGCATTTATAGTAAAATCCCTTCTGGAAAGGTCCTGTTTTATATTTCCCAATTCCACAGTGGGAAGAGCTGCCGGACTTTTATAATACTCTACTCTTGCTGTGGCTATATCTATATGCTGTCCGTCATCAAGTACAAGAATAGAAGTTCCGAATTTTTGATGGGATTCAAACCTGCAATTAAATCTTTTGGAAAGTTCTCTGCCAAATCTTATTCCATCACCCTCCACCACAATATCTATATCGAAATTCGGTATCCTGAGCAGTGCATCCCTTACTATTCCTCCTACAAGATAAGTATTATATTTTAAAACTCTTGCTGTACTGGAAATGACCTTTAATACCTTTTTTACTCTACCCGGGGAAAGCTCTAATAAATTTTCATAACTGCGGCCATGCAGAAATCTTAATATATCTTTTCGGGTAACTATACCTATAATTTTTTTCTTGTCTGTAATAGGTATCCTGCCAATACCATTTTCTATCATTAGGTCCTGTATTTCGCCAATACTGGTATTGGGACCGGCCCTAACAATGCTGTGTGAGCGGAAACCTTTTACCGGGGCATGAGATAAGCCGTGCCCAATGGCCTTATCTATATCTTTTCTGGTTATTATTCCCACAAGATTATTATCTTTATCTACAATAGGTATCCCTGAATGACCATATTTTTTTAAAATTTCATCAACCCCGGATATGCTTACATTTTCCTTTACCACCTTTACCGGGTAAGACATTATATTTTTTGCCATTATTGGTTTTCTTATATTTTTCTTGAGAGAATAATGCAACTTGCTTTCTATATCCTCGAAACTCATATCACTTATTACAGCAGAAGCTGCCTGGGGATGACCCCCACCTCCAACAATTTTAAGTATTTCAGATACATCCACATCTTTATCATCACTTCTTGCAACCAGATATATTTTCTTCTTCATTTTAGCCCAGCATATTGTTATGCTTACATCTTCAATCTGGGATAACTTCCTTGTCAGTACTGAGAGCCCTTCAATAAATTTTGGCATCTCTGCCTGGGAAAGCAAGATTTCTGTTTCACTAATCTTTACCTTTTTGCAGTTCATTATCAGCTTTTCCAAAAGCTTGTGCTGTTCTTCAGAAAGTGAAAGATTTAAAAATTTTAACACCACGAACAAGTCAGATTCTTTCTTCATAAGAAAAGAGGTTGCCTCCAGATCCTTAGGGGTGGTACCGGGATAAGTAAATGAGCCTGTGTCCTCATAAATTCCAAGTGTAAACAGGGTAGCATCAAGCGGAGAAATAGAGATTTTTTTTCTTTTTATGATATTTACCAGAATCGTTGTAGTAGCTCCAACTTCCCTGGAATAATCATAAGTTGCTTTCGTATCTTCAGATGATCTATGATGATGATCATAGACTACAACTTCAACATTTTTATTATTTAATGCTTCTTTTGCCGGGCCAAGCCTTGAAGCAATTTTAGTATCTATCATAACAACTCTTTTTACTCTTGAAAAATCAATTTCCTTTGGATCCATAAGAGGTGGGAGCTCGTCTTCATAAAGAGTAATAAATTTTCTTACGTTTTGATTTATAGCAGTAGGTAATACAATTTGAGCCTGTGGATATATTCTCTTCGCCGCTACCATTCCGGCAAAAGAATCAAAGTCAGAACTTAGATGGGTTGTAATTATTTCCATAAAATTTTTGCGTATAAGCTTTTTATCAGTCTATATACTTATCATAGCAGACTATTTCAGAAATGGGTTTTCTTCCCCTGATTCTACCTTCCACGGCTGGATATCCTACCGGGGTTATAGCCACCACCCTTACATTATCCGGGACATCAAGAAGATCCTTTACCAATTTTTCCTTAAATGCTCCAATCCAGCAGGTACCCAATCCCTTTTCAGTTGCAGCCAGGATTAAATGCTCCAGAGCCAGTGCTATATCTACAGAATAACTATTCATATAACCTCCCATAACTCCATAAGCCTCATCCTCTTTAGCACAGGCCACAATCAGTATCGGTGCCTCCGACAGGAAAGTTTGATTATTGCATGCTATAGACAGGTCACTTATTTTTTTCTTATCTTTTACTATAATCAATTTCCATGGCTGAAGGTTTTTGGCTGATGGAGCTTTTCTGAATGCTTGCAGAATATAATTTAATTTTTCTTCTTCCACATCCTGAGGTTTATAAGATCTGATGCTTTTTCTTTTTTCTATAAGATCCATAAGACTTGTGAATTGCTTCACTGTTTATTACCCCCTTCTCCTGGAATCTGCTTCCCAAAGATTTTTTTTGTAACCATTGTAATTCAATACTAATTTTTAATATTTAAGTAGAAGCTTTTTTATATTAGCACTATGTTTTTCTTAAGTAAAATTATTTTTTACCCGGTAACAAGAAATTCCCCTTGATTTCAAATACTCAACTTTATCTCCGTATAATTTCATAAGCTTTAAGGTAGTATTACCTGGAACTTTTCCAGCTACCACAAACCTGTCAATTTTTCTTACAGGCACAATCCCGGCAATAGAACTGGTCTTAAATATTTCATCTGCATTTATAATATCACGGTAGTGAACCTTTTTTTGCTTGACTTTTATCCCGTTTTCCTTGCATATCCTTATGACCACTTCTCTGGTTATTCCTGGTAAGATGCTCTGGGTAAGCGGTGGAGTATAAACTATGTTTCTCTTTACAAAAAAAATATTACTTGATGCACCTTCCAGAACCAGATGATCCCTGGTTAAGAAAACCGCCTCCTGGGCCTCATTACAATGAGCTTCATTTTTTGCGAAAATATTTTCAAAATAATTCAGAAGCTTGTGACAATAAAGATTGCTGCCTATGGCCGATCTTCTTATTGAAGAAGTGGTAATATTTATTCCTTCAGTATAATCAATTTCCGGGTAAGGTGTGAGACTGTCAGCAATTATTACCAGATTAGGCTTATACCCGCCGCTAAAATGAAGCTCCCCGCTGTGGATACCTCTGGTTACAATTATCTTTATATAGGCATCCCTCTTTTGAAGATTGTTTTTATCAATAGTTCTTCTCAGGGCATCTTTTATATATTCTTTATCAAAAGGAAGATTATACTTTAAAACCTTAAGTGAAAATAACAGTCTCTCGAGATGGGCATCAAGCATAAATGTATAGCCCCCATAGCTTCTCAAGGTTTCAAACAGGCCATCACCATATAAAAATCCCCTGTCTCTAACCGGTACTTTAGCCTTGCTTTCTATAACCAGCTTCTCACTTACAAAAACATATTTAAACATACTAGTAACCCGCCGGGTAAATTTTATATCAGTTTCCTCAGATTCTTTGCATTAAAAAACTCTAAAGTTTCCTTTAGCGCAATTCCTTTATCCAGAGTTTCATTATACTCATCTTCAGGTACCGAATCTTCTACAATTCCTCCGCCTACATTATAATAAAACTTATTTCCCTTTATAACAAATGTTCTGATTACAATATTTAAATCCATGGTACTATCAATTCCAATATAACCAGCCGAACCTGTATAGACACTCCTGGCTGTTTGTTCAAGCTCATCAATAATTTCCATTGCCCTTATTTTGGGCACACCTGTTATTGAGCCGCCGGGAAATACAGCCTTTATTATACCTGAAATATCGGTACCTTTCTTTACTTTGCCGGTTACCGTGGAGACAGAATGAAAAACCCTCGCATATTTTTCTACAACTGCGTGCTCGCAAACTCTAACTGTACCGTAGTAACAGAATTTCCCCAGATCATTACGCTCCAGGTCAACAATCATATTCAGTTCCGCTCTATCTTTAATGCTGTTTTTTAGTTCCATCATATTTTTGTCATCCCTGTCAGAATCTATCCCCCTGGGCCGGGTCCCTTTTATGGGTCTCGTCTCTATAATATTATTTTTTAAAAATAAAAATCTTTCGGGCGAAGAACTGCCTATGCTGAGCTCAGGAAATCCCATAAAAGCAGAAAATGGAGCAGCATTTTTTTCTCTTAATATATAATATAGGTCCATCGGTTCTACAGGCAGGTCCGCTTCAAATCTCTGAGAAAAATTTGCCTGATAAATGTCGCCGTTATGAATATATTCTTTGGTTTCAAGTACCTTTTTGATATAATTCCGCCTGGTAAGATTTGAGTGGAGTTTTATATTTGAGATGTTTTTCTTGTAATATTTCTCAATAATTTCCCTTTTTATATCATTTAAGCTTTCCAAACTACTAACAACACCCTCTACTTCCAGATTGACTTTCCTAATTAAATCCCTATCCCTTATATCAGAAACCATATAATCATCTTCCAGGAAAGCAGTTCCACAGGCACTTTTATTTTCCTCTTTCTTTTCACCGGTTAAAAAATTCCTGATAAAATACCACCTGCTGTCCTGGTGGCCGTATGCAAGCAACCTGTCATAATAAGCAAGATAAAATATGGGAAGATTAACATCATCGGAAACATTCTGAGGAAGCTTTTCAATATAGTTTTTCAGATCATAAGAGAAATACCCGGCAAAACCACCCTTAAAATCAGGGAGTTTTTCTTCAAGGTCCCTGGTTATTTTCACAATCTTGCCCTCATCTATATAGACCACTCTAACATTCTTTATTTCACTGCCTGGAGGACTGCAGGTATACTCTTTAATGTTTTGTTTGAGAAAAGACAAAGGATGCTGATAGGAATAATACCTGATATCTCTGGCGTTACCGGTAAACTCATTTTTATAGCCGCTGCTCTTTATAACAAATTTTGGATCCCAGCCGATATAAGAGAACCTGGAATATTTATTCGGAGAGAGACTGCTGTCCAGAAAACATAAATAATTACTATCCTTTAAAATATAGGCTGCATCCTGAGGTGTTGTTTTTAGATTAATGGCTGAAATTGTCGAAAGGATTTTCATAGATCAATGAAATTTTTAAGTATTTTTAACCCGACTGGAGTCAGGAATGATTCAGGATGAAATTGTATTCCTTCCAACTTATAGTTTTTATGCCTTACTCCCATTATAATGCCATCTTCAGTATGAGCAGTTACTTCAAGTGAAGAAGGGATGGTGCCTTTTTTTAAAATAAGAGAATGATATCTGGCGGCTTCAAAAGGATTTTCAACACCGCTAAAAATACTCTTTCCATCATTATAAATCATAGATGTCTTCCCATGGATTACCACTCCTGAATTGATCACTTCTGCACCAAATACTTCACCGATGCACTGATGCCCCAGACAGACTCCCAGTATTGGTATTTCTTTATAAAAATGCCTGATTATATCTTTTGACATGCCTGCATCAACAGGTCTTCCCGGACCAGGTGAAATAACTATCCTGGATGGCGCCATCTTTTTAATTTCATCCAGACTTACCTTATCATTTCTCCTGACCTTTATATTCTCGCCCAGAATGCCCAGATACTGCACCAGATTAAAAGTAAAAGAGTCATAATTATCTATCATCAATATATCTATTTTTTTAGTCCTGGTAGTTGCTCTCATTTTATCTCCTGGCATAGCCTCATTTATATGCCTATTTTAATAAAATTACCCTATCTGCTATTTCCTGTTAAAAGGAATTATATTAGAAGCTAGATAAAATCTCAAAAGGAATATTCTGATTCTCCTAAAAAAAGTTGAAGAAAAATAATTTTAAGGAATGATTTTCTTTATAAAATCTATTTTTTTAAAGTCTCTATCAAATGTAAATACTGTATCACAGTTATTTTTTACAGAATGACTTGCTAGATATGCATCTATAAAATCAATATTTTTCTCTTCATATAAATCCAGTGCCTTCAGGACGACCTGGCGATTTTCTATTACCGTATTATCAATCTCAGCAATAGCCAGTATTTTTTCAACTATGCTATATCTATCCAAATGATATATGCTTTCCAGAACATAAATAATCTCAGCAATGATTAAGTCACATACATATAGTTCATATTTTCCTCTTGATACCTGATCAAGGAACTTTCTGGATTCCTGAGCCTGATTGTCAGGATCACCGGTAAAAAATCTTATAAATAGATTGGTGTCCGCATAAACTCTATTTTTCAAGATTTCACCCTTTTTGCTATATGATCATGTGCCTTTTTTTCTATTTCTTTCCAGCTCAATTTTTTTATATCTTCTGGTACAGGAACAGAATCCTGTAAACTAAAAATAGAAGGGATCTTTCTAATAAATGTCTTCTTACCATCAAATTTAACTATTACTTTATCTCCCTCTTTCAGGCCGAGCTTTTCCCTTATTTGCTTGGGTATGGTTATCTGACCCTTCTTTGTTATAGTAGTCGTACTCATTTAAAAAATCCTTACTATCATATTTTGGTATTACTTTATCATAAAAGTAAGAATTAATAAAATTTTATTTCTATATATCACTTCATAACGCTCCGGTCTTTAAATTGATAAATTATAAGATAAAAGTTAAAATCCTTACTTATGATAACCGTAGAAAATCTTACTAAAAAATTTGAAACTATAACTGCAGTTGAGAATATTTCCTTTAATATAAATGAAAGTGAAATATTTGGATTTCTTGGTCCTAATGGAGCAGGAAAGACAACTACCATAAGAATGCTTTCAACCCTTATCTCTCAAACTTCGGGAAAGATGACCATAGATAATAGAAGTCCCGAGAGTGATGGTGAATACATAAGGTCAATAATAGGACTTCTGACCGAGTCTCCTGGAATGTATGAGAAAATATCTGCTTACGATAATCTTGATTATTATTCCAGCTTTTATAGTATCTCCAATACCATTAGAAAAAACAATATAAAAAAATATCTCAAGATGTTCGATCTCTGGGACAGAAAAGATGACCTGGCTGGTACTTATTCAAAGGGTATGAAGCAAAAACTGGCACTATCCCGCGCGCTGATACATAAACCAAAGATATTATTTTTAGATGAACCAACTGCAGGGCTTGATCCGGAAAGTGCCCATATGGTAAGAAATTTCATTGAGAGCCTGAAGAAAGAAAAAACTACTGTTTTCCTCTGCACCCACAATCTTGAGGAAGCATCTAATCTGTCTGACAGAGTATGCATAATAAAAAGAAAGATTATAAGGATTGCTACACTTTCAGAACTTCAAAGTGATGATAAAAATAAAAGGGTTGAAATTGTATTTACAGATGATGCAGATAGATATATTAAATTGATGGAAGAAATTGATGAAATAAAAAATATCCAGACAGATAAAAACAAGGCAACTTTAGTAATTGGAAAACCTGAAATTTCAAATCCCATAATTATTAAAAAACTGGTTGATAGCGGTGCCGGGGTCCTTTATTTTAACGAAATAAAGGCAACCTTAGAGGAGATATATCTTGATTTAATAAAAGATAAAGAGGCAAAATGAAAAACGCTGCAGTAATTTTTAAAAAAGAGATTAAAGAAGTTATAAGGAATAAGAATATATGGATGCCAATCCTTATAATCACTGCCATATTTTCAATTGTTATGCCGCTTGTGCTTATTCTTGGAAGTGGTTCTATACTTAAGGATGAGGATACTATAAATTTTATAAATAAAATGTTTGGCCAGGTTGGCGATCCGCTTAAGGTACTTATAGGATTTGCCTTAAAACAATTACTTATTTTCCTGCTTATACTTCCGGCTATGGTCCCCAGTCTTATTGCCCCCTCCTCGGTAATTATGGAAAAGGAGAATAACACCCTCGAGCCGCTCCTGGCTACACCAATAAAAACATCCGAACTGCTGCTTGGAAAATCACTTACTGCTATGGTACCGGCTTTCGTTATTTCCACCATTAATTTCATTATACTTATCATAGTGGTTGATACAGCAGCTTTCATTAAACTGGGTTATGCTCCTCTCCCCACTGTGGAATGGGTTATTGTAGCTTTCCTTCTTAGCCCCATACTGTCCTTTATTCTCACCATGGCCAGTATCATAGTTTCATCAAAATCTACCGATATAAGGGCCGCTCAGGGAATAGGTTCAGTAATAATATTGCCTATCTATCTGGTTATTGGCCTACAGCTGGCAGGGTTTTTTCTTCTAAATATTACTTACCTGCTTATAGGTTGCCTGATTCTGCTTGTAATATGCCCACTGGTTTTAAGGCTTGCAATAAAGATTTTTAACAGAGAAAATATCCTTACCAGATGGAAGATGAAGGCTTAATTAATTGGGATATATCCAGTTTTATTTATAAAAAAGTTCTTTTATCTCTTCATCCAGTACCGGAGTTGGTCCAATTTGTGAGGATACCCATGATCCTAATCTGTTAGCTGAATTGCTCATTTCTTCAAGTGTCCTGCCATCAAGATATTTAATTACCACTGCTGCTGTAAAAGCATCTCCTGCACCTACTGTATCAGCAACAGAAATCTTGTAACCAGAGTGATCGTAGTAATCACCTTCATCCATAAGAAGGCTTCCATCTTCTCCCCTGGTAAGGCATACCAGCTTTATACCATGTTCATTCATGAGCCTCCTGCAAAAATTAATATCATTTTTTTTACTGGAGTAACCCATTAAATTTTTCAGTATTACAAGTTCTTCTGTATTTAATTTTAATATTGTTGCAAGCTCCAGTGACCTGATAATTGTTTTAAGGGAATAGAAGTTTTGCCGCAAGTTTATATCAAATACCTTAATAGTACTGCTCCGTGCCATTTTTAAAAAATCTATAATAGTCCTGCGGGACTTTAAAGACCTTTGTGCCAGCGTACCAAAACATATAACATCGGCTTCTCTGGCAAGCTTTTTCCATCTATCACTAAATTCTAAAAAGTCCCAGGCAACATTTTTATTTATAATATAATCCGGTTGTCCATTATCATCTATTTTTACATCAACCGTTCCGGTCGGATGTTCGGAATCAATTTGTATAAAATCCCCGGCTAAACCAAGCTTAAATAAAGAATCCATAATCTCTTTTCCCGGGAAATCATCGCCGACTTTACTGGCAACTAATCCATCCTGTCCTAATTTTTTAACAAAATAGGCAAAATTAGCCGGAGCTCCTCCTAGCTTTCTGACATGTGGAAAGACATCCCACAATATTTCTCCAATACCTATTATTTTATAAGGCACTACTATCCCTCCTGCGGAGATAGAATACAATAAAAATGATTAATGACAATTTAAACTTTAGAAGCTCTTGCTGGCGCACCATTTGCTTTATTATTTAAAACAACTACATCATAAGTACCTTAATATATTGAATAAATAAGCCACAAATTACCTTTCCAGAAAATCTCTTAAAGCTTTGCTTCTATTTGGGCTTCGTAATTTATTTAGAGTTTTAAATTCTATTTGTCTAATTCTTTCTCTCGTAACACCAAATTCCCTTCCAACTTCTTCTAGTGTCTTTGGCTGGCCATCATTTATACCGAACCTAAGCTCTATAATTTTTCTTTCCCTATAATCTAATGTATTAAGTGTCTCTTTTAACTTGTTTTGAAGCATCTTGAAAGATGCAGCATCTGAAGGTGCTTCTACTTCCGAATCCTCTATAAAATCACCAAGGTGACTGTCACCTTCTTCACCTATTGGAGTTTCAAATGAAATAGGGTGCTGGCTTATTTTAATTATTTCTCTTACCTTATTAGGGGTAAAATCCATTTTCTCTGAAATCTCTTCAGGTGAAGGATCTCTACCAAGTTCTTGAAGCAGCTGCCTTTGAACCCTTATCAATTTATTAATGTTCTCTATCATATGGACCGGGATTCTGATAGTTCTAGCCTGATCAGCCATAGCTCTTGTAATAGCCTGTCTTATCCACCAGGTTGCGTATGTAGAAAATTTAAAACCTCTCCTGTAATCAAATTTCTCTACCGCTCTTATCAGTCCAAGATTACCCTCCTGTATAAGGTCTAAAAAAAGCAGACCCCTTCCAATATACTTTTTGGCAATGCTTACCACCAATCTCAGATTCGCCTTTACCAGCAATTTTTTTGATATAGGATCTCCAGCTTCAATTCTCTTTGCAAGTTGCACTTCTTCAAAAGCGGTAAGTAGTCTTATTTTACCGATCTCTTTAAGATACATTCTTACCGGGTCATTAGTAGGATACTTTATAGTAAGATCCGGTTTCCTTTTTAATAGACCCTTATCTGTTTTTACATTTTGAACTTTGGTATCAATATCCTCATCTTCTTCACTTACAATCTCTATTCCCAGATTCTGAATAACGTCATAAATATTTTCAATCTGGTCACTGGTCAGCTCTATATCTGAAAGGGTTTCAGTAATTTCTTCCGTGGTAAGCAGACCGTCTACTTTACCTTTACTGATCAGCATCTTTACTTCTTCTAATTTAAACTCTAATCCTCTTTTAATCTTTAATCACCCTAATCCTTATAGATAATCTAAACTTTTTGATTTTTTACCGGTAAAAATTAATATAATAATTTTAAAAAACATATTTAAATAAAATAACCCTTAAAATTTAAAGGTAATTAAAATAATCAGCTTATGAATTTATAATTTAGTTACATAACTTAGATAATGTATAAACCCAAAAAATTACAAAGGCTCTCGAATTCAGGATTGTGGATAAAATTGCTTGCAAAATCTTACCATAACTGAGAATTCTAAGAAAACTATCTAAATCTTTTTCTTAATTTTCTTAACTTATAATTAAGATCATCTTTGGGTGCATTCCGGTAATTACCGCTTCTTGTATTTCCACTAAAACTTCTATTTTCCTGAGGTCTTGCTTCATTTACTAAAAGTTTCCTGTCTTTAAAATCACCCTGGTTAAACTTTTCTATAGCTTTTGTTGCTTCTTCCTCAGTTCCCATTTCCACAAACCCGAAGCCTTTCGATCGACCATCCAGACTTCTAATTACTTTTGCATAAGTTACACTACCTTCACTGGAGAATAGTTCCTCCAGTTCTTTATCTGTAGTAGAGTACTCCAGATTGCCTACATATAGTCTTTTATTCACCTTGTTTTCCTTTCACTTATTAAAAATCATCTTTAAACAAAAATAGTATAAATAATGCATAAAAATGCTGATTTTAATTTTCAAGGTTAGCCAAAAAAAATTCAGACTTATCTTATTAACACATTATCTAACAATAACCTTACTATTGTTATTATTATACCATAAAAATATCAGCGCGTATTCATTATATTTGATATTTTTAGATGCTTCCTTTCCAATTTGGATAATTGATTAATTTACTGATTTTGTTAAAATATAGGAGTCCCAAGTATTGATATCATTCTATACTATTGATATTATTCTATACGTATTTCGTATAAGAGTAAGGTCTTGGTATTTTTATGAAAATAATTCGTATAAAAACGAGTTATTCGCAATTAGTCGCATAAGTTGGAGGTGTTAAAATGGATATATTTGGTAAAAAGCCAAATGTGGAAAAGATACGAGTAAATAAAGATGTTGAAGGATTGATAAGAACTTTAAAGTATGAGGATAAAGATGTCCGACGGGAAACAGCAGTAGCTCTCGGGAATATAAGAGACGGGAGAGCAGTAGGACCTCTTTTGCGTGTGTTGGATGATACACATAACAATGCTGCAGCAACCGCACTGGAGAAAATTGGCTTCAATTTTTCCGATAGCCCCCATCTGGGGTTGATCTAATACCCACACGACAGTCTGAGGAAGTAATACGGTATGTATCCAGGCAATACCCGGAACTATATTCGGCACTTATAGATATTGGTATAAGTGGATGCGAGGTTTCCTACGAGAAAATGCTGAGTATGACGCAAAGTTATTCCAACCTCTCATATGGTCATGTTGGAAAAGATCCCGGGGTATATTTCAAGATACCAAATACAAAATGTCCAGAGTGTAGAAGAATGGTTGATATCAATTGTGGCATTACTGTAGTTGGACATTTAGCTCCTCTTGTAAAAAAGCATATATACTTCGAGCTTCATTGCCCGATTTGTAACGAATCAGGCTCAAACTCTTATAGTTTATGACCGGGCAGACATTCATAAAATTTTTTAATGTAAGAGTTTGGATAATTCATAAAGTTCCTGATCCATTGGCTTCTCTTCTTTTATAGCCTTCTCCAGAGGAACTGATGTTATTGCACCATTTTCCATAACTGCCATCTGGCCAAATTGTCCTTCATGGACCAACTCTACAGCTTTTGCTCCCAGCCTGGTGGCAACAATCCTATCAAAAGCGGACGGTCTTCCGCCTCTTTGCAAGTGGCCAAGTATGACTACTCTGGTTCCATAACCTGTTCTTTTCTCAATTTCCCTGGCAATAACATTACCTATCCCGCCAAGCTGTACATGGCCAAAACTATCAATTGCACAAGAAGCTGTTACCTGCTCTTCTCCTTCAGCAGGCTTTGCTCCTTCAGCAACTGCGATTATAGTAAAGTCCTTGCCTCTTTCCCTTCTCTTTTCTATAACATTTACAATTTCATCATAGTCAAAAGCAACCTCAGGAATTAAAATAACATCGGCTCCACCGGCAATCCCTCCACTTAAGGCAAGCCAGCCTGCGTCTCTTCCCATAATTTCCACTATCATTATTCTACTATGTGAAGATGCTGTAGTGTGAAGCTTATCAAGGCAATCCGTTACAACTTCCAGCGCAGAGTCACTACCTATAGCATAATCAGAATGGGCAATATCATTATCTACGGTCTGAGGAACACCAACACCTTTTATTCCATACTGTGTCAACCTGGTTATAACGCCATTAGTGTCATCTCCGCCAATAGTTATTATGGCATCCAGCTCAAACTTTTTTATATTCTCTTTAACCTTTTCAACTCCATTTTCTATCTTGAAAGGATTGGTCCTTGATGTTCCAATTATGGTACCGCCTTCTCCCAGTATCCCTGAAACTGATTCCCTGTCCAGTTCTACTATATTGCCTTTAACCAGGCCCTCCCATCCATTTTTAATCCCGATTACTTTATATCCATATTGTGATGCCTTTAGATAAATTGCTCTTATAGCTGCATTTATTGCTGGAGAGTCTCCTCCACCAGATAAAACACCTATTTTCTTTATCATTTTTATCTCCTCCTATAATAAAATAATAATTTATTTGTATTATATAAGCCTGGTATTCACAGTCAAACCAACTCCAGTCATAAACTTATAATTAAATATTTTTTAAAAAATCAATCTTTATCAAAATTAAGATTATATTAATTTTTGGCATATGATCAACTTAATTTTTTAGTTATAATATCATTTACTATTCTGGGATTTGCCTTGCCTTTGGTTTTAGCCATTACTCTTCCGATTAAAAAGCCTATAGCTTTATCCTTTCCCTCCCTGAACTGTTCCACCGCGCCGGGATTATCTTTAACGACCTCTTCAATAATGGCTTCAAGCAAACCTTCATCGCTTATCTGCTCCAGCCCCCTATCCTCAATAATCTTCTGTGGGTCCCCCCCGGTGCTGAACATCTCTTCAAATACTGCCTTGGCTATTTTAGAATTGATTTTGCCCTTATCGATTATTTCCAGCATCTTGCATAGGTTCTCAGGAGTTACCCTGCTATCTTTAATGATTATTTTTTCTTTATTTAGAAGTGCGCTGAAGTCACCCATTATCCAGTTGGCAATATTTTTAGCATTATTATAATGCCTGCAGCACTGCTCAAAATAATCTGACAGATCTTTATTATTAGCCAGAAAGCTGCTGTCATATTTGGGTAGGCCGTGCTGCTTCTCAAATCTTTTAGCTTTTACAGAAGGCAGCTCGGGAATTGTTTTTCTAATATCCTCTATCATCTTATCCTCTATATAAATAGGAACCAGATCTGGCTCCGGAAAATATCTGTAGTCATGGGCTTCTTCTTTAGAACGCAGGACTTTGGTGGTTCCTGTTTTGCTGTCATAATGCCTTGTCTGCTGAATTACTTCACCGCCTGTCTCCAGAACTTTAATCTGTCTTTTAACTTCATATTCCAGCCCTTTTTGCAGGAATTTAAAGGAGTTTAAATTTTTAATCTCGTTCTTTGTGCCAATTTTATCTTCGCATGTTTTTCTTACAGAAACATTGGCATCACACCTCAAGCTCCCTTCTTCCATACTGCAATCGCTGACATTCAGAAACAGAATTAAATTCCTTAGCGTTATCATATATCCCTTTGCTTCCCCTGGTGATCTTATATCCGGCTCCGTAACAATTTCTATAAGAGGAGTCCCGGCACGGTTAAAATCAACTATACTGGCTTCGGATTCACTTATTCTTCCGGTTGTTCCCTTATGCAGGAGTTTCCCCGTATCTTCCTCCATATGCACCCTGGTTATTCCCACTCTCCTTATATAGCTGCCCATATCAATATCAAGGTAGCCTCCGACTCCCAGAGGCATGTCATACTGTGAAATCTGGTAATTTTTGGGCATATCTGGATAAAAATAATTTTTTCTGTGGAATATAGTATATTTTTTAATCTTACAATTTAGTGCCAGGGCAATCTTTACGGCATATTCAATTGCCTTTTTATTTATAACTGGAAGTGACCCTGGATGTCCCAGACATACAGGACAGGTATATATATTTTTCTCCTCACCAAATGAAAGCCTGCACCCGCAAAACATCTTGGTATTGGTATAAAGTTCAACATGGGTCTCTAAGCCTATAACCGGTTCATATTCGTTTTTCATCTTCCATCCTTTGTGCGGAGACCCCATCCTTTAGGTAGGGGAGGAAACGCATTTTTTCTGTTAATAATGTTTTAAAGGTCTCTAATAATTTTAAATCTTTAGCTTTTGCACTCGAAGAAAGTTTATGGCCATTTAACATTCTAATATCAAAGTATCCTGTACTTCTTCTTCCAAAGATAAAGCATTCAATATTTTTCCAAAGCACTTTGTCAAAACGTTGAAACTCTTTAACGAACCTCGGTGCAGTATTTTTAAGATGACTTCTTTTCCCTTTAAAAAGTTTCCGATTACATTTTCTAACCTGTTTAATCCAAAATATTTGATCGTTTCTTTTTTGTGTTGAACCCCCTGCTATAATAAAAGCATCGTTAGAATGTGATTTTTTTAATCCTAATTTAATCCTATTGTGTTTTGTTATATAACCATAAGTCCATTTACAACCCAGTAGATTTACTAATTTCCATCTAACGTTATTCATAAATACAGTCGCTCTTAAGGATTCTTTAGCCTGTTTCTGTATTTCTTGATGTCCAAATTCTTCTGCTGTTTTGTTGCCCTTCTTTAAATTACATTTGTTGCAGGAAATCGTTAGATTGGATATCCTGCTGGAGCCACCTCTTGATTTTGGTATAATATGTTCAATTTCGAGAGGAATGTCTTTTTCCCCACAGTAAGCACATTTCCTTTTCCATTTCTCTAATAAGTATTCTCTGATTTTATATCCCACCAGTTCACCTTGCTGATATTCAACTCCCGTAATTTCTGGATTCTGGATCTTTTGTGTATCAAACGCAGCTACTTCTATAACTACATTAGAAATAGGAAGAATACCCCTTATTCTTTCGATAATCTTCAAATGAGTATCCAGCTTATTTTGGATCGAGGGAGCTAACCATCCCTGTGGTTTCTTTCTATTAAGAAATCTTGCTTTTCTATACCACGTCTTTCTACTTCTTCTGGTTCTTCTGTACGTAGCCCTCTCTGAATTGAGCTTAACCATATCAGTTCTTAATTTTAATTCTGCTGAATACAATTCTTTATCTGCTGAAACTACAGACAAACCTACATTAGAGTATCCAGCATCTACCCCTAATGTAAGATTTTGTTTTGATTCTCCAGTTGTATATAACAATTGAATAGTAAACGGGGTTCTCTTTAATACCTTAGCTTTTCCTTCTTTAAGAAGTCTTCTAGCCTTTTGAGGTTTGCAAGGCATCAGGGGAACTCCTCTTTTATTGAGAACATTTACGACAGATACTCGCAAGTTCTGTCCTGCCTGTTCTCTGGCAGTGAGAGCCGCATCGGAGCTGTTAAAAGAAGTTTTTAAGCTTGCCACACTGTCCCGTACCTCAAAAGGACTGTTTAATGACAAACCACAGTTGCTACAATCTTGCGGAATAACTGTAGGTGTGTATGTATTTCTTTCTTTTAACTTCTGCATAATAACTATGCCTCCTAGTCAACCAGAGACTTTATTCAAGCCTCTTCCTTTAGAGAGAGGTAGTTGACTTCTCCAGTCCAGATATACTAGTTATTAATTTAAAAAAACCATTCTTGCATAAGCTGATAAAAACATCTGTAATCTGTTATAACCCAGGCCTGCCGGTAAAGCCTATTGCCTTCTCCAGGCTGTAAGCTACCTTAAGCACATTATCCTCTCTCAATACGTTTCCAATAATCTGCAATCCAATGGGCAATTTACTGCCTGACAGCCCTGCAGGAATTGAAATTGCCGGCAGTCCCGCCAGATTTACCGGTATAGTGCAGATATCCGAAAGATACATGGTCAATGGATCTTCCATCTTCTCTCCAATCTTAAAAGCCGTAGTAGGCGATGTCGGAGAGATCAGAACATCAAATTTTTCAAAAGCTTTTTTAAAATCATTTATAACGAGCGTTCTTACTCTCTGTGCCTTCTCATAATACGCATCATAATATCCTGCTGACAGACAGTAGGTTCCTATCATTATTCTTCTTTTAACCTCATCTCCAAATCCCTCTGCCCTGCTTCTGCGGTACATTTCCCTTAAGGCCCCCGCTTCCACGTTCCTGTATCCATATCTTACTCCATCAAATCTTGAAAGGTTTGAACTGGCTTCAGAAGGGGCAATAATGTAATACACGCTCAGCGCATATTCCAGGCTTGGCAATGAGATCTCTTCAACTATACCACCCATATCTTCAACCAGTTTGATGATCCTGTAAACTGCTTCTTTTACTTCCCGGTCGATACCTTCAACCATCAGTTCCTTCGGAACCCCGATCCTCATATCTTTTATGTCTGCCTTAAGAAAGCTTTTATAATCCGGAACCTCCACATTTATAGAGGTGGAATCTTTTCTGTCATAGCCGCAGATTATATTAAGCATCGCTGCGCAATCTTCAACATCTCTTGTAAGCGGCCCTATCTGGTCAAGTGAAGATGCAAACGCTACCAGTCCATACCTGGACACCATTCCGTATGTGGGCTTAAATCCGACAACACCGCAAAGAGATGCAGGCTGCCTTATTGAGCCGCCGGTATCAGATCCCAGCGAGCATACAGCCTCACCTGCTGCAACACAGACTGCAGGTCCACCGCTGGACCCGCCCGGCACCCTGTCAGTATCCCATGGGTTTTTAACAGTCCCAAAATATGAGTTTTCATTGGACGAGCCCATTGCAAACTCATCCATATTTGCCTTTCCAGCCAGTATATAATTCCGGCTTTCCAGTCTGTCAATTACCGTAGCATTATATATAGGGATATAGTTTTCTAAAATTCTGGATGCACAGGTTGTAGTTATATTTTTGGTACATATATTGTCTTTTATGGCAATTGGTATGCCCATAAAATCTTCTATATCACTGCCGGCGCTTATAAGCTTATCTACTTCCCCTGCCCTGGATAAGGCACTTTCCTTCTCCAGTCTGATATATGAATTTAGCCTGTCCCCAACCTCTTCAATTCTCAAATATACACCTTCAACAATTTCAGTGCAGGATATCTGTCTTTTTTCCAGCCTGTCTTTAAGTTGGTGAGCAGTAAGATAATGAATTTCCAAAATTTCTCCTTACTAGTTTACTAGTCTATCTTTGGCACTTTAAAGCCATCATTTGCCTCATCAGGGGCATTTTTAAGCGCGGACTCCTGGGTAACTGATTTTTCTGCCATATCCTCCCTGAAAACATTCTTTATATCCAGTATATGTGATGTCGGCGGAATTCCTTCGGTATTTACACTGCTTACATTTGCAACGTGGTCCAGTATCCTGTCCAGTTGAGAGGTGATTTTTTCTATATCCTTTTCATTGAATTCCAGTTCCGCCAGTTCTGCTACATGCTTCACATCATCTTTAGAAATTCTTTCCATAAACTATCCTTTTTTGAAAATCTTTTGCCGATTCATTCACGCCACAAGCGGACGGGAGGGTCCTGGCGGGTTTTTATAACATTTTAACAAATATTTTTTTCTATTAATACATTTATATAATTTCCAGCCTTCCCAGTAAAAACAATATTAGAATAAGGTTGTACACTCCATGCAAAAAGATTGGCATAAGCAGGGATTTTGTTTTTTCGAACAGATAAGCCAGAAGCCACCCAATAATTATAAGAGGTATGAAACTATATAATTGCAGGTGGACTATGGCAAATAAAAAAGAGGACAAAAACAGTGCAACATTGACACCCCAGCTTTTCTTAAATGCTGAGTACAAAAATCCTCTGAAAAAAACTTCTTCGCTAAAAGGGGCAATCGCCGTCACTACTACAAGCAGGATATTGCTTGATATGCTTCTGTTTCCGACAAGTATTTCAATCTTGCTCTCAGGGTTTTCTATCCCAAACAGTGAATTCATTAAAAACATATACAGGATTCCGACAAAAAAAATAACAAGCAGCGAAAGAAAAGAGTACCAGATAGTTTTTGCTATACTGTAATACCTAAAGCCGAGATCCCTTAAATTTGATTTCCTCCTGAATATGGCAAAAAACCAGACCACCCCAAGCATAAGCACTGTCTGAATTCCATATAACACAGTAAAGCTTGCATTGCTAATATTGGAAGAGTTAAAGAACTGCTCGCCGGCCAGTACTTCAAACAGTTTTGCAGACCCAAAATAAATGCCTGCAAGTGCACCAATCAAAAATATTAAGGAGATTACAGCATCAAGGGTATTCCACTTTATATTTAAAACATTGTTCTGTTTTTCAGTTGAATTTGCCTCTTTCAATTTATTACCAATCGTATTTAAAAACTTATAAAAACTTAGTCTTTTATCATCTTTTTAAATTCTTCTTCAGATATTAATCTGATATTATACCTTCGGGCATCGTCCAATTTACTTCCAGGATTCTCGCCCACAAGAACAGCATCGGTACCTCTGCTGACGCTTGAAGTTACCCTGCCTCCAAAATTTTCAATAATCTCTTTAGCCTCGTCCCTTGAAAAATCATTCAATTTGCCGGTAAGAACAAATGTCTTGCCTGCAAAGGCTTCCTTCTTTAAAACTTTTTTTAACTCCTGGCTGAAATTGACTCCGGCTTTTCTTAATTTCTCTATCACTTTAAGATTTTGCTCCTGCTTGAAAAAGGAAATTATACTTTCTGCTATTTTTGGTCCAATCTCCTTTATTTCTTCAATTTCCTCATATCCTGCATGCATTAAACTGTCAAGGTCCGCAAACACTCTTGTAAGCACATCCGCAGTATGGGAGCCGACATATCTGATTCCCATTGCAAAAAGAAGCCTTGACAATGGTTTTTTCTTGCTTTCCTCTATTGCACCAAGAAGATTTTTAGTCGACTTTTCTTTAAAATTTTCCAGTGAAAAAATATCATCATACTTCAGGTAATAAATATCCGCTGAATCTTTGATTAACTTTTTATCCAGGAGCTTCTCCGCAATAGCAGGCCCCAGCCCTTCTACATCCATGGTCCCTTTTGAAGCAAAGTGAACGATCCTCTCGTATTGCTGGGCAGGGCATGCCATTGAAGTACACCGTAATGCCACCTCTCCTTCAGGTTTTATAACATCAGACCTGCACACAGGGCACTTGTCGGGCATCCTGAATTCTTTCTGGCTGCCGTCTCTTCTTTCTTTTATAACTTTTACAATTTCAGGTATGACATCTCCAGCCTTATGCACCACCACCCAGTCACCGACTTTGACATCTTTTCTTCTTATCTCATCTTCATTGTGCAGGGTGGCATGGGAGATAGTAGATCCTGCAACTGTTACCGGCCTGAGGACTGCCACCGGAGTTAGTGCCCCGGTCCTGCCAACACTGACTTTTATATCCAGAACACGCGTGACTTCCTCTTCAGGAGGGAATTTATAGGCAATGGCCCATCTGGGGTTTCTGGAGGTCTGGCCCAGCTTTCGCTGATAGGAAAAATCATTTACTTTTATAACAACCCCATCCGTTTCGTATGGCAGGTCTTTCCGCTTCTCTTCCCAGCTTTCAAGGTATCTTTTAATCTCTTCAAAACCTGCTGTCTTTCTTATATTTGGGTTTATTTTCAGTCCGGCTTCCGCAAGATAATTTAACATTTCATAATGACTTGCAATATCAAGCTCACCTGAAGCCACTACTCCATATATAAATATATTCAATCTTCTGCTGGCAGTACTCCGGGGGTCTATTTGCCGGAGTGACCCTGCAGCGGCATTTCTGGGATTGGCAAAGGTTGCAAGCCCTTCCTCCTCCCTTTCGGTATTTATTCTCTTAAATTCATCTTTCGCAAGATAGACCTCTCCTCTTACTTCCAATCTTAACGGAATCTTTACACCAGTTCTCCTAAACAGCCTTAAGGGAATTGCTCTTATTGTCCTTAAATTAGATGTTATATCTTCACCCAGGACACCGTCCCCCCTGGTTGCACCCCTTACAAACCTTCCATCCTCATAAACAAGCGAAACTGCTGACCCGTCTATTTTTAACTCACAAATGAACTCTACTTCATTTTCACCTCTTCCAAGATCCTTATATACCCGGACAAGGAAGTCTTTTAATTCCTGGTAACTGAACGCATCCTGAAGACTTAGCATCCTCTCTCCATGCTCTACGGTACTGAACCCTCCTTCCAGAGTTGCTCCAATTCTTTGAGTGGGAGAGTCTTCTGTTATTAGTTCCGGGTATTTTTTTTCGATTATTGAGAGGTTGCGGAGCAGCATATCGTACTGGTGATCACTTATGATAGGATTATCTTTAATATAGTAATAATAATTATGTTTTGCCAGTTCATCTCTCAAATCTTCCACTACAAGCCTGGCATCATCTTTGATGATATTTTTAATATCTATATTAAGAAATTCTTCTAATTTTGATCTCCTGCTTTTTTCTTTCATTTTTTCTGGTAGACAGTTTTTTATTTTGCCTGCTAGATTATACAAATTATTCTTCTTCAATTACAGGATATCCTTTAATCTGCCATTCTATAATACCTTCTCCGGTCATATCATAAACTTCTTCAAAACCATTATTTACTAAAATAACAGCTGCTTTCCCACTTCTGCTGCATCCAGCCCCATCGCAGTAGACAATTATATGTTTATCTTCCGGTATTTCATCTAATCTATCTTCTAATTCTGAAACAGGGATAAGTATTGCTCCTTTAATATGACCCTGCTTGCACTCTTCTAAACTTCTGACGTCTAAAAAGATATAATCCTCATCATAAAAAAACTCATATGATTCATCTACAGAGATCAGCATAATTTCAGTGTATGCTTCGGCGTCTGTTATTGTTTCTCCTTCTTTAATTACAGGATATCCTTTGTCTATCCAATCGAGGATACCGCCCATATCATAAATTTGTGTAAAACCATTTTTCACTAAAATATTAGCTGCATTTCTACTTCTGATGCCGATTTTGCAATAAGTAATTATAGGCTTATCTTTGGGTAGTTCACCCAACCTATTATCAAGTTCCAAAACCGGGATAAGTATTGCTCCTTCAATATGGCCTTCCTTAAATTCATCAGGTGTCCTTACGTCCAGAATTATATAACCCTGGTTACTGCTAATAATTTCATAAACTTCTTCCACAGAAATATCATTAACTTCTGAGATTACTTTCTCCTTATCCTCTGCTTCAACCTGTATTTTACATCCACCAATAATAGCAGAACTTAAAAACACGAAAATGATTATTATAATTGAAATCAGATATAGTTTATTATTCATAATTCTGTTTATCATTCTCCGCTCCTTTTTAATTAAGCCAGGTTGTTATAATAATTATAACCAATAATCCACATAGAAAAAATAAATTTTATAAATAAAAAAATAATGACAGTATTTCTAGTATGGATACAAAAAAATCTTTCCGGATAAAAAAAGGAAACTTATAAGATATTTAAGAATAGCTTTAATAATTATAGGATTGGTAATTATAATATATCCTTTCTATAACAACTTTATTCTGGCAAGAAGAGAAGAGAATATGCTCACCTCCTGGAACGTAGAGCTGCCACACAAAATTATTGGGATATCATAGGAGATGTCTTACTATTGAAGGGAGATAAATTCAGAGTCAGTCTCCCATCATGGTTCAAGATAGGAATGAGCATACAGAATTTTATTGTTTAATATATTGTATGTCTTTATAACATTCATTAACTCTTTATCAAGGGGATCAACAATGGCGCTGTCAAGGCCATTGCTCAGCAGTATCAGCAGGTATGCCCTGTTAAGAAGACTCTTAAGCCCCGGAGGGGAAGATTGGGAAACATTGCTCAATCCCACAATAGTCCTGGGCTCATCAGGCAGTGACATTAATTCCTTAAGCTCCTTAAAAACCTTCAGCGCATTAATACAATTAAAAACCTGTTCCTGAAGGACTGCAACCGGCAGCACCACAGGGTCCAGGTATAAGTCCTCCATTGGTAGGCCGTATTCTAAAGCAGAATTAACTATATTCATAACTATCTCTATTCTGCTATCAACATCCGGTGGCACGCCTTTTTCAGTCAGGGCAATTCCAACAATTTTACTGTTATACTTTTTTGCCAGCGGCATAAGAATATCAAGCTTATCTTTATCTCCGGTAACTGAATTAATCATAGCGGTGCCCTTATGCACTTCCAGACCGGCCTCGATAGCACTTATATTTTTAGTATCCAGAACGAGAGGTGCGTTCACTTCAGCCTGTATACTTTTTACTATCCACTGCATAAGTTCTTCACCCTTTTTTGTAGCCGGACCAATATTTATATCTATGTAGTCTGCTCCCGCATTCTTCTGTTCCTTTGCCATCTTGATAATAGGTTCGGCATTTCTGTCTTTTACAGCATCTCCTACTACTTTTGACACCACACTTATGTTTTCGCCAACTACTAACATATCTTTACCCCATTCTATAAAAAAATTACAATATAATAATAACTAATTATAACACCGCATAAAAATAATTTAATAGAGATTTAACCAAATAATTTTAATAAAATTTCAGCTGTACCAGCCGCTGAATGGAAAAATTGTTTTATTTTAGAAAAATAAAAAAAATAGCCCGGCGCTTAAAAGCTATAATTAAACCATTTATTGTAAATATCATCATAAGTGCCGTCTTCTTTAATTTCCTCTAAGATTTTATCAACTTCTTCCTTTAAAGCACTTCCTTTACTGAAAACAATGCCAAATTCTTTATTAGATTTTACAACTTCCAGCACACTATAAATTCCTTTATTTTCAGACAGCATATTAACACCGATGGGCAGTGAGATTAAGACTCCCTCAACATTTTTGTTTCTGAGGTTATCAAACATTGTCAAAATATCATCATAACTTTCAATTTTATAATTAAGCAGATAATCTTCGCTCAGGCAATTTTTTTCGGTTTCTAAGATCCCGATAGCCTTACCTTTTAGATCTTCTTTAAATTTAATATCAGTTTCTCTTAAAGTAACCAACATATATTCCATTACAAAATAAGGATTGGAAAAATCAACCAGATTTTCTTTTTCATCAATTATTGGAACAGCTGAAATTATCATATCCAACCTTAAATCTTCTGGAATCTGGTAAGTGCTGTCCCAGGTAATAGATATTATCTCTATCTCTTTATCCATTCTTTTTGCTATTTCTCTGGCAATATCTATATCGAAACCTTCAACATTTCCATCTTCTTTGAATCCAAAAGGCTTATTATTAGTATCACTTCCAACTATAAGTTTTTTACTATCAGTGTCAATCTTCATCTCATCAACTGTACCGGAAACTCCGCAGCTGGCTAAAGGAGACACTAATAAAATGATGGCAACACATATAAGTATATTTATAAAAATTAAAAGAACTTTTTTCTTTTTCGGTGTAAAATTTAAAAACATTTATTTAAATCTATAGTCTAAATTTTCCTTGCTATTTTTTAGTAATATAAATTTTAATAAAAATATACTATTTTTCCAAGTAATTATTTGATTGTACCATTACATAATCTTATAATTGTGTAAATGCCAGGTATACTGTACTTAGATATATCAAACTGATAAATCAAATAAATAAGTTATCAACATATACCCGCTACAAAATAAGGACTTTAAGAATCAACCAGATCTTTTTTTCAAGATGAGGTTTACGTATTAGAATATGCACTTATTTAAATGATTTCATCAGGCGCAGGAAACTGCATACTGTTTATGAAATGATTATTAAAACCGGGAAATACAGCCAATTCAAGATATTTAATTTTTTTAGCTATTTTTTCGGCATTAATTCTCTGCTTTTTTGAAACTAAAATCATCTTTGCCCCAACCCCTGCAGCATTGCCGACCTGCCTAATCTTTCTTAACGGAATACCGGGAAACATACCAATATCAATAACATTTTTAGGATCTATATAAGACCCAAACGCACCTGCAATTATTATTCTGTCTAAATCTTTAAAGCTTATATCTGCATGTTCAAGCAATACTTCAATACCGGCCCTTATTGCCCCTTTTGCCAGTTGAATTTCTACAATGTCTTTTTGGTTTATTGAAATACCTTTTTCTCCGCACCGCTTAGTAAAACACTTACCATTCTCCAGGACATTACTATTTTCTCTTCTCCTGTTATCATCACCTGAAGGCGCCAGCATATAGCTAAACTCTCCCTTGCTATCTCTGCGCACACAATCCAAATCAGTTTTAAATTTTCCGTTCCTGTTTATTATGCCAGCCTTTAACAGTTCCGCTATTGCGTCTAAAATCCCGGAACCACAAATACCGGCAGGCTTTATATCATTAATGGTCCGGACAGACGGCATGCAAGTCTTAGAATCAATTAATACTCTCTCTATGGCACCTGGTGCTGCTCTCATACCATATTTGACATGTGCTCCTTCAAATGCTGGACCTGATGCAGTAGAGACACTGGTGATTTTATTCCCGCTTTTTAATACAATTTCAGTATTGGTTCCGATATCAATACCCAGGTAGTTACCTTTCTTTTTATGTATTTCTGTAGCCATGATCACAGCTAAATGGTCAGATCCCACAAATCCTGCTATTGGAGACGGTAAAAAAATATATCCGCCGGGCGCAATTTTAATTCCAATTTCCATGGCTTTAATTTGTAAAGAGTCCTTGGTCACCGAAACAAATGGAGACAACCCAAGCTGATTCACAGGCAATCCCAGCAGCAGGTGATGCATAGCAGTGTTACCAACAATAGTCATCTCGGTTATTTCTTTATGCGTTAAATTATTTTTCCTGCAAAGTTCGCTTACTGCTTCATTTATTGTAGTTACCACTACCTTCTGAATCTTATTTGCATTATCCTGACTCTGTATAGCAAAATTTAAGCGGCTCATTATATCTTCCCCATAACTAACCTGGGGATTCATAACTCCTTTACTGTCAATTGTTTTTCCAGTCACCAAATCGACAAGCAGAAAAGCAATTTTTGTTGTTCCCAGATCAATGGCCAGACCAAAATTATTTTTTGTCCTATCCTTTCCCTCAATCAGAATAATCTCATCATTTCTTACTGTAACCGTAATTTCCCATGAGTTATTCCTGATAATGGAAGGCATTTCAATCAACGATCTGTAATCAATAGAATTAACCTTCAGATTATATTTATTCTTAAGAAAACTTTTGATTCTGTTAAAATCAGATTCTAAATCTCTGAGATTGGCCTCTGTTAATTTTACAAAATATTTCTTGCAGACAGGATCTACTTCAATAATCTTCTCCTCACCCCCAACCTGAAGTTTCTGCTCCTCACTCATTGACGATGAAGGTAAATATATAATGAGGTCCCTATCGAAAATTTGCTGACACGCCAGCCTAACACCATTGTCGATCTCATCAGTGCTTAATATTTTCTGTTCCTTTTTGCTGGCTGGCTTTTTTTCTTTATTTAGAATAACTATTCTGCACTTGCCGCAGGTTCCTTTTCCAGCACAGACTGATTTTATACCCAACCCGGCATCAATAATTGCTTTAAGTCCACCTGCCGGTTTGTTTAGAAATATCCTTTTCCCTATAGGTTCAACAATTATTTTAATATTTCCATTTTCCATAATATACTCTTCACCTGTAATCCATTTAAGAAAATTTTATTGGTCCGCTCTAATTTTCTTATAAATGAACCTTCTTAAACAATATTCGTAATATTATATTAATTTTTGCAGCGTTTAGAAAGAGTTATCGAATCAGCTTCCCGAATAAAGATTTTATTTCCTGCTTATAATATTTTATAATAAGAAATATAAAATATTAATATTAAATATTAATATCGTATTTATTTGTGTTTTATGTTACAATTAAATAGTTAATCATTTAAATATTGTCCAGTAATATAAGTTTATAAGTTAATTTGATTTTTACTTAAAAATAGTATAAAGTATTCCAAATTTTTGATAGAGAATACAGTTAGAGAATTGCTAAAATTTTTAAGAAAGGTAGGTGATAAAAATGACAAAGACCGGAGAAATTAAGAAAAAATCAGAGGAAATTGGAATAAATGGCCTTAATAGTATAAGCAATCTGGAAGCTGAAATAATGAAGATTGTATGGGGAAAAGGCAAAGTAACAGTAAGAGAAGTACATGAGAATATGCTTAGAAAAGAAATTGAAAGTAAGGAAGAAGGATTTATTCCTTACACAACCGTAATGTCAACAATGACCACCCTGGCAGAAAAAAGGCTTCTGACACAGAATAAAACTGCAAAAACCTATATTTATTCTGCAGCAGTTGATAAAAAAGAACTTTCAAAAAGCATAATAAAATCAGTTTCAGATAAATTGCTTGAGGAAAGTACAAAAAACATGGTTTCCAGATTTTTATCTGACAGTAAAAACATTTCCAAAGAAGGTATAGAAAAATTATTGGGAGAAATAGACAAATCTTAAAAAGATTTGTCTATTTTAATTGAACCTGACCAATATTTTATAAAAAGGTTGAAGAAGTTACTATATCAAAAAATCCCAAAAATATTTTTCTTTTAAAATACTGATTTATATTAGTATAATTAAATGATGCTTTTTTTTTATTTTTAGTATTACAATAGTAATAAACTTTATATAATCTGTATTAATCAATATGTTTTTTTTAGAAATACTGACAGGCTACATTGTACCTATTATTTATACAAGTTTTGTGAGCCTGGTTCTAGTTTTATTTTTCCTATTTATTTTCAGGATAAAAGACTCAAATATAAGGATCCTGTTTTTCTTCCTGCCGCTTATAAAACCATTTATAATTATTTTTGAAAAAATTAAGACTCACCCATCAAGACTTTTTACTATCGGACCCAGATTCCCTGATCCAAATAATATTATTAATATGATTAAAGAACTCGATACTGGTCCAGAAGTTTTTTCTAATATAAACTATTTAGTTCTATTATTAATAATAATTAGTATAGTCACAGTATTGATTACAAGATGGATTCTTCTTTATTTCTTTTACAGAAATTTAGCGCATGAAGATATAGTTGGCAGAAAAGACATTCCTGAGATTTATACCATCATAGATGACTATACCCAAAAAACAAAAGCAAAAGCTCCTTATGTAAGCTTAACGCACAGGCATTATTTCTCACCTTTTATAATCGGAATTAGAAATTATGCACTGGTACTGTCTCCCAAATTAATAGATATACTGAATACTGGCGAAAAAGAGGTTTTAATTCAACACGAATTATCACATATTAAAAGAAATGATAATCTTATCGGCTGGATTGCATTGATATTAAGAGACTTACTCTTTTTTAATCCTTTTTCCTATATTGCATATTCACTGATTAAATCTGAGCAGGAAAAAGACAGTGATAAACTCGTGGTTAAATATGCTGGGACACCAGCAAAAAAAATAGCTAAGAATATTCTTAATATTATTTTAAAAATAAGATCTATTTCAGCATTAAAACCCATTTTCGAGCCTGCAAATAGTTTTACTTTTTCACCTATAAGTTTTTTTAGCCGGATGAAACTTAAAAACAGGATTAACTCAATTCTTAAAACCAATCCAGATAAGATTTACAGCCGTATCTTTCCCAGAATACTGATGTGTATTTTATTTTTAATACTTCTATTACTTCAACTAATGATTGCAATAAACATAAATAATTTTTATATATATTTAAGATAGATTTAAAATACATACTATACTCATTAAAATAGTTTTCTTTTCCCCAAAAAAAATTATTTTCTAGTATTGATTTCATATGATATAATAAAAGCAAGAAAAATTTTTTACTATGAAAGGGATAGTCTAATTGAAATCAATCAATAAAACCAAAAGCCTCTGGAATAATGATCTGACCCTGAAAGGGCTAAAACATGACGTTAGTACTATGTGCTGCTGGTGGTGGTGCTGGTGGTATATGAGTAGAAAATAATTGCCCTGGTAGATTTAAAAGTGAAATTATTTCCAAGCAGTTATAATTACTTCCATAGGATAAATTCCAGATATACTCTAATAAACAATACTTTAACCGGAGCACTGGATATTGTAGAGAATTATATCTGGAGTTTAGTTGAAGGTAAAAAATTTAATAGTATTGATGCTGAACCTCTCTCAAATCTTATTGAGAGAGGTTATTTATATTATGATTTAAAAAAAGAAGATAAAATACTTGTTACTCTTTATGACAATTATATTAAAAAAGCATCCTCAAGACCGCTGAGATTTGTATTCTGCCCTTCCTATCAATGCAACCTGAAATGCATCTACTGCTTTGAAACAGACCTGCCTTCTAATCCCAGCAAGTTTATGAGCAGTAATATATTAGATGATACCATAAATGCTGCGGAAGAAATATCAAAGGAAAAATCCGGCAAAGTTGATTCTGTAGAATTATTTGGGGGTGAACCACTGCTTTTAAAGAATAAGCCACTCATAAAGAAAATCCTTAAATTTGCCAGAGATAAAGATGCTCCTATAACTATAGTCACCAATGGGGTGATGGCTAAGGATTTCATTGACATATTACTGCCGGTAAAAGAGAAAATAGAAATGCTTCAAATAACCATTGACGGCCCTCCGGAAATCCATGACAAACGCAGAAAATTTCCTTCCGGCAAAGGAAGTTTTGGCAAAATATCCGAAAGTATAGATTTGCTCTTAAAAAACAATATACATACCAATGTCAGGGTAAATATTGATAATACCAATATAGATTATCTGCCTGATTTGTATGAATATATTTCTAAGAAGAACTGGCTAAAACATCCAGATTTCAACATTATGCTGGCACTGGTTACAGATCACAGCACCCTGGATTACAATAATATAATAATCCCTGAGGAAGAACTGCTTGAGAGGTTGATTAAATTATATGATAAATACCCGGCACTGGAAGATAAATTTGGTTTTTATATGTTCAAACCAATAAGACACATATTGGATATAGCAAGCGGTGCACCAAATGTCTCTCCCAAATTTTTTAACTGTGAGAGCAATTTACTGGAACTGAATGTCTTCTGCCCTGATGGATATATATATGCCTGCGGTGAATCCATAGGTAAACCCGATTATGCCATCGGTAAATTCAGCCCTGAGCTTGAATTCTACTCTGATAAAGAAAAGTTATGGACAGAAAGAACCATACTGAATATTGAAAAATGCAGGACCTGTAAGTTTGCCCCTCTCTGCGGAGGCGGCTGTGCTTATTCTTCTATACTTATATACAAAGACAACAGCAAACCAATATGCGAGAGATACCAGGAAGTCCTGGATACATTCTTAAGATTAAGGGGAGAAAAAATACTGAAAAAATATATGAATGACTCTTAATCGAACTAATTGCTACTTCATACCAACAATATTCTTTGCTGCCTTTAATGTATTACTGAGAAGCATGGCAATGGTCATAGGTCCTACTCCGCCCGGTACAGGCGATATATAGCTGGCCTTAGGTTCTACTCTTAAGAAATCTACATCCCCGATTAATGTAGCGCCTTTTTTTTCAAAGTCTTCTTTTCTCCATTCCAGCAGTTCCTGGTTCGCCTTATCTTTTGTAATCCTGTTGATTCCTACATCTATAACCACGGCACCATCTTTAACCATATCACCCTTGATTAGATATGGTACACCGGTAGCTACAATCAGGATATCCGCATAGCTTGTATGCATCTTCAGATCTCTTGTCTCAATATGACATATAGTAACCGTGGCCCATTCATTTAAAAGGAGCAGGCTGACAGGTTTTCCGACTATTTCACTATGGCCCACTACAGTAGCATTCTTGCCTTTTATATCTATACTCTCCCTCTTTAACATTTCTATAATACCAGAGGGTGTTGCCGGCACCAGGCACTCCTGCTGGGCTACCAGCTTGCCTATATTTACAGGATGAAATCCATCCACATCTTTTTCAGGATATATTGCTTCCAGAACCTTTGCCTTATCTATTTGTTCCGGCAATGGAAGTTGAACCAGAATACCATTAATATCTTCCCTGTTATTTAATCTATCTAATACTTTTAATACATCTTCGGTAGACACGGTCTCATCCATTTTTATAGATTCAGATTTAAAACCAACCGCTTCGCATCCTTTCTGTTTGCTTCCAACATATATCTTTGAAGCAGGATTATCCCCAACAAGTACTGTTGCAAGACCCGGCACAATTCCTTTTATTCTTTTCATCTCTTTTACTTCTTCAGTTATCTCATTTTTAATGTCCTGTGAGATTCTGGTCCCACTGATTAATCTGGCTATTTAAATCACCCCCATATTTAAAATTTGTAATAATTTATAAAAAAATAAATCTATATTTTTAAAGTTACAGAATTACTGTTTTATACAAGCCTCTATTCTTAGAACAATCCAACAATATTACCTTCATCGTCAATATCTACATTGGTTCCAGCCGGAACTTTTGGAAGTCCTGGCATGGTCCTCATCATACCAAGTAATGGGTACAGAAAACCTGCACCAACAGAAGCTCTGACATCCCTAATGGGAACTGTAAATCCTGTGGGCCTTCCTTTCAGGTCAGGATCATGGCTCAGGGAAAGATGGGTTTTAGCCATACAGATGGGTAATTTGTCAAATCCCTGCCTGGTATATAAATCTATCTTCCTTTCTGCTTCCGGCAAATAATTTACACCGTCCGCACCGTAAATTTTAGTAGCAATAGTTTCAATTTTTTTCTTTATGGGCCAATCCAGGGGATAAAGGAATTTGAAATCCGACGGTTTGTCTGCTGCTTTAGCCACTGCTTCAGCTAATTCAATTCCACCTTCTCCGCCTTTGAGCCAGACTCTGCTGACTACTGCATCTTCCGCACCTGCTGCAATAGATTTTCCCCTGATTGCATCAATCTCTTCTTGAGAGTCAGCTTCAAAATGATTTATAGCAACTACTACAGGAGTTCCAAAGAGCTTCATATTTTCAATCATCTTTTCCAGATTTTCACAACCTTTTTTAACTCCCTCTATATTTGGTTTATTCATCAGCTCTTCATCTACACCTTTTCCGGGAATAAATTCAAATACTCCTCCATGCATCTTCAGTGCCCTTACTGTTGCCACAATAACTACGGCATCCGGTTTTAGTCCTGAATATCTGCATTTAATATCCATAAATTTTTCTGCTCCACAATCAGCGCCGAACCCACTTTCAGTTACAATATAATCTCCAAGTTTTATGGCTATCTGGTCCGCTAAGACCGAGCTGTTCCCGTGAGCAATATTGGCAAAAGGACCGGCATGTACAAAACATGGCGTGTGCTCTATTGTCTGAAGCAAATTGGGTTTTATGGCATCTTTTAGAAGTACAGTCATTGCACCAGCGCATTTTAAATCCTCAGCAGTAACAGGCTTTCCGTCATAAGTAGAACCAACTACAATTCTGGCCATTCTCTCCCGCAGATCTTTAAGGCTTGTGGTAAGGGCAAGAATTGCCATTACTTCTGAAGCTACTGTAATATCATAACCGGTCTCTCTTGGAACCCCGTTTAGTGGACCTCCAAGACCTATTACAATATTTCTCAACGCTCTGTCGCTGACATCAACCACTCTATTTAAAGTTATGCTAAACGGATCTACGTTAAGTTCATTTCCCTTCATAATGTGTGTATCCAGAAACGCAGCTAAAAGATTATTAGCTATACCCACAGCGTGTGTATCCCCGGTTAAGTGAAGATTAAAGTCTTCCATTGGAAGAACCTGGGAATAACCACCGCCAGCTGCTCCGCCCTTTATACCAAATACCGGACCAAGAGAAGGCTGCCTTATACAGGTAATAGTTTTTTTACCAATCTTATTTAAGGCCATACTCAGCCCAATTGTAGTTACTGTTTTACCCTCACCGAGTGGAGTTGGGGTAACGGCTGTGACATCAATATACTTTCCGTTTGGCCTGTCCTTAAAATTCTCCAGAACCTCCAGTTTTACCTTTGCTTTATAATTTCCATACAATTCCAGATATTCTTCATCAAGACCGATTAGTTCAGCAATCTCCCTTATGGGCTTCATCTCTGCTGCTTGAGCGATTTCAATATCACTTTTCATAAGCACCTTTCATTTTTTCAAGTTAAATATTTAATAAAAAAAATACACCAATGAATTATATAAAAATTACTAACCTGTTACAAATTAAATTAAAAAAATATTGAGTTGGCTCACTTATTAACAGCATGAATTAATATTCATACATGTATGACTGATTTTAAAATGAAATTTACCAATAAAACATAAAATTTAAATCCTGGTTAAGCACTATATTCTTTTAGAAATTTAGGAACCTCGCCAGCTTCTCTCGGACCAACAACAACTTTCCATCCATCTCCCAGTTCGTCTTCCAATTCGCCCTGAAGCTGCGCTACATAACCAGGTATTACAATTTCCTTTTTCTTTATTTTTTCTACAATACCGCTCTTCTTTATAAATTGAGCAATCAACTCTGGAACAAATTTCCCTGCTGCCCAGGCAGTAAGAACAGACTGGCCTTCAACATCCATCACCAGGAGCCAGGATGGAACTTTGCTGCTCTCTACTTCACCTGAGATTATAAAATAGGTAAGAGAAAAATTAGTTGTAACCAAAACCGGTGAATTTTCATCAGGACTGCCTATTTCATAAATTTTCTGTTCTACCTGCATCGGTCTTCTGGGATCAGTGTATATATTTTGCCTGTATACCAGCAGTGGAAAAATATTTTGATAGTTTGGGTTCGAAAGTACAATAATCGAACTATATTTAGCTATAAAAATAGAAGCTATTAAAGTTTCTTTTAAAGGATTATCAGTCATTTCACCGGGAAATACTATAGTGGGATAGCCAAAAAGCCTGTTATTCTGCTTTATTGCAGCCATTCTTAATATAATTTGATTATAAAAATCATTCTTAAAATCCCTTGATCCAATATCTATTACCAGATTTTTAATTCCGGCTTCACGCATTTTCCCGGTAATTGCTGCTATATCTTCAAAGGATTTGCCTCTAACTGCTATTGGACATCCGGTATCTTTTCCAAGAGCTATAAAAAGGTCTATATTATCAGCAGTAGCAGCATGGATGAGCGGCTTATTTTCTTTAAACTTTTCAGCTGCAGTTTTTAATGTTTCCGGATCTGACGAAACTAATATTAATGGTTTTTTTGTAAGTGTGGTAACTTCCCCCACAACTTTTAAAAATTTTTCCTTATTTTTAGATTTATTTTTAACACAGACAGCATCTATTTTTAAAATCTGGCCCACTCTTTCATATAAAACCTCATTTACACCTTTAATTATTTCTTCAATCTTGCCGCTATCCATATCATCTTCTATGGTTACTGCAAATGCATTTTGATTTACAAATGTTCTATCATGCCTGAACATTACCGTCTCTTCGCCAACTATAAAAGAGTCATTTCCGGCGCCAATTTCCACTTTCAGGATTGGCGGCTGAGAAGCTTCTGAAAGCGCTTCTTTTACTTCTTCTGAAATATGGGGACATTTTTCCAGTTCCACCTTACCCGCTACCAGCTGCATTGCAAATGCCAGACAAGTAGGAAATCCGCAGTCTTTACAGTTTGTTTTTGGCAACATTTTAAATATTTCCAGACCGCTCAATGCCATACTCTACTCTCCTTGCCTCACTTTATATACACTTCTATATTTTTTACATCATTGGTTCCATTTTAAGAACAGGATGATTTACCTTTTGTATCCACTCCAGCACTTCCTCTTCAGTCTCTGCCTCTTCCTC
>JABMRD010000171.1 GCA_013202875.1 Actinomycetota bacterium | reverse complement strand
CGGTATTTGCATTATATAAATCATTCAAAAGCATAGACGGATTGTAGGGCAATGGACAGAAAAATTATTCTGCTTACAAATGATGATGGAATAGATTCGGAAGGACTTTATACTCTTTATAAAACCTTGAAGGAAGATGAAGGGTTTGACATAAGGATTGTGGCCCCGGATAAGGAGAGGAGTGCTGTGGGTCACGCTATTACTGTATTCCGTCCAATTTCGGTAAGAAAAGAATACAGGGAAGGAAATTTCTTTGGATATGCAGCTGATGGAACTCCTGCTGATTGTGTAAAGATAGCCATCAGGGCAATTTTGGATAATCTTCCTGATTTGCTTATATCCGGTATCAACAGAGGAGCAAATTTAGGAGAAAATATTATCTACTCCGGTACGGTTTCAGCTGCGACTGAGGGGACAACTTATAATGTATCTTCTATAGCTGTTTCAATAGATAATCTGGTCGATCCTGATTACAGTTATGCAGCTAATTTCACAAGAAGAATTGTCAGAAGGATAATAGAGAATGGTGGTCTTCCCAAAGGGGCGCTGCTTAATATTAATATACCCAATGTTTGTGAAAAAGAGATAAAAGGTGTGAAAATAACCAAACAAAGCGATGCTAAGTTTAAAGATAACTTTATAAAGAGAATCGACCCAAGGGGAAGGGATTACTACTGGATGGATGGTGAATTTATAGGGGATACAAAGGATGAGAATTTTGATTATGGTGCAGTAAAAAATAATTATGTATCCATTACTCCAATTCATTATGATATGACTGATTATAAAGCACTGGATTATTTTAAAAAATGGAGCATTAAAAAATAATAACGAAGATATTATGACGAGCTTATTGTAAGTTTAAAGATATAATAGAAATGGAAACTGGTAAGAAACAATTTATATCAGATTTGGAGGCTGGCGCAAGAGCAGACTCTATATTTATGGTAGCAAAGAAACAGGTTAGAAAAAAGAAAAACGGTGATGATTATTGCGCAGTTACTCTTCAGGATAAGGAAGGAAGTATTGAGGGAGTATTGTGGACGGAAATTTATCGTAGTGCTGGAAATTTTACTGAGGGAGATTTAGTTTCAGTAGAAGGGGATGTAAAAGAGTATAAGAGAATCAAACAACTTGTTATTAACTCTATAAAAAAGATCGAGAATAAAGAAGATATAGAATATTCAGATTACATAAAGACTTCCAGAAGAGATGTCGATGAAATGTTTGCCGGGATTAAAGAATACGCTGCCAGAATTAAAAATCCCCATCTGAAGAAACTGATTGATTTGTATTTTGAGGATAAAGAGTTTGTTAAGGATTTTAAAAATGCTGCTGCGGCAGTCCGTTATCATCACGCCTTTAAGGGTGGACTGCTTGAGCATACACTGGCAGTAACTGAAATCTGTGATGCTATCTCCAGGGTCTATCATAATTTAAATTATGACTTGCTGGTTAGTGGAGCAATCCTTCATGATATTGGTAAAATCAGGGAATACAAGACATTAGCAACTACTAAAGTAACTGATGAGGGGAAACTTCTTGGCCATATCACCATCGGGTATGGATGGGTTTTGGAAAAAATAAAACAGATAAACGATTTCCCGCAAGATTTAAGAGACAGACTTCTTCATATAATACTGAGCCATCATGGCCAAAAGGAATTTGGCTCTCCTAAAAGACCGAAGATATTGGAAGCTTTCGTAGTCTATTATGTAGATCATATGGATGCTGATATAGGCGGATATAATATTATATTGGAAGAAAATAAAAGCGACAGTGACTGGTCAGATTACGTTAAGAACTTTGAAAGGTCGGTTTTTTTAAAAAAACTTGAGCTGCCCGGCGATGAAAATAGTGAGGATATTAAAATAGTGGTGGATGGTAAACTGGATAGAGACAATACGAAGACTTACAGGGAAGAAAAACAGCAGGAAGAATTGTTTTAATATAACATTTTATGGCTCTTCCTATCTGGCAGTTGCAAGGTTTTTTAAATTAAAATTTATTACTGCTGATAAAAAGCTATATGAGAGCTGCAGAGAATTTGAGAATATAGAGCTTCTTAAAAATTTTAGTTTTTAACATTTTAGTTTTACCAGGCAAACAAGCAAATACCAGACAGGGTATTCTTGCAAGCAGTATTTAGAGGCAAACAGTGGATATGGATATTATAAAATACAGAGAAGATGCGGAATCATTCTTGTATAAGATAGATAAAGAGTGTTACTTTCATTTTTCAGGGCAGAAGAGCAGCATTAATATAAGCGGTGTTTATGATGAATATAAATATTTATTTAGCAGGAAGAATATTGAATATATTAAAAACATAAGAGATAAAAGTGCCGGGGAAGAAAAGAAGAAAGCTGCATATCTGCTAAAATTCTGTGCCGAAGGTTATATTGAGAGACAGGTAAAAGACTTGATTGATAAAATTGCAGAAGATGAGGCGCAGGCAAAGATTAATATAGAAGGCAGGGAAGTGCCTTTCAGGTATTCTGAGATCCTGCTGGCAAATGAACCGGACAAGGTTAAAAGAGACAGGATCGATGATAAGAGAAGTAAAAAGATAGCAGAATCTTTTAATGATACTTTATATACATATTGGGATACTCTTCACAGGCAGGCAGTAGATTTAGGATTTTCGAGTTACAGCGAACTTTTTTCGTATTTAAAGGAAGAAGATTTCTATAGCCTGCAGGCTGAAATGGAAAGGCTCCTGAATGAAACTCAAGATTTATATGAAAAACATTTTACTGGTCTACTAGAGAGGGAGCTGGGAATACTCCTGAAAGATTCCCGGACAAGCGACTTTGCATTTGTAAAAAGAGCAAAAAAATATGATAGGTTCTTTAAAAAGGATAGTCTTATCCCCATATTCACAGGTACTTTATTTGAGATGGGGATAGATATAAGTAGATATGGTAATATTCATTTAGATGTGGAGGAAAGAGAAAACAAATCACCAAGAGCATTTTGCTGTACCCCTAAAGTACCGCAAGAGATATATCTGGTAATTATGCCAGGTGGGGGCCAGGATGATTATGAAGCTATGCTTCATGAAGGCGGTCACTCACTGCATTTTGGAAGTACCAGTTCAAAGCTTGATTTCGAGTACAGGTATCTGGGTGATAATGCATTAACAGAAGGATATGCTTTTTGTATGGAACAGCTTATGCAGAACCGGCAATGGCTGGTTGATTTTTTAAAGATGAGCCCTGACGAAGCAAGAGAATTTGTATACTTTTCAAACTTAATAAAGCTCTGGTTTTGCAGAAGATATGCAGGTAAGCTAAAATATGAGTTAATTCTTCATGACGGTCAGCCTATAAGTGGTAAAGAATCCAGTTATAAAGAAATTTTATCTGCTGTAAATCTAATGGAATACACGAAAGAAAATTATTTGAAAGATGTAGATAATGGTTTTTACTGTACAAATTATATAAGGGCATGGATTTTCCAGTCACAACTTAAAGAATATATATATAGAAAATTTGGTTACGATTGGTATAAAAAGAAAAAAGCCGGCCTTTTCCTGAGAGAGTTCTGGAGCTATGGGCAGAAGTATTCTGCATCTGAAGTTTTATCACAATTGGATTTTAAAAGGCTGGATATTAGCTATCTAATAAACTCACTTATAGATGAAATCAGAAGTTTTTAAGAATGCTTGATTTTATTATCCATTTATATATTATAAAATATTTTTATAATAGGTAAAAGGTTATAGAAAGGATTGCAATTGGACTTAAAACAAAAGATAAGAAATATTCCGGATTTTCCCAAGAAGGGAGTGGTATTCAGGGACATCACCACTCTTCTGGGAGACGCAGAAGCATTTAAGTATTCAGTAGACAGGATGGTTGAATATTGGCGGGGGAAAAAGATAGATGCGGTACTGGGTGCTGAGGCAAGGGGCTTTATATTTGGAGCTGTAATTGCTTATAAGCTAGGTGTAGGCTTTATTCCGGTTAGAAAACCGGGAAAGCTTCCTTATAAAACATGTCAGGCTTCATACGATCTTGAATACGGAAAGAATATTTTACAGATGCATGTAGATGCCATAAAAAAGGGCGATAAGATTTTAATTGTAGATGATCTGGTGGCGACTGGTGGTACTGCGAAAGCTAAAGTCGAGCTTGTTGAAAAAATGGGTGGCGAAGTTGTTGGATTCTGTTTTTTAATTGAACTGGAGTTTTTAAATCCAAGAAAAATTTTAAAGGATTATGATATATTTTCATTGATAAAATATAAATCGGAATAAAAAAAGATTGGAATGGAGAGAGGTGATTGTATATGGCTAAAAAAGAAAAAAAGGAGAAAAAAGGCAGCAGAGGAGATGGAGAAGATAAAGAATTAAAGGATGAATTTATGGGAGAAAGTCTGGGCGGAAAGAAAGAGGAGACCAAAGAGAGCGAAGAAGAAATGATAAAAAAGCTCAAGGAAGAGATTGATAAAATAACTATCGAAGACAGCATAACCCGGATGATGATGTCCCTTTCCAGCTTTGCTTATATGAAGATGGGACTTCCTGTTGGAGTAAATGATAAACATAAGGACAGGCAGCAGGCGAAGCTTGCCGTAGATGGTTTTGATGCTCTGCTGAAGGTTATAATTGATGAAGTGAGCGCAGAGGAAAGAGAGAATTTAAAGTCTTCTTTATCTAATTTGCAGATAAATTTTGTTAAAATATTTCCTTGATTATTGAGTCCCAGGTTGGAATTAGAGTATAGAGTGAATCATTAATTGATAATCAATCTGTCTGGTTTTTCCTGATATAATCTCTGGCTTCTCTTATGGCTATTTTTACAGCCTCTTTTGCAGTTTTAGCTCTAATTATAAATGGAGTATTCTCACTGTAATATGGCCGGGCTTCCCAGGTTTTTAGGCCAATGATAGATTTGCCGTAAGTCAGTGCATAGCCGATTTCGGAAAGGGTACCGTAGCTTCCGTCAACAGCAATCACAGCATGAGATGAAAGTATTATTGGTACGTTTCTGGCGTAACCCATTCCGGTAGGTATTTTTATGTCAACATATTTATTTGCATCATTTTCATCTGCAGTAGGGAGGATACCGATAGTTAATCCTCCTTCTTCTTTTGCTCCTTTGCATGATGCTTCCATTGTTCCACCCAAACCTCCGCAAACAAGCACTGCGCCATTTCTGGCTATTTCTCTTCCGACTTCATAAGCAAGGTTGTAAATTTCGGTGTCTACCTGACTGCCTCCAATTACCGAGATTTTTATAACATCTTCTTTTTTCTTAATGTTTTTCATTTCCAATTTAATGTTGAAGTTTAACAATCCGGTAATGGAAAGTCAAATCTTGACTTTTCACAGCAATTGGCTGTAATACGCAGCAATTGGTTATTTGACAATTTGGTTTTTAATAGATATACTCATATACATAAAACTACAATACAATTATAGCAAGAGGTAAAAACATGGTAGAAAGAAAACAGGATTATTTTAGGGTTCCTATAACTATGCCTTCAAATATGGTATCATTCCTGGAGAATCTGGGTATTGAATGCAAAAAATCTGGTGGTCATAAAATAGCTAATACTATGATTGTTAGAAGCTTGATAAAACTCCTGATGGATTTAGATCTGGATATTTCAGGTATAAAATCAGAAGAAGAACTTGAGGATAGAATAAAAGAAGCTGCAAAGAGATATTAGGAAATAATAATATCAGCTTCTATACTAAACTTTAGCAATATTGATATTCTGCAGGTAATTTATTGCTGTAATCATGATATTTTTTAGCATGTTTTCAACTACTCATTTATTTTAAATTCTAATTGTTTATAATATTAGATGCAGCATACACTTTTTATATCCGTATTGAATTGTTTTAAAAGATGGGAGCTTAACCTATATGCAGGAAGTAAAAACTGATCTACTGATTATTGGTGCCGGTCCTGGAGGGCTGAGTGCGGCATTGTATGCCAGAAGAGCAGGGCTTGATTTTGAAATTGTAGAAAAAAAAATGGCAGGTGGACAAATAATAAATACAGCGGCTGTCGAAAACTATCCCGGCTTTAAAGATGATATTTCAGGTTATGAACTTGCACAAAATTTATTGGGGCATTGTAGGAGGTTTGATATCGAAGTAAGGGAATATTTTGCTGTAAACTCTATTGAGTCAGTTGACACCAGGAAAAAAGATAAATCTTATCATTTTAAGTGTCCAGGCGATGAAAAGCCAATATGGACAAATTCAGTAATAATGGCTACAGGAGCCAGTCCTGATAGGCTTAATGTTGAGGGAGAAAGTGGACTTATTGGCAAGGGTATTTCTTTTTGTGCAACCTGCGACGGAGCTTTATACAGGGATAGAGAGGTTGCTGTTGTGGGAGGTGGAGATACGGCTATCGATGAGGCAATTTTTCTCACAAAATTTGCAAAAAAGGTATATGTAATTCATAGAAGAAATGAGCTTCGTGCAGTGGAAATTCTAAAGGACAGGGTACTTGAAAATAAAAAAATAGAATTTTTATGGGACTCTGTAGTTGAGAAATTTATAGGTAAGAATAAACTGGAGGAAATTTTAATAAGAAACAAAAAAGAAAATAAAACATATAAACTTAAGGTTGATGGAGTCTTTGAATATATTGGTTTGAAACCTAATTCTGAACTGGTAAAAGATTTAGTGGGACTCGATGAGAAAAATTTTATAATTACAAATTTTAAAATGGAAACTTCTCTGCCCGGTATATTTGCGGTTGGTGATGTTAGAAATACGCCTCTCCGGCAGATCATAACTGCAGTTGCAGATGGGGCAATAGCTGCTATGTATGTTGATAAATTTTTATACAGCTTAGAATAACAGACACACCGTGCTATAATTTTTTTATTTATTTAAAAAAATTCAGGAATGATTGATAGAACTGATATAGCAAGAGTTTGTAACGCACCACCTTTTCAGGGGTAAAAGTGAGAGAATTAGAAAAATTGATTTTATATTGAAAGAATGGAAATAATAAGGAGAAATTCATCGGGGGAAAAGGTTACGGACCTGCAGAGAAGATTAAAACTGCTTGGCTATAATCCAGGAGTAACGGATATTGATGGGATTTTTGGTATTGAGACTGAAAATGCGGTCAGTAAATTCCAGCAGGATAGAGGTCTTTTAGTAACAGGAATTATAGATCAGGAAACCTGGCAGGAATTAGTTGATGCCGGGTATAAAATTGGTGAAAGGATGCTATATCTAAAGCATCCTCCTTTCAGAGGCGACGATGTAAAAACTCTTCAGTTCTGGTTAAAAACACTTGGTTTTTATCCTTATAATGAGAATGGTATATTTTGTGAAAGAACCAATAAGGCACTTATAGAATTCCAGAAAAATATGAACATTGCTGATGATGGAATAGTCGGAGAAGAGACATGGCAACATCTGAAAAGTTTAAAAAGAATCATAGTATCTAAAAAAACTTCAAATTTTCCCATAATCAGAAATTTTGATAAAAGAAAAGAGCTGCGGGAAAATAAAATTATTCTGGATTATAGTGGAAACATAGAAGATATTAGGAGCAGCAAAAAATATATTAATGAAAAAATATATATTTGTAAAAGTATAGTAAATTTTTGCAGGGATATATTATCTAAAAACGGTATCGGGACATTACTTTCCATTAGTGATGATAGGAAGCAGAATGTTTTTTTGTATGACAGAATTGAATATGCAAATAAGAGTGATGCGGATCTGTTGATTGGTGTAGATTTAAATTATTCAGCGGATCAGAATGCCAATGGCTGCAGCTGTTTTTATTTTAAGGGCCTTAAGTCGTATTCAATTCCCGGATATAAAATTGCGAATCTGATTCAGGATAAAATCACCTGTAACTTAAAAGTTTTAGATTGCAGGGTTCATGGTGCAAACTACGCTATCCTGAAATCAACAAATATGACATCGGTATTGGTAGAACCTGCTTTTATTTCAAATTATAGGGAAAGAGAAAGGTTAAAGAAATCAAGTTATCAGATGAAGATAAGTGAAAGCATAGCTAAAGCCATTTTAGAGTATCTAAGTGAATAAAAAATAATAATAAATAAAAATAATATATTTTATGTATATAATATATGATGATTTTTATTTAAAACACCATAATGCTCCAAATCATCCTGAAAATGCAGATAGGCTCACTGCTATTAAGGAAGCATTAAATAACTGGAAATTTAAAGATAAGATAGCCATTAAGAAACCCAGTCCTGCTACTGACAGGCAAGTTGAGATGGTTCATGATAAAGACTATATCCAGAAGATAAAAAATCTATCAAGAATGGGAGGTCTTTCTTATCTGGACCCAGACACAGCAGTAACAAAATACACCTATGACTGTGCACTCCTGGCTGCAGGCGGCTGTTTTGTGGGTTTGGACTTGATTTTTAGCAGTGAAACTAAGTTTGATAAATTTTTTGCTGCTATCCGTCCACCGGGCCACCATGCTTTTAGGGGTGCCGGTAGTGGATTCTGTATTTTTAATAATATAGCCCTGACTGCCAGATATGCCCGGGAAAATTTTGGAGTGAAAAGGATTGCTATATTAGATTTTGATGCTCATCATGGAAACGGGACACAGGAGATCTTTTATGATGACAGTAGTATTTTCTATATATCTTTCCACCAATACCCTCACTATCCTGGGACCGGATATTATAATGAAATAGGAAGGGGCAAGGGAGAAGGCTCTAACATGAATTTTCCTTTTATGCCCTACACCAGGGACCCGGATTATTTAACTGCAATGATAGACATAATTATACCGGTTATGGAAAGATTTGATCCCGGGCTAATTCTGGTAAGTGCAGGATATGATTCCCATTTTTCGGATTCCCTTTCTTCTCTTGGTCTGGTAGAAGAATCATATTACAAGATAATGTATATTATTTCATATCTAAGTTACAAACACTGCCAGGGTAGAACCGGAATATTACTGGAAGGTGGGTATGAATATAATTCTACCGCAAAAAGCGTTCTCGAGACTATAAGAGGGTGCTTTAATAAAGGGGATTTTTCGGATATAAATAATAGTATTGATCTGGAAAATAAACTGGAAATAGATGAAAGCTTCAAGATTCAAAAAGTAAAAAACGTGGGAATTCTGGACGCTATCAGGGGAATCTTTAAAGTTTAATTTAAAACAGTGTTCAAAAGCAGTAACCGTGATATTATAATAGGTATAAGTGAAGTGGTTTATTGCATTAATTATAAATTATAAGTGCTACTTTTAAAAAGTTGGTTAAAAGAAGTTTTTACAGGTTATTATTTTTATTTTTGATTATCATGATTGCTTTGCCAGCTTGCAGGAACTATGATGAAAAGTTTGATGTAGCCTATTTTTTCAAAACTGAACCAGAAAAAGCCGTTCTGGATTTTTTCCAATCTCTTGCCAATAAGGATCCGGATTTTATTTATACAAATTTACTACCCGATAAAGATAGGAATAGTATTAGCAGGGAAAAGTACGTAGATGAATTTAATAACGTACTTTCCCATGTAGAAAGTATAGATGTTAAAAGAACTGTGTATCTGGGATATGAGAATAATATGAGTAAAGTAGTAGCAGAGTTTGAAGTTAAATATAAAAATGGTGAGGTAAAGCAGTATAAGAAGTATATTTACTTGACAGAAGAAAACAATAAGTGGAAAATAATTTTTGAAAAAACTTTTATATAATAAATAAAGGATCTTTGTAAATGATTTATGATATTTGGTATAATATTTATCTAAGATTATGATAAAAAAGATAAAAACAATTTTAGTCTTATTATTTTGTCTGGTAATTACACTGTCATATACAGCAGGCTGCAGCTCTGATAGCAGTGATTTGTTGCAGGGAAGCAGTGAAAATCAGGCTGAGGAAAGTGAAGTTAATCTAAAAAAGATAATGACAGTGACTACAAAGACTACAATAACTGCGGCTAATTTGAGCACAGGTGCTGAGGCTGTAACTACCACTACTGATACCACCACCAAAATAGTAGAGCCTGAAAAAATAGGATCATCTATAGGGGGGTTGAAGCCCGGTGAAAAAAGAAAAATAGTGATTGGAATACAAAACATTTCAGCTTATGTTAATGATAAGATTACCGTTCATTTTAATTTCTCTCCCGTGGATTGTGACAGCCACTACTATATTGATGAAATTGTCTCCACCGGTGATGTTATTGTGACAAGCAGCGGTAGGAATTAAAACTTTAAAAATACTGCCTTCCTATTATATAATATATTTTATTTTTTCTAGCTGAAATTTTCTATGAAAGCGGTGTGTCAAAAATATGAGTAAAAAAGATAAAAAAAATCATGAAGGTTCTGGTAATGGGCAGGATATGGAAGAAATGGCGGAATATAAAAAGCCTGGTAAGAAAGTACCGGAAGGTACTTTTAAAAGAGAGATAAAAGAAGAAATTAAAGCAGAGGAACTTGAGGAAGAAATAGAGCTTTTAAGGAAAGAACTGGAAAATTATAAAAAGATTGAAGAAGAGTATCTGGATAGAATTAAAAGATTGCAGGCAGATTATGATAATTATAGAAAAAGAACCTTAAGGGAACATCTGGAGCATATAAAAAGGGCAAATAAAGATTTAATAGAAAAACTTCTTCCTGTAATTGATAACTTTGAAATAGCCCTTGATGCCGGAAAAAAAATGAAAAAAGAAGAGAGTGATTTTTTAAAGGGCGTAGAAATGATTTATGAAAATTTAATGGAGCTTCTAAAGAAAGAAAATGTCAAAGTTATTGATCCTAAAGGTGAAGAGTTTAATCCGGAAGTTTGTGAGGCAGCTGTAACTGAAGCTGTAAAGGATGTAGATGAAGGGATTGTACTGGATGTTATAAGAAAAGGTTATATGATAGATGATTTTTTAATAAGGCCTGCAGTGGTAAAGGTTTGTAAAAAAAAGTAAGAAGAGAATAAAAGCTAAAGAAGCGATTTTAAAAACAGAAACTTATACATCCACCCTGGTATTAATGGTATTAAACAGGAGTTATATCTAAATGAAGATTGCAATATCCGGCAAAGGCGGAGTGGGCAAGACCACTTTAGTAGCATGTCTTTCCAAGTATTATGCCAATAAAAATCATAAGGTAATTGCTGTTGACGCTGATCCTGATGCCAATCTGGCTGTAACATTAGGAATAGGATATGATGAGGCTTCAAAGATTACACCGCTGGCAGAGATGAAAAAATTAATTGAAGAGAGAACAGGAGCAAAGCCCGGGGGATATGGAGCGTTCTTTAAATTAAATCCCAGGGTGGATGATATCCCACAGAAATTTGGAATAGAAATTGATGGCGTAAGGTTGCTGGTTGCCGGAACGGTAAAAGCAGGCGGCAGTGGGTGTTATTGTCCGGAAAATGTTCTGCTAAAAAACCTGTTCAGACATCTGTTGGTAGACCGGGAAGAGATTGTAATCCTGGATATGGAAGCCGGCATAGAACACCTTGGCAGGGGTACTTGTGAGAGTATGGACGCCTTAATAATTGTGGTAGAACCGGGACTCAGGAGTGTTCAAACTGCCCGGACGGTTAGAAAGATGTCCCTGGATCTGGGAAT
>JABMRD010000170.1 GCA_013202875.1 Actinomycetota bacterium | reverse complement strand
GCTTATATGTATTTCGTACTCCAGATTATATTTATTGAATGCTGATTCTACCTTTTCTTTAGCTTCAAGCGCTTTACCTTTAAAAGATGAAGGGTTTAGTATTAATAAATTTTTCATTGCTTTATTTTATTAGTTTTTTTTGAAAAAGTAAAAGATATTGGATCTAAGCAGTTTTAATGATTATTCAATTTATGTATAATTAGCTATAGATTTAATTATTCTAATTGAAAGAAGTATCTTTATGAATATATTTAAATTTATAAGAACTTACTTTCACATCATGCAAGTATAAAACAGGAATCTTTAGTTTTGCTATTTCTTGTTCTTCATATATTGCCTTGCCTGATACATAAAGGCTTCCAGACGGGTCTCGGTTGTTTCCTGCTCCAGCCCATCGAATGCAAGATTCAGCCAGGGTATCTTATACTCTTCCCTAATCCTCTTTGAGATTGCATTAACAATATTCCCGGGAATACAGGTAAAGGGAAGTACATTTATAATCCCGTCGGCACCATTTTTAATCCAGTATACCGACTTTCCAATACTCAGAGCTGCCTCTCCGAACCACTTGATTATGTAAGGTTCGGCATTGTCCCAGATATCATAAATGCCGGTTTCTTTATCTTCTCTCAAGAAACCCTTTAGCGGTTTTTCCAGTTTGTGGTGGCAATTTTCCATTAATTTATTAATAATCCTATTTGAGATATAAAACCCTGTTCCTCTTACAAAATCACCGGTAAGTTCAGCCAGTTCCCGGAAGCCAATGCTATTTCCGTTTTTGTTACCATTAATACTAAATGATTTTATAATCTTATAATAAATATCAGTCTGTTTGGTTATAATATCTACCTTTCTGGTAGCAGTAGTATGATACGGCCACTCTACAAATGAAGGGATCTCCACCTCTCCGCCCTGTGCTTCAACTCTCTTTATAATATCATTATTGCTATAAGGATGATTCCTGACAAATATTTCACCCACTATGCCTACCAGTGGTTTATCTGTTTTTTTAATTGGTATATTCTCAAAATCTCTTCTGGCATCTTTTAAAATACTGACCATCCTGCCCAGCGTTTTTGACATAGGATCATTTTCTACAGACTGGCATACATCTTCTATATATTTTTGGTAAACTTTATTTGTTTTTCCTTTTTCTATCTCATAAGGTCTTGTTTGCCGGAGCATTTTATTCAGGTAATCTACAGTAAAAATACCAGACATTGCTTTCATAAGCAGTATGAATCCCCTTAACCCCTGCATATCATACTCCCTGTAAAACTGATTGCCTTCCGGAGCACCAGGGGCAATAATGGGCACATCTTCGTACCCCAACTCCTTAATTATTATCTTTTGCATTTTATTATACTGTCCAAACCGGCAAGGCCCATATGTCTGGGGCATGAAGAAAGCCACTTTTTTTGGATCGTTATGTTCCAGTGTCTTTATAATATCTCCTGTGGTTATAATAAAGGGATAACATTCGCTTCCAAGTGTATGTTTTCTCCCCAATTCAAGTGTCTCGTCATCCGAATACAACATCTCGGCATCAATTCCTTCAGACCTGAAAGCAGATTTCAGAACAATAGCGCCGTCACCCATATAGGGAATATATATCACCCTGCCCTGGCTTTTCTTAAAAACAGCATCCTTCCCTTTAGTTTTTGTTTGGGCCTGTGAAAAATCTTTCTTATTTTTTACATTCATCAGGGAATCTATAAATGCTTCGCATCTGGTTATCACTCCTGCTCCTGCAGAATGCTCATCTACCTCCAGTTTTAAAAATGGTCTGTCCATCTCCCTCTCAAAATACTGAAGTATAAAAGAATCAGGGCCACAGCCAAAATTAGTAATATAAACCGGGTAAAGTCTTCTGTCTTTATTAATTATCTTAGCCGCACTCATAATTCTATCCCCGAATTCCCAGTACAGGTTTGGCCATTCTTTTGAAATGTCAATAGAGTTCACAGGCAGGTAATCAATAGGAATTACTTTAAAGCCAAGTTCCCTTAGTTTTCTTGGAACATCCATGCTGATTGCCCTGTCGCAACTATTATACGCCCTGCTGGTTACAACAATTGCAATCTCGTCATCTTTAAGACTACCTAGCACTTCTTTTCCTCTTTTTTTAACAGATGAGTAAAATTTATTCTGGGCAAGATGTGCCTGCCTTATGGCTTTTTTTATTGACATTCTATCCCTTCCCAGTTCTTTTCCTAATTTAGTCAATTGTTTTTCTTTTATATATTCTTTGAAACTAAAATTAAGAATAGGTGTAAGAATCTTAACTTCTCCTGTATCTATGGCAGATTTCACAATTGACCAGGTCCCCTGGATAAAAGGACAGGGATAACTCCCGGTCCTGTCCCCTTTAATATTTTTTTCTTTGGTAGGCATATCCCTGGTAGTGGGTAAGAATAAGTAATCAACTCCCTTCTCCAAAAGATTCTGCACATGTCCGAGAGAGGCCTTCATTGGGAAACAGGTTTCAGCTACCGAGCACTGGAGTCCATCGTTGATTATCTTTTTATTGGTCTTATCCGACAGGATAAAATCAAAACCCAGCTCTGAAAAGAATGCATTCCAGAAAGGATAGAATTCATGGGTAAGCATAGAATAGGGTATACCAACTTTTTTTGCTCCTTTATTGTCTTTAGGTTCGTAGGAATTTAAAAGTAAGTTTTCACGTTCAGCAAAATAATCCGGAATATCGGTACTTTTTGGGTCTCCATTTTCATATTTTTCACATCTGCCGCCATAAAATAATGAAGGCTGCCCTTTTATAGAAATCTTTTTTATCTCACATCTGTTGGCGCAACCCTTGCACTCAAAAGAACTGTGGGAGTAACTTACTTTAGATATATTTTCAAATCCTCTGAATTTTGTCTTTTTATGGGAATTTTCAAGCACTTTAATTGCTGCCCCTATTGCTCCGGTTACTTCATGATTTTCGGGTACGATTATTTCTTTGCCCAGATAATTTTCAAAAGCAGCTATAACTGACCTGTTGAATGCAACCGCACCCTGGAAGAAAATCTTTTTACCTATCTTCTTCCTCCCAACTACCCGGTTTATGTAATTCATGGTAATAGAATAAGCAAGACCGGCCAGGATATCTTCAATGCTGGCGCCCTTTTGATAATGGGAATAAACATTGGTTTCCATAAAAACAGTGCAGCGCTCTCCCAGATTTATAGGACTCTCTGCTTTAAGCGCTATGTCCCCGAAATCCTCAATTTTTATATCAAACCTTTCAGCCTGCTCTTCCAGAAAGGAACCAGTACCGGCAGCGCAAACTTTATTCATCTCAAAATCAACTACCACCCCATCTTCCAGTGATATAAATTTTGAATCCTGACCACCGATTTCAAAGATAGTATCAACCAGATTATCGATATCTGCTGCCGCTGTTGCCTGAGCGGTTATTTCATTTATTACCATATCCGCACCTACAAAATCCCCTATTAAATACCTTCCGGAACCTGTGGTACTAACACCCTTAACATTGATTCTATCTCCGACTTTGCTGCCAATAATCTCAATTCCCTTTCTTACCGCCTCTATAGGCCTTCCTGCTGTCCGCAGGTAACATTTTTCAATAAGTTTTTTGTTTTCATCTATAGCCACAACGTTAGTGCTTATTGAACCGACATCTATGCCAATATAGGCGTCGGCTTTCTTATTGCCAAAACTATATTTAAGAGTTTTTTTAGAAGGCAGTTTGGATTCAGTCAGAACAAGTGGAGCAAATGTTTCTCTCCTATATTTAAAATTTCTAAGATAGTCATCTAATTTATCTGCTAATCCGGAAATATTTAAATCCTCTACCATTACCTTTGAGCTTAAACTTATTGCAGCCCCAATAGCCCCTATAGATGCCCTGTGCTCTGGAATTAATACTTTTTCCCCCAACGTATCTTCAAAGGCCTTGATCATAGCCTGGTTAAAAGATACCCCGCCGCAGAATATTATTGGGGGTACAAATTTATTACCCTTGACGATCCCTGATTTAAAACTCCTGGCCATTGCGTAACATAAACCAAGAATAATATCCTCATCGCTTGCTGCTTCCTGCTGGAGATGTATCATATCTGTTTTTGCAAACACACTGCATCTGCCGGCAATTGTTGATGGACTTTTTGACTTTAATGCTAATCTGGTAAATTCTTCTATGGTCAAGTCAAACCTTGAAGCCTGCTGGTCGAGAAAAGCGCCTGTGCCTGCCGCACATAGTTCATTCATTGCATAATCACCATAGACAAGATCGATGAATTTGGAATCCTGGCCGCCAATTTCTATAACAGTTTTTGCATTCCGGTATAAAAACTTTACAGCGCTAACTATGGCTTCTATTTCATTAATAAAATTAAGGCTAAGCAAGGATGCAATTTCTTTTCCTCCCGAACCAGTAAAGCAAATACCGGTTATTCTATCTTTATAACTGCCTTTATGTATTGATTCAATATCTTTTTTCACTGATTTTACAGGTTCTCCAAAGTGTCTTACATATGGCAGGATTTCCACTATTTCTTTTTTTTCATTTATGATTGCTCTGTTGACACTAATTGACCCTATATCATAACCTATATATAAACCCACTATCAGCCCACCAATTCTTTCTAGATTACTGCCGGTATTATAACTTTAAGAAGCTTTAAAAATTTAAAAATTATTAATGCCCTAGTAGATTCCCACGCACTGAAGTGCGTGGCACTAACTTAAAATTCAAGCTTCGCTTGATCTAAATCCTGGCTTTGTTGCCATTTTACATACTTAATTATTTCTTTTTCATCTATTCCTACCGTTGAAACAAAATACCCGGGAGACCATACAACTCCTTCTTTCCAGTAAACTTTTTTTAGCCAGTCAAACTTTTTCCGAAGATTTATTGATGTTGTCCCCTTTAATTTTTTTATTACATCACTAACTGCATATTTTGGTGGAATTATCATTACCATGTGTATATGATCTTTCATAATATTATATTCTGTTATCTTACATCCCGGCATACCTTTTACTATCTTCGGAAAAAGTTTTGCTATATATCCTTTTACGCCAGGATTTAGGATACGGCGCCGATATTTCGGTATCCATATTATATGATATTGAGTCCTGTATGCTCCATGACCACTTAAGTATGTTTCCATACTAACATTTTATCATATCGTCGCCTATTCATTCACCCACGCACTGAAGTGCGTGGAACTCTGCCCTTGCGGGTTTTTAGAAAAGTTCTAAGGCAGGACCCCGAGATACTAAGTAACCTAAGGCTATCCTACTAAAAGGTCTATGGGATTCATGTCAGATTGAAGTATACTATTTATACAGGGGTCAGTACAAACAACCAAGCAGAAATAGAGCTTAATAATTTTTGCACTAAATAGAAAAAATAAATTGAAAAATTTCTTGTCCCTATATAATAAAATCTGTACAACTAAGCCTGTGCAGTGTAAAAACTGTAAGGATATCTTTAAGAAACATACCCTATCTAGTTGGCTTATAAGATAAAAAATTTATTGGAGTTAGCCTGTAAGCATAGGTGTAAGAATTGGCTAATTTCAAATAATTTTAAGTGATCTTTTCGAAAGTTGGGACAAGCAATTGCGATTATTATAAGGTAAAATAGTATAATATTTATTCATCATTATAGGATTCTTCAAACTGGCTCTGCCGCTTTTCCATCTCTTCCCAGATATTTGTTGGTACTATTTTTCTTAAATAATCTGAAACTATATAAACTTTTTTTCCATCTTCTGGTTTTATCTCTGACTCACCTGGTATCTTATCATACTCCCTGCCATTGGCTATAATTTTAATACTGCTGCTGCTTCCACCTACAGCTACTTCATCAGTTGTTTCCCATTTCCTCTTAAATAAATCGTTTTCTATAAGTAACTGATAAAGATGATCCATCTGGTCCTGAGAAACTTCAAAACTTACCTCCCAGACATCCGGGGAAAGTGGCTCCCACGATGTATCTGGATAGCCTGGCTGATATTCAAATAATCCCTGCAAACCAGGGCCTATGGTTATTCCGTAGTAATAGTTATACTCTGGTGAAAGCGGGGGCGTGTTCCAGTAGAACTTAACAGTTAAATCTTCGGGACATTCTTCTGCCGGTTCCGCATAACACGACATGCAGTTTATCATTGTTATAAAAACTATTATTACTACTGCTAAAATGCTTGCCCTATATTTTAATTTCATTGACCTTGCTCCAGTCTTTGGTCCAGTTTTTAAGTTAGTATCTAAGCCATTTTTAAACTAATATCCACTACCCTGGTCTCTGATACTGGTTGAATGGTATTACTCAGCTTCTTTCGCCAGCGCTCTTAGTATATTTATCATCCCCCCGGTGTCCAGTCCGCAGTATTTTATGAGTGAATCTCTTACTTTTTCGACTTCTTCCTTTGCCGGGAGGCTTTCATTGGTATCATAATTCCCGCAGATATAAAGAAAGTATGCACTCGCTGCCATGCCATCAGCTATCTCCATTCCCTCATAACTTAAACCGGTAATTGCCGGAAGAACTTTTTTTACTGATGCGCTCCCCTTCTGGGAAGAATTGTGATAATGAAAATTACCAAAAGGCTTATAAAGGTCGACTATCCTGGCAGTAATCGAATCAATCCACTGGCTGTAGTCAGGAAAAGTTTCAGCCAGTTCTTTTAGGACCCCCTTTTCAAATGATTCATAATAAACAATTATGCTTCCTGTTTCACCTATCTGCTTCTTTAAGTTTAACAGAAGTTCTTCTCTTGGATCTTCAGCTCCTTCAGCCAGAAAATCATAATGTCCGGGCTGGCCGTCAATAGCATCCAGTGTGTGTATGGAATACTGGAAAGGTATTCTCTGATAAGGCTTAACTCCGGTGTATAATGGAATAGCAGTTGAAAATGTCTCAAAATCAAAAAAATACAGTGGGTATTCCAGGCTGTTTATAAATTTTAATATCTCACCTTTATCTATTTTGGGCTTGTCTGTTTTTGCACATTCAAGCTGTATTTTTTGTTTAAAATTTAAATTATATCCATCAGGAATATCCTTTATGGAAAGAACTCCTTCATTGTAAAGCTCAGCAGCTTTGTTTTTACTTCCATATAAATTAAAAATATGATTATCAGGCAAGAATCCCCAGCACTTATCTTTAAGCGGACAAATGTAGGGCTCGCTGCAGTGCTTACCGATAAAAATTTCCGGAGAGCTTTTTCTGGCTGCAGCCTCCAGCATCTCTTCAATTCTATCTTCTATTCCAACAAGGAGCTCTCCTACCTCCGCTGTAATATCAGTTTTTTTAAATAACTCCCCGGGGTTAATATCTCCTTTTCTTATATACTGATTATTAATATTGGCAAGATAGCATTTCCTGATTTTAACTCCGGCTTTATCAAAGCAGTATTTCTGAAATGAAACATCATGGATATAATCCTCTTTAAGCCGGGTGGAGCTCTTAACTTCAATAATATCCCATCTGTCTGTTTCTGCCGGCACCAGTATATCAGCCCTGCTGTAAACACCCCCGGAACTGCAGCTTGCTTCAAACAGAGGTTTTCTTTCGGACAAGAGCTCGGAAGTTTTTACCAGTTGTTCCTTTAAATCACCTATCTTTCCCAGGTCAGTTCCCCCGGGATAAAGCTTCTTTGCATATTCACCTACCAGCATCCCCTGATTGAAAATAAACCGGGCCGTAAAACCCGGCTCCGGAATCTCTTCGGGGGCATTAACCCGGTACCAAAAATATTTAAGGCACTGCAATCCTGCCAGATATTTTGATTTTGATATGATAATTCTTCTATTCATGAAATTAATCTACTCAATCAAAGTCAGCATAAATTTCTCCGAAGTTTATACCTGCAATATTCCTGGATTTATACTTCCGGGTTAATTTATTTTTAGCATAAATCAGGTCCTCATTTTTTATCCCATTTTTTAAAGCAAGATATGCTTCTATAAATGCAGCCAGATCATCGGCTGCTTTAACCAGTTCACCATTTCTCTTGCCGGTATCAGAAAACTCGTCTTCCGTAAACATCCTTATATCATTTTGCCAGCTACTGGGAATTAATTTATATATTTTTTTCTCCATCTCCTCAACTTCATAATCCTTTATAAGCTCATCGAGCCCTTCAACTGATTTTTTTACAGGATTAATTATATCCCTGGTTAAAACTTCCGGAAGGTCGTGAAAGAGTCCTGTAAAGTAATTATTTATACAATTTTCTCTGTCCAATTTTGTTACATAAGAGAACAGGAATGAAAATATAGCCACGATTAACATATGCCCCAACACGGAAGTTTTGGGAATCCGGTAAAGATGGCTCCACCTCTGCTGGAACCGGAGCTGGCCGCATATATCAGCGAATATCAATAATTTCCTTTTTTCCATAAAAACCTTCATGCACTTCAAATCGCTATATTTTCTCTG
>JABMRD010000169.1 GCA_013202875.1 Actinomycetota bacterium | reverse complement strand
TTGGGCTTAATAGTTTTAATAAGATTAATTGTTTCCTCATGGAAAAACTCATAAAACGGTATAGTCTTCCTGACTTTACAGTCATATTCTGATGATTTATGCGGTGTTTTGTTATCGCTCATTTTTCTCATTTTTTATTTTGTTTAAATTTTTTTATCAGAAGTAGTATTTTATATTATTTATTAAAATCTTCTATTCCGATACTGTATCATTCCGCTTCCGCCGGATTCATTGGGCCTGATAATAAAATGAAATTTTTTATAAAAGGATTCTTTGTCTTTTGCTGCAAATAATCCCACTACGGCACCATCAGCAGTAGTATCGTATATAAAATCCATGATTCTTTTCATTATTACAGTACCGATTCCTTTGCCCTGATATTCTCTGGATACAATGATATCCTGGATATAAAAAGTTATTGACCCGTCTCCAATCACCCGCCCCATTGCTATTAATTCACTGCCCTTTCTTACAATTATATGATACAGGGAATTGTCCAGTCCTTTCCTTACTGCATCCATATCCTTATAAACACTCCACCCCGCATCTTTACGCATTTTAACATATTCATCAGCAGCCGGCGGTTCTTCTTTAAATACTAAACTTTTTATCATCATTTGTAGTATCTTTTTTTACAATGGATTCCATTATCCTATAATGAATTTATTTTACTTCATTATTTCAATTTTTATTCGTTCAATATAGCTATTCAATTAAGAAACATACTCATATCCACTCTCTATGCCATATTTATCATTTTTTTTAATCCCGAACCTAATCCCGAACCTAATCCCGAACCATGTGCAACATTATGATAGGACATAACCTAAACTCCTGCCTTTACCTTCAGATTTTATTACTTTCAAATCCAATAGTTTTCTTATTTCTTTCAATGCAGCACGATCTGAAATCATTAACATCTCCCTTAAATCCTTGTTTGTTATCCTTCCATTCTGATTTATAAACTCTATAATCTTCATCTGCCTCTCTGTTAAAGCTATCTGTCCTCTTCTTGTCTTTCTTAATCTTTCACTGCTCAACCTAATCACTTTCTCTTTCACGGCATCAATGCTTATGTTGACACCCTCAACAAAATATTCAAGCCATCTGGTTAAATGAAGCGTTTTTTGATCTACGCTCTGTAAAGCTCTGTAATAAGCTTGTCTGCCGGAGTCATAATAATCATCAAGACAGAAAAATTGCTTGGCATCAAATCCCCTTAAGCAAAGTATTAACGTGGCTAAAACTCTTGCTGTTCTTCCATTACCATCTACGAAAGGATGTATTCTTACAAATTCATAATGAGCTATCCCTGCTTCAACTACAGGGTCGAGTTCTTTTGCCACCTCTGAATTTAACCATCCAATTAGATTCTTCATAAAATTGGGAACATCTTTATTGATAGGAGGCCTGAATATAATTTCTCCTGTTAATCTGTTACCAATTACAACATATCTATTCCTATACCTCCCACAATCAGAGTTATTTTCCAATGTCTCTTTTGTCAACATCCTGTGAATGGAGAGGATATTATTTTCTGTAATTATTTTACCATCAGTTAATTTTTCCAAATTTTCAAGAACGCCTAAATAATTCAAAACTTCCTGTTTATCCTTGCGGGATGCCATCACTTCCCGCCCATGAACCAGATCGCTAACCTGCTCAAGAGATAACCTATTTCCCTCGATAGCAGTAGAAGAATGTGCCCTTCTGATAATTGCTTCACGTTGAAGAGTTACTTCCCATTTTGGAATAAAAGGAGAGTTTAGAATAATTTCCCTTGCAGTAGATATTTTTATCAGGTTACTTACTATTTTGTTTGTGTATCTAAAATTTGGTTTAAACATTTTTTTCCAATTTCTTATTCCATAGATTATAACTCCAAGCTATAAACTTCAATATGGAATATAAATGTTTCTTAGAGAAAAATTACTATGTACGCAAATTATCAAGTGCCGTACATGCATCCGGTGCATTTTTGAAAAAGTTCTCCAGTTTATCACAGGTATATATATCACAACCTGCACAATTTTCCAGCTCTTTTTCCATGCAGCAGCTGCGGATTTCACAAATGTTACAGTAGGAAAAC
>JABMRD010000168.1 GCA_013202875.1 Actinomycetota bacterium | reverse complement strand
AGACAAATCTTACTGTTATTGGCCTTGTTGCTGGAAGGAAAGAAAAAAAAGTAAGGAAAAAAGGGGAAAAAGAAGAGGCATTAGAAGTAGTACTGGAAGAAGCTAAGGATGTTTCCGAAATAGAAGATGATGACGATAGACCTGACTAGAGCAGGTATGATGAATATATTTTATAAAGTAAAGGTATATTAAAATTTGGTTAATATTTTTATTTGTGGAAAATAAAAGATGCCGGTTTTGTAAAGCGGGCTTAGTACATCGGTAGTATATGAGCTTCCCAAGCTCAAGAGGCGGGTCCGACTCCCGTAGCCCGCTCCACTAAAAGAATCATTTGTTATGAGAGTAATTATATTTATTAATTAATTTTACTTTTTTTTATATTAATGGGTATATTATAATTGAATAGCGGTTTATAAGTTAAGATCTTGAGAAAGGAAGAATAATATGGCAGATATACTATCAGAACTTGATAAATATATTCCTGAGGATAATCCAAGAAGATGGGCAAAGCTTTCAAGCGATATTGATTTCAGAAGACTTCAATTAACTCTTTTAAAGGAAATATTGATTGAATTAAAGCAAATCAATGCCAAATAATTGATGTTAGATGATAATTGTTCGAATATTTATACAGTTAATTAAGGATTCTGTATTTATACTTTCTGGCACCAATAGGAATATTTGCTAACCTCATTTTTTACCAGCCGGAAATAGAGGTCCTGCAGCCTTCTTGTAATCGGTCCCATTTCTCCGTTACCAACAGGACGCTTGTCCACATACCCTATAGGAGAAATTTGAGCCCCTGTTCCACAGAAGAATAGCTCGTCAGCAATATATAATTCAGTCCTGTCTATTGATCTTTCTATAACTTTAATATTTTCATCTTCTCTGGCCAGCTTTATTACTGTATCTCTGGTAATTCCTTCTAATATATCATCAGTTACCGGAGGAGTAATCAAAGTACCGTTCCTAACCATAAAAACATTCATAGCGCTTCCTTCACTCACGTGTTTCCCATCAGCCGTTAGGACCAGTGCTTCATCAAAGCCGTTCAATAATGCCTCTGTCTTTTGCAGGGCGGCATTAACGTACGAACCGGATATTTTTGCGCGTGGAGGTATAGCGTTGTCTGAAATACGTTCCCACGAAGAAATGCAGACGCCTATTGCTCTGCTTGTATCCAGATATTCTCCAAGAGGTATAGAATATATAAAAAGATTCTGCTTGTTACTGATTAATTTCGGCCCTATATCCAGTCCACTATTATAAGCAAAGGGTCTTATATAAAAGTCTTCAGTGTATATTTCTTTTTTTAATAATTCGATGGTTATATCACAAAGTTCTTTTATAGAATATTTTATTTCTATCATCATTATCCCGGAATCGATAATGAGTCTCTTGTAATGGTCTTCAATTCTAAAAACATAACTTGTTTTGGTCTTTTCATTCCAGTAACCTCTGATTCCTTCAAAAACCCCGGTGCCATATTGAAGAGCACTAGTTCTGATGTCTATCTTTGCCTGATCAATTGGTACTATTCTACCTTCAAAAAAAGCATATTTAGGGTTAGCCATTATTTCCTCTTTTTTTAGATTTTAATTTGTAATATTGTACTTATTTTAATTTCATTTTGCAATTGGTAGTTCAATTTGTAAAAAATTGCAGCATTTAATAGGTTGAATAATTTTATAGACTTGCAGGATTAAAATAAAGCAAAAAGAAACCCCAAGTTATCTTTTACCATTGCTTTCGCTTTAGGCTACTCAAAATCTTGGGGTAGCTTCCCTAGAACTTTTCTCAGGTTCTTTTTCGAAATTTAACTTACTTTATACATTCTTTCGTCTGTAAATTTCAGTTACTTCTAAAAGTTACCTCCTGTCCTACGGATGTTAAAAATATATCAAATAATAATATCTATGTCAATAGGTATTTTATAAATTTAAAGCTAATTTTTAAAAAATTGCAAAAAAACTTGAAAATAATATTAGTTATTTTATAATTTTATAAAAGAATAAACTTATCAGATTGTAAATTTAAATTGAAAAGGAGTAATAAATGACTGTTAAAAAACATTTTACTGCTGAAGAAGCAATAAAAATTGGAGAGGAACTTGGAATTGACTGGTCCAAATTTGATGTGGAGCAATTCAGGGTGGGAATGGATGTTGAACTGGAGCATGGAAAAGTTGACCCACATACCAATGTTTTCGATGACGATCACTTAGTAACCGGAAAAATTGCATTGGCTCATCTTAATGAGTTCCCAGATTATTATGACAGGCTTATAATGATGGAAGAAGAAGCAGAGGATTACTGGGGAATAGAAGGTTAGGATTTTATAATTACCCCGCCTCCTATTAGGGTGTCGCCAGTGTAAAAAACTGCTGATTGCCCTGGCGCAATAGCTTTCTGAGGTTTATCGAAAATTATAGTAGCTGTTTCTTTATCTTCAATTTTAATTTCAGCAGAAGTTTCTTTAAAATTATACCTTATTTTAACCATTGCTTTAAAATTATTTCTTGAGAGGTTACCGGAAATAAAGTTAGTATTTTTAACTTTTAGTGATTTTTGCATTATATCTTTTTCCTCACCCGCTATAATAATGTTTTTTTCCGGTATTATTTCTTTTACATAAAGTGGTTTTGAATAACTTATACCAAGGCCTTTTCTCTGGCCAATGGTATAAAAAGGACATCCTTTATGTGTTCCGATATTTTTACCATTGATGTTTATAACAACTCCTTCTTTTATGTTTTTAAGTTTTGATGCTAAAAATGAATGAAAATTGTCATCTGGTATAAAACATATATCCTGGCTCTCGCTTTTCTTTTCTAAAAACGGAAAAATACTATTTGTCTTCTTTCTTACTTCATCTTTAGAGAACATTCCCATAGGTGTTTTAATTTGTGATATTTGATCCTGATTGAGTTTCCACAAAACATAACTCTGGTCCTTGCTTTTATCAAATCCTTTTTTAATTTCGTATAATCCTGAAATAGACGATTTATCAATTCTGCAGTAATGACCTGTAGCCAGGTAGCTTGCGCCAAGAGTTTTTATTTTTTCTAAAAGTACTCCAAATTTAATATATTTATTACATTCCACACAGGGATTGGGAGTGCGACCATGTTGGTATTCTAAACAGAATGGGTTGATTATCTTTTCCTCAAATGGCTGAATAAAGTTTATTACAACATGCGGAATATTCAGTTTAAGAGATACTTTTCTTGCGGCTTCAATATCTTTACGGGAACAGCAGGTTTTAGTGTTATTTTTCCAGTCAAAATTATCCGGAAGCAATTTCATAGTAATTCCTATTACCTCCCAGCTGCTGTCCTTCAAGATTTTTGCAGCCATGGAACTGTCAATTCCTCCGCTCATAGCTACTGCAACTTTTTTATTCTTTTTTTTATAAATATTTCCGGTATCCGGTTTTGAAATATAATCGCTGATCAAGTTTTGCAAAGCATTTATTGCTATAGTAAGCACATATCTTTTTCTTGAGGGAAATTTTCCAAGATATTTTTCTAATTCTTTTTCAGTTATAAGGGTGGATTCGAGGATATCCTTGTTTTTAATCAGAGTGGTAAGATAACTTGATGCAGCAATGGTATAATTGCAGCCATACGCCTTAAACTTTATATCTCTGATTATATTTTTATTTATTCTTGCCGTGAATATTATATTACCGGGACATTCGGGCCCATCACTTCTTCCAACCGCATCAGGGGAAGATATTTCTCCGATATTATGTGGCTTTTCAAAATGTAGAATTAAATTAGAATTTAAATTTTTCATAACAATATTTGTATGACTGGATAATTATACGATATTATGTAAAATATTATAAAGTTTAGTTTTTTTATTTCATAAATCTTTATATTCTAATGATTGAATCAAAAGGGATAAATACCGAAAAATTTTATTATAACGATCTGTTTAGAGATTATATTTTTAATTTTGAAAATGTTTGTGAATATTACCAGTATGATTACAGAAATATAGATGGTTATAAAAAAAGAGTTTCAGACCTCAAGACAGGTTATGATGAAGAAAACAGGTCAAAAATTTACAATATTTTAAAAGACTATAATAAAAATATCGGCTGCAGCAAGAAGACTATAGAAAATATAGAAAAACTTAAAAGTCCAAAATCAGCAGTCGTCATAGGAGGGCAGCAGCCCGGTTTTTTAACCGGGCCTATATTTATAATATTTAAAATACTCACCATATTAAAGGTAAGCAGTTACTTTGAAAAAGAATTAAAAATACCCATAATCCCGTGTTTCTGGAATGCATCGGATGATAATAGTTTTAACCAGATTGATAATTTAAATATAATTAATAAGGTAATTACAAATATCAAACTTGACCTGTCCGATTTTGACCCAAAAACCAGATATTCCGATATATATCTTACTGATAACAGGTTTAAAGAGGCAATTGAAAAAATGGAAAGTATTCTTCATTTTACAAGCTTTAAAACTGAAATAATGTATTTTTATAAAAATATTCTGGCGAATGCTTTAAAAAATTGTTCCAACACTAAAGGAGAAATAAATGTTTCTTCTTTTTTTTCAACTATAATTACAAGAATGTTTTCCGGTTATGGTCTTGTGATCATAGATCCTGCCGATGTTGAACTGAAAAAATTATCCTGCAATCTACTGGAATTTGATGTGAGCAAACATTACCAGATAAGCCATTTAATAAACTCCACGGGTAAAAAACTCAATAGCTGTGGTTATCACAGCCAGTTAAGTTCCACACCCGGAACGCTTGATTTTTTCTATTGTGTTGATGGCATCAGGAAGAAGATATATTCTGATAGCGATAATTTATTTGAAATTTCAGATAAGAGGTATGACAAAAAAGAATTCTGGGATCTGATGATAGAAAAACCTTCTGCCATTAGCCTGAATGTGATATTAAGACCACTATTTCAGGACAAACTTTTACCGGTATTATGCTCAATTTGTGGTCCCGGGGAATCAAGTTACTTTGCTCAGTTAAAGCCTGTTTATAATATTTATGGTTTAAAAATGCCAGTTATTTATCCAAGATTTTCTTCGACTATAGTTGAAAAGAAAATAAAAAAACTAATTGTAAAGTTAAAAATTACAGATATAGAATTGGGATCAAGCAAAGAAGAAATAATCAGGCAAGCTGTTAGTAAAAGATTAAAAATAGATCCGGGAAAGTTAGTACCTGATCTGGAAAGTGACATACAAGTAAAACTTGAAAAATTAGAGAATGTTTTTTTAGATTTAGAAATGAGTATATCGAGTTCTTTTGATAGAATTAAAAGGAATATAAAAAAAGAGATAAAGGTTTTAAATAAAAAACTATATTCCGAATTAAAAAGGCAGGATGAATTTACAGTTGAAGGCATAAATAAAATTTATATGAATATTTTTCCGGACAATAATTTGCAGGAGCGTGAAATTAGCATAATAAGTTATTTGAATAGATATGGATTTGGCTTTATAGATGATTTATACTCTACGTTAAAACCTATGGATTTCATGCATAAAATTTTAGAAATTATTTAAAGTAAAAAAATGGAAAAAGAAATTAGAATAGATACACTGGCTTTCAGCCCTCATCCGGATGATGCAGAGATGGGCTGTGGGGGACTTCTATTAAAGTTAAAAGATAAGGGATACAGGACAGGAATAATAGATCTTACCAGAGCAGAGCTCTCCTCCAATGGTAATTTAAAAACCAGGGAAGAAGAAATAAAAGAAGCATCAAAAATACTGGGATTGGATATACGGGAAAATCTTGGACTTGAAGATGCTAATATAAAAAATGATTATGACAGCAGGTTGAAAGTAATAAGTGCCATAAGGAAATACAGACCAGTGCTTGCTCTCATACCTTTCTGGAGAGACAGACATCCGGATCATGAAAACTCCTATAAGTTATTAAAAGATGCTATTTTTATTTCCGGACTTGAAAAATTTAAAACCGGGCCGGACTCTTACAGACCGGATGTGGTAATTAGCTATATGCTTCATTATGAATTCAAGCCCAGTTTCATAGTGGATATAAGTCAGTATTACAATAAGAAGCTTAGCGCAGCAGCTGCTTATAAATCGCAGTTCTATAGTGATGTCGCAAAAAAGGTGACGACCCACATAGCTTCCAAATTTTTTTATGACATAATCAATAGCAGGCATCAATGTTCAGGGTTAAAAATAAGGTCAGAATATGGGGAGCCATATTATATAGAATCTGATATTAAGATCGACGATCCTCTGGAATTTTTTAAGTATTTGAAATAATATTAAGGCATTTTTAAAATCTATCAACTGGTGGATTTGTATTATGAATATAGGAATGACCTGTTATCCAACTTATGGCGGCAGCGGAGCCGTAGCTGCAGAATTGGGGATAGAGCTGGCAAAAAAAGGTCATAGTATCCATTTTATAAGCTATGGTCTCCCGTTCAGGCTGAATAAATTCTATAAAAATATTTTTTTCCATGAAGTTGAAATGCTTGAGTATCCACTTTTTAAATACCCACCTTACAGCCTGTCCCTGAGTGTAAAAATGGCTGAAGTCATAGAATCAGAGAAATTAGACATCCTTCATGTGCATTATGCAATGCCTCATGCAACTTCGGCATATCTGGCAAAAAAAATAATAGGAAGCAGTAAAATAAAAATCATAACTACCTTGCATGGTACCGATATTACCCTGGTAGGGAATCACGAGTCTTTTTACAGGATAACAAAATTCAGCATAGAAGAAAGCGACGGCATTACCTGTGTTTCTAATTATCTAAAAGAAGCCACTGCAAAGATCTTTAAAATAAATAAAGAAATGGAAGTTATTTACAATTTTGTAGATACTGGAAAATATAAAAGGACCGATGACAATAGAAGAAATACAGACTTTATTGATAAAGATGATAAGGTGATTATGCATATTTCTAATTTCAGGCCGGTAAAAAGAATAGAAAACATTGTAAAAGTATTTTGCTCGGTTAGTAAAAGTGTAAAAAGTAAGTTATTGCTTGTAGGTGACGGCCCGGATATATGCAAAATCAGGAGTATGGTAAATAAATTAAATATGCAAAATAAAGTGATATTTTTAGGTATGCAGGAAAATATAATACCATTTCTCAACATCAGTGATGTCTATATGCTTCCTTCGAAAAGTGAGGGTTTCGGACTTTCGGCGCTGGAGGCTTTAAGCTGTGAAGTTCCTGTGATAGGTACAAATGTGGGGGGACTTCAAGAGGTAATCGAGAATGGAAAGTCGGGCTTTATTTTTAATTCCGGAGATATTGATTCTATGAGCGAAGCAGCTATTAAGATACTTTGCAATATGGATACCAGGGTAAAAATGGGTATTGAAGCAAGAAAAAGGGCAAAACTTTTTGACAGCAAGTTAATAGTACCAAAGTATTTGGAGTATTATGAAAAAATTTTAAATAGCTAATAAAATTTTAATTTGAAGTATTATTTTTATATAATTTTTTATATAATTATTTTAGGATAAGTATTATTAAAATTATAATAATAATTTAATATATTTATTGACTTTATAAAAAAAAGAAAATATAATTAATAATTAGAATATATATACTAATAATCAATATATATAAAATTAGAGAGTGGGGGAAGAAATGAGTAAAAAAATTTTAAAATTGTTAGTTTTTTGTTTCATTTTAGTCTTTGCCTTAAGTTTTTCCAGTATTGCTTATGCTCAGGGTACTACTGATCAAGATGCTACTACTCAGGATACTACTTATGAGCTTACTTCTAAGGATAAGATGATTTTAACCGAACCTGCTATATGCTATATCACAACTTATTATTATGCTTATGTGTATAATCCAAATACGCTGGAATGGAGTGAACAATATTACCATGGTCCTCTTGGAGGAACAGGATTTTGTGTAAATCCTGACACCGGACATATATTCACAGCAGGACATGTAATTAACAAACCTTATGATGATATAAAATGGGCTATTTTAGATGTATATATTTACGATAATTATCCTGACGAGTATTACGATTTAACTGACGGAGAATGGAATTGGATTTATGACAATTATAAAGTAGAGGGTGAAAATGGACCAGATCCGGATAGGAAAGTTTGGGTTCAATTCAATACAGCAACTGCTGGACTTCCGGATAATCCTAATGAGAATTATGTAAGTGCAGTAGTTATAGACTTCAGCCCGTGGGAAGAGAGAGATTTAGCTGTGCTTAAAATAACGCCTGTTACGGGAAATGCTCTATCCGGTGTAATAATTGGTGATTCATCCATGATTGAAGTTCAGGACAATATAACTATCATTGGTTATCCCTGGAATGCTGATATTAGTTTGGAAAGTGTTATGACTCCTACGTATGCGTCAGGAATAGTAAGCGCAAGAAAAATGGTTGGAGGAACTGAAGTGCTCCAGGTTGATATGACAGCTGCTCCTGGGAACAGCGGGAGCCCCGTTTTAAATGAGAGCGGAGAAGCAATTGGTATGCTAACAATGGGATCAAGTGAAAATGTTAATTTCCTTAGACCCAGCAATGATATAAAGGAAATACTTAATAAAAATGGGGTTACAAATAAACTTGGGATGCTGGATGAAGAATTTGAAGAAGGAATAGTAATGTTCAGAGGAAAACATTACTCATTAGCTATAAATAACTTTAATGCTGTTTTAAATTTAAGTCAGAGGCATATTAAAGCACAGGAATATAGAGCTAAAGCACAGGAAGCAGTAAACAGGGGTGAAGATGTTGCATTAGTAGAAGAAAAGACAGAAGAACCTCTTATAGGAGAAGAAGGCGAAGCAGGGTCAGCAGCTTTAGGCTTAACAATAATAATACTTGCTATAGTACTGCCAATATTATTTGTAATAATAATTGTGGTGGTTGTTGTGGTATTAGTGAAAAGAAGAAGTGCTCCAACCAAAACAGAAACTATGAGAGAAAAACCAGCCGCTAAAGAAGGGAAGCCTAAAAAAGAAGAGTCTAAGGAAAAAGTAAAATATTGTCCATCTTGTGGAAATAAAGTTGAGGAGGGCCAGAAATTCTGCAGTAGCTGTGGAAGTAAAATGTCTTAAGGTAAATTTTTTTAATTTAAAAAAATGGGGTTCGAGTTAATAAAGCTTGGGCCCTGTTTTTTTATTATTTTAATTGTTTTAGCAGTATATCTATGATATTATTTTTCCCTAAACAAATTTTCAATAATTATTATGAATACTAGTAAAAAAAGTTTTCCGGATAAACTTAAAAATGAGTTTTTTAAAACTCATTTTACCGGTAATACAAATACTACCGGTCTTTGGCTATGTATTCTTTTAATTTTAACCTGTCTACTACTTTTGGTCGGTATTCT
>JABMRD010000001.1 GCA_013202875.1 Actinomycetota bacterium | reverse complement strand
AGGTCGGGAATTTTAAATACTGATTTATTATAAAATTTAATGTTGAAAGTTATATGGATGAAAAAGAATAAAAGTAAAGCGGAAAATGGGATTAAAAAAAATAAGGATAAAAGAGGATTTAAAAAATTACCTTTATATATAAGGATAATAATAATAGTTTTATCTTCAGTAATTTTTATCGGAGGCGCAGGAGCGGGCGGCATCTTTCTTTATATTAATTCAGTAAACAGGACCATAAATTCAATCACTACTTCGAAAGTAGAGAATATACTCACCCCAATAGAAGCTCCCCGGGAACCGATTACCATACTTGTACTGGGCCGGGACAGCAGGGATGCTGAAAATGATTATGGCAGGGCTGATACCATAATGCTTTTTTATTTAGATCCCGAAGAAGGAACCGGCAGTCTTCTTTCCATTCCCAGGGATACCCTGGTGGAAATACCGGGGCATGGAGCGGATAAAATAAATGCTGCCTATGCCTATGGCGGGGAAGAGCTTATGATAAAAACAGTTAGTTCTTTTCTGGATGCGGAAATAAACCATTATGTGACTCTTGATTTTGAAGGTTTTGTACAGTTAATTGATGCTCTGGGAGGGGTAGATATTACCATTGACAGGCCTCTTGTTGATCCCAAGAGTGGTGCTAATTTCTCGGCTGGCAGTCACCACCTTACAGGAGAACAGGCATTATCATATACCAGAAGCAGGGCTACAGAGCTTGGAGATATTGGCAGAATCCAGCGTCAGCAGAAGTTATTTAGAGAACTCCTGATACAGAAATTAAATGTAAGATACTTGTCCAGTGTTCCATATTATTTTAATATTCTGGTAGAAAATACAAAAACGGACCTGGATATTTTAACTATTCTTAAATATTCAAAGGCGGCCCTATCTTTTAATTCCGAGAATTTTGAGACGGCTATTATCCCTTCTCATTCAGATTGGATAGAAAATGGGACTATTAGTGTTCAGATTCCGGACATTGAAGAAGCAAGAGCTATGTGGGAACGTATAATTAGTGGTGAGCCTGCAAGCAAGTACAATGCAGAGTATGTTGAGATTGATAAAATAGTGGATTCAATGATTCAGGATACAGAATATAGATTTAAAATTAAGGTGAAAAATACCGGAGCTTTGACCTGGAATAGAAATGGTGATAATCCAGTATATCTTGGCTATCACTGGATAGATTTTAATAGCAAAGAAATGGTAGTTTTTGATGGTAAGAGAAGTATTATACCTGAAGATGGAGTTAATGCAGATAGTGAAGTAGTATTTGATTTTACTATAATATCTCCCTCAAAACCTGGTGAATATATTCTACAAATAGATCTGGTGCATGAAGGTATAACATGGTTTTCCTTTCAGGGAGTACCGCCTATGGAGAAGTTTATAACTGTAGATATATCTTATGCTGCTCGATATAATGACGGAGGCACTACTCCGACTTATGTAGATAAGGGACAGGAATTTAACGCGCAGGTTAAAGTGAGAAATGGCGGCTTTTTGTTATGGGAATGTAAAGTGGATAGGCATAGAGTAAGTTTAGGAACTCATTGGATAAACAGGGATACGGGGGAGATGATCATCTGGGATGGAAATAGAGGATTGCTTCCGGAAGATGTCTCTTATAATGAGGAAGTAATTGTAGATATTAAAATTAAAGCACCTGATGAACCGGGGAGATATATATTACAATATGATATGGTACATGAAAGAGTTGCGTGGTTTTCTGAAAAAGGAGTAATACCCCTGGAGGTAAATGTAGATGTTGGCCGGGTTATAGATAAGAGTATAACCAGGCGAACCTATATTATAATTTCTAATGGCAACGGCATAAGCGGATCTGCGGTAAAGTTTAAAGATTACTTAAAAGTCTACGGATTTAAGATACTGGGCCTTTCCAATGCGGATAGTTATAATTATGAAAAAACTGTAATATACTATAGTAAGGAAAATAAAGAAAAAGCGGACCAGCTGGCGATAATCTTTTCGAGTTATGAGATGAAAGAACTGTCATCAAGTATTTTTAAAGAAATATATGGCAAAGATGCAGATGTAGCCATAATAGTCGGTAAAGATTATTTAGAAAATATACAGTAAATTATAGCTCGTAAAAAATTGAAATATTGAAATGAATTTACTAAAAATTAAAAGTAATATAATCCAGATAATATTTGATATAGTCATATTCTTTTCATCATTTACTATATCTTTTTATTTAAGGGGACAGCTGGGGATAAGAGTATTGGAGGGTCTTCCTCTGCAGTATACTACTTACTTCATATGGTACACTTTAATAATAATTGCAGTTAAGCTTTTAAGTTTCATTCTATTTGGTATCTACAGAAAAATCTGGAAATATGCCAGTTTTAGAGACTTTCTTACCATTGTGGAGTCGCTGGCTTTAAGTTCTGCCTTTATGGTGATTATCTTTTATGTAATTGAAGCACCGTATTTTCCAAAGAGCATACTTATAATAGATTTTCTCCTTACTTTATTACTAATTGTGGGTTCAAGGTTCTCAGTCAGAATGTTTAACGAGATGAAATTTGGAAGCATTTATACACGCAGGAAGAGAACCTTGATTGTTGGTGCCGGTGATGCAGGTGAGATGATAGTAAGAGAGATGATAAGGCAGAGGGATAGCGAATATGTTCCTGTAGGATTTTTAGATGACGATAAGGCGAAAATCGGACATCAAATTCATGGGATAAAAGTTTTTGGAAAAACTGATGAGGTTAAGAAATTTATTAAAAAACTGGCTATTGATGAAATAATAATCGCAATACCATCAGCCAGCGGTGAGGTTAGGAAGAATATCACTTTTAAAGCGAAAGAAGAAGGGATATTTTGTAAAACTCTTCCCAGCCTGTATGAGATAATAGATGGAAGAGCTCATCTATATCAGGTAAGAGATATCCAGATAGAAGACATTTTAGGAAGAAAGCCCGTAAATCTTAATTACAGCCAGCTTTTAAGTCAGCTTGAAGGCAAATCAATCCTTATAACTGGTGCAGGAGGATCTATTGGTTCCGAACTCTGCAGGCAGGTGATAAGGTTTAAACCATCAAATCTGATTCTTGTTGATCATTCTGAGAATAATGTATTCCTGATAGAACAGGAACTTACCACAAAACTTAATTATTCCAATGCCATACCTATTGTTACGGATATCAGGGACATTTCCAGTATCAAAGGTGTATTCAAAAAATATAAACCGGAAATTGTATTTCATGCGGCAGCATATAAACATGTTCCGCTTATGCAGTTAAACCCGGAAGCCGCACTGCAGAATAACTTTCTGGGTACAAAAGCAATGGCAAAATTGTCTATCTCCAGCGGAGTTAAAAAGTTTGTAATGCTCTCTACGGATAAGGCGGTTAATCCCAGCAATGTAATGGGTATATCAAAATTGCTTTCTGAAAAATATCTGCAGACACTTTCAAAAATTAAGGATACGGTTTTTATAATTGTAAGATTTGGAAATGTGCTTGGGAGCCAGGGTAGCGTTGTACCTATATTTCAAAATCAGATAGAGAATGGCGGACCTGTAGTTGTCACTCACCCAAAAATGACAAGATTCTTTATGACCATTACCGAAGCCTCACAGCTGGTAATACAGGCATGTGTCATGGGCAATGGTAGCGAAATATATGTTCTTGATATGGGAGAACCTATAAACATCTTAGATCTGGCTAAAAATATGATTAGACTTTATGGATTAGAGCCTGAAAAAGATATTAAAATTACTTTTTCCGGGGTAAGACGGGGAGAGAAATTTGCCGAAGAACTAAAAAATAGTGATGAGAAACTTATGCCGACAGGTTTTCCTTCGATATTTGTAGCCAGGAATAAAAGCAAGGGAAACGTGGAAGAGATACAAAACTTATTGTTTAATATTGAAAAAGAGATCCAGCTTTATGACTATAAAAACCTATTTAAAGATCTAAAAAAGATTGTTCCTAATTTTAATGAGAAAAAAATGTGGTCCTCCAAGCTGCGGATATAGAGGCCGGAGGGTTTTTGGTTTATGATTTATAGAGTTACAAAAAGAATTTTTGATATATTATTCTCAATTATTTCAATAATATTATTTATCCCTTTCTGGATTATCATACCAATACTGGTAAAAATTGATTCCCCGGGAAGCGTAATATTTAAGCAGAAAAGGATTGGTGTAAATAGCCGGTATTTTACCATATATAAATTCAGAACCATGAAGAAAGGCACCCCTGATATTCCCACGGATGAACTAAAAAACCAGAGCAATTTGAACACAAGGATTGGAACAATACTCAGGAGATCGAGCATAGATGAAATTCCTCAACTTATAAATATATTGAAGGGCGATATGAGTTTTGTAGGTCCCAGACCTGCATTATATAATCAGAAACTGCTGATAAAATTACGGAAAGAAAAAGGTTTGGATAAGGTCCGGCCAGGGGTAAGCGGGCTTGCTCAAATTAGTGGAAGGGACCAGCTTTCAATTCCCAATAAGGTTATGTATGATGAGTTATATATTAAGGATGCTTCAATACTATTGGATATAAAGATTTTTTTAGTTACAGTAAAAGCAATACTTACCGGTAAGGGTGCAAACTGATCCAAATATTTTTTGGTGATTCATTTATTTTTTTTAAAGCAGCAGTTATCTGATTGTTTATATTTTTAATCCTGGACTTCTAATTCCTTTATTAATTTTTCTATACCATCTTCAAAGCTTGCAGGAGAGAAGTTGAAATCTGCTCTGGCTTTATCATATGGATATGATTTATTGATTACCATTCTCTCTATCTGGCCGGGAACCAGAGAAGGATTTTTAGAAATTTTAGAATATATTGAGATTAAGAGTATGCCGAGTTTAATTGGGATTTTTATTACTTTAAATTTCTTTTTTAATTTGTTTCTTACAATATCAAGCATTTCGTTATATTTTAAAGGATTTTTACCGGCTATATTGTAGGTTTTTTGGTAAGTTTTTTTGCTATCTAAGACATCAGCAATAGAGCTGGCTACATCTTCAATATGTATGGGCTGGATTAGATTATTACCGCTTCCGAAAGTTATAAAAAAACCTTTCCTTTTTATAAACCGGATCATTTTTGAAAAATTAATATCATTTTTTGAGCCATATATCATAGAAGGCCGGAGGATTGTATAGTCCAGACCGGAATTTTTTATCAGGCTTTCAGAATCTATTTTTTTCTTCTTAATCATACTTTCAAGGGGGATTAAAATAGTAGTGGAGCTTATAAAAACAACTCTTTTAAGTCCGGTGCGCTTGACTGTGCTCAGGAAGGTTTCCAGAAGATGGGTATATTTAAGGTCAATCATATAGACTGCGCTTTTTGCTTCTTTGATGGCTGAAATTATAGAATCCCCGCTCTGCAGTGTTCCTGTATTGAATTTAATCTTTTTACCTGCTGACCTTGCAGTGTCTAAAAGCTTGGACCTCTCGCTGTCTGCTCTTACCAGACAATCGACATCATAATTATTTTCCAGCAGTTTTTTTAGAACTGGCGGCCCCAGGAAACCTGTTGCTCCGATAAGTAGAACCATTTTTACCTTTTTCCTATATCAGTATGTGCATATTTTATAATTATTTTTTTTAACAAAACAGAATACTTCAAAGAGTCAAGGCATTTGCCTTATTGCTGTAATTATATCTTAATCAAAAATCATCTGGAACTTTAGAAAATTTTCATATTAATATGTCAAAACAGTCAAATCCTCTGGGTGCAGCCACTTCAAAATGCTTTCTATCCAGGGTAAGTATTTTGTTAATCTTAAGCCGCTCAGCTATAGCTACAATTGAAGCGTCTACATAACCAATATTAAGAGTATCGTACTTTTTTAATATTTCTATTATTCTTATAATATCTAAGTCTTTTAAGAGTTCCAATTGAAAACTTGTCTTTATAATTTCCTCTAGAAAAATAAGTTCTATTTTACTTCCGAATCTACTATTTAACATATAACATATCTCACCAATAGTAGTAGAAGGTAGAATATATACATTCTCTTTTTCTGTGAATATTCTTTTTAGGTATTCATGCTTTTTATATTTCTTATCCATCAGACCAATAACTGCACTGGTATCTAAAATAATTTGCATTTCAGTCCTTTCCAAAATTTTTCTTCAAGTATTCTTCATCATTCTCAGCAAAATGAGGATCGCCGCTATTGACAATACCAATTAAACCAATTTCCTTCCTGGGAACTTTTTTAGCCACATATTCAGTAACTGCTTCTCTTATTAAAAAAGAAATAGATTTATTGGAAAATTTAGCCATGTTTTTGAGTTTTAGCATGATGTTTTTTTCTAAAAGTATGGATGTTCTTTCCTTATCCATTTAGCACACCCCGTTTCTCATTATATCAACAAGTATATTAATAATATGTATATTAATAATATTAATATGTATAATTTATAATGTCAATTATTCATTGAGCCGGTATATGATTTAAGGATTAAATTATAGAAAATTTGTGATATTATCTTAAAGATTTTAAACTTACATTGTTTTATGGAAAGAGGAAAGACCGTATATGCAATGGATCATTTATATGTGCATGGCAATTGTGGCTGTACTTGCGGTGTTATACCTGTATGCATTCAAGTATGAGCCGGCTAATTTTAAATTGTCAGAGGCGGATATTTTCATAAAAGATAATCTGAAATTTAAAGCCGGTAAGAATAAATCAGATAAACCAATCCTAACATTCCTGCACCTTTCTGATTTCCATCTGCGGAAAAATTCTAAGGGAAAAAAATTATTTAAATTTGTAAGAAGCCTGAGTAAATTAAATGTGGATTTTATCTTTATTACCGGTGATTTAACAGAAGATGATAAAAATATCGAATATTTGATCAGTATGCTTTCGCCGCTTAAGGCAAAATACGGAAAATATGCTGTTTTTGGAGTACATGATCACTATAATAAAGCTTTAGCCGAGTTTATAAGAAATATGTTTAAAAGAAAAAGAAGATATAAAAAAGAAAATGATGTTACCCATATGGCAAAAAGATTAAAAGACATCGGTATTGAAGTTTTAAGAAATGAAAGCAGAAGGATCGATATAGGAAGTTACGACATAGGTGATATTGAGATTATCGGACTTGATGATCCTATAATCAATAAGATTGATATAGGCAAGGCGTTTTCCCATATTGATCACGCAGACAGGTTAAAACTGCTAAAAAAATCTGATTATAAAAATATATATAAGAATATTTTTAGATTAAAAGAAGAGAAAATACATAAAATAAATAACAGAGGGAAATTACGCATAGTGCTTATGCATACACCTGATACTGATTCAATAATTAATCTGGCCCATAAAGAAGTTGACATTATATTTGGCGGGCATACTCATGGAGGCCAGGTAAGACTTCCACTGGTTGGAGCAGTAGTTTCAGGGTGTAAGATAAAGACAAGATTTGCGTCGGGCCTTTTTTATTTTAAAAAATTTGTTCTTTATGTGACCAGAGGTCTTGGAGAGGGCAGATATTCACAGTTCAGATTTTACTGCCAGCCGGAGGCAAGCCTTGTAAAGATATACAGAGTTAAATAATAATATTAAAATTATTTAGCTCTCCTGCTTATTTAAAAAGAAAGCATCTATTATTCTGTGATAAATAAATAGAAATAAAGTACAGGAATCGCCTGATTTAAAGTATTAATTAAATGGTAATTTTGTTATTGATTTTTTATTTCTTCAAACAGTTGAGCTGTTTCTTCCTCATAATGAACCACGGCACTGGCTTTTCCAATCATTTTACTATACGAAGGTACTCCCTTTATACTTACATTGATGGAATCAAGTTTTCCTACAACAGGAAGTATTTTTAAAATATCTCCAAAACTAAGATCTGTCCAGGTATATTTTACCAGATAATTTATAAATGCTGGTAACATAATGATTTTCTCAAGGGTACTTTTTTGTTCGATTAAACCAAGGATGACTTTGGCTGATTCTTTTTCTCTTGCCCATGCACCACTCTGGGTAGTGCCATCTCCACTTCTATGTCTGTTTCTGCACAAAGCCAGGGCCTGTTCCCCATTTAAAAGGTGCACTCCTTTATTCAGATAACAGCCTGAAAAACTATCAGCAAGATTCTCATTAATCTCTACAGTTACACCGCCCAGGAAGTCAATAAGAGGTATAAAGCCGTCAAAATCGGTGATTATATAATTATCTATATCCAATCCTGTAAAATCTTCAAAGGTCTGAATCGCTAGTTCAATTCCTCCCATAGTATAAGCTCCATTAATCTTGCCATCATTATGGCCCGGAATGCTCACCCAGAGGTCTCTTGGAATAGTGACCATGGTACCCTTACAGGTTTCAAGATTTATATGTAAAATTATATTAATATCCGACCTTGCATTATTACTGCTCCAATCTCTACCCATACCACTATCCAGACCAAGAATTAATATATTTATGGAAGTATTCTTATCAGCTTTTTTAACTGCTTTTAATTTATCATTAAATGAAAATGTAGAAATTATATTTTTGAAAGTCTCCTTTGCCTTATTTTCTTCAATATTGCTTCCCATATATTTAATCAAATATATATAATTACCATTTTGGATATAGCTGATCAGATCAATTTCTTTCGTATATGGACTCAGTGCACTGTTATATTTATAACCAGCGATTTCCATTTTCCGGTTATCTTCTATATAAAAAGATTCTTCCTCCAATATTTCTACTTCCATCCCGGGATCATTGGCTATATCCATATAATTATTAATAATATCTTCAGGGCTAAGGCCGGTCCTGGGATTAGATAGTCTCTCTACAATAAAAAAAACACTTTCCAAAGAATTACCGTCTGAGTTATTATCATTTTTTATAAGGACCCTGCTTCCATTATCTTTTTCTAAAAGAACCCATCCATCAGGACATTTAAAAAAATAATTTTGAAATAGGTCTGATGAGCTAACATAATAACCAGATTCTTTTAAGCAACTTCCTTCCTGTTCCTTAACTTCTTTGTCCATGGTATCATTATATTCTTCTGCCAATGTTTCCACGATATCTTTTTCTTTACCTGTTCCTTTATTCTTAATGATTAATACGATACTTACTGCTATCAAAGCTATAACTATTAAAATCAATAAATATTTCCAGTGTTTTAAAAATTTCATAATCCTCCCTATAATCACCATGCAGTATTTAATATTATTTTTTATATTTTAAAAGAATTTCTTTTTTTATCAATTATTATTTTATGTACCAGGATTGGGGCACATCCATTCAGCATATTTAAAGGATTTTAAGACAAATATGGTGCACTGCCTGAAGTGTGAACATGAGATTGAATTTCAAGTTTTTGAAGTGCAACTGATTTGTCGGCTATAGCAATTGATGAATGGCCATTATTTTAGTAATATTGCTTCTGAGTAATAATTGTTTTATTTTACCTGTATGCTGCAAACAATTATATGATTTATATTATTTTTATGGATATCAGGAACAAACAAACTAAAAAAAGAAAAAAAAGGCCGAGTCCAATTGCAAGATTTACTTTTATTATAGTTCTTCTTGCGGCAGCCGGGTGTATTATCTTTTACAGTATTGATAATCCTGATTTTGTAAAAAATAAATTTTCTTTTCTTTTTAATGACAACGAAAGTGAATTAATGGTATCAGATTTACCAGAGGCAGACACAGGGCAGTTAAGCAGCAGTAGTGTTGAGGAGTCCGTTACCGGAGGAGATTCTGGTGAGAACGAAATAGAGAGCATAGATACTGGTAAAACTACTACTGAAGAAAGTATAGACAGTGATCAAGCCGGGAGCGGCCCATCCTTATGGCAGAAAATAAAGAATTATTTTATAAATTGGAAAAATGGTGTAAAAGACGGAGAAGTTTACCATTCCAGATTGGAAGTTAATTTTTATTTTGCCGGTCTTGGGGAAGAGAAGAAGTTAGTTTCTGAAAAGAGAACCATAATTGCAGGCAGTCCGGATATTGCAGTGGAAAATGCTGTTAAGGAACTGCTTAAAGGTCCTACCCGATCATATCACTTTCCGTTGATACCGGCTGGAACAAAGCTGCTCAATGTAAAGACTTATGAGAATATCACCGAAATCGATCTTTCTCAGGAATTCCAGGAAAAAAGTCTGGACACCAGAATTCTGTATGAATATGTAATTTACTCAATCGTAAATACACTAACGGAAATTCCTGAAATAGAGGGAGTTATTTTTTATATAGAAGGTATAAGAATTAAAATATATGGCAATGTGGACCTATCCGTTCCGGCTATCAGGGATAAAGAATACATAGATGAGGAGTAGCTGTAGATGAAGAGTGGCCTATAGATTATAATAAGTTTTCCAATCAATTTTTAATAACCGAATAAAAAATATATAATACAGGTAATAAAATTTTTAAAAGGATTTATTATGCCGTCAAGATACAAAGACTGGTTTAACCAGGCTAAGAAGGATATCAGCCATTCCAGAAATGCACTTGAAAGTAAAGACTATGAATGGTCCTGTTTTTCGGCCCAACAGGCAGCTGAAAAAGCGATAAAAAGTGTTTTTATGAAATTAAATAAAGATGCATGGGGTCATTCGGTAAATTATTTATTGGTAGAGTTATCAAAATTGATTAAAGTTGATAATAAACTTATAAATTTAGCCAAACAACTGGATAAAAATTATATTCTGGCAAGATATCCCAATGGATTTGATATTGGCTCTCCTTATGAATATTATTCTAGAAAGGATGCTGAGGAAAGTATAGAAAATGCAGAAAAAATTATTGAATTCTGTGAAAATATTATCTCTAAATAGAGATGAAGTTATAAATAAATTAGAAGACAGTATTAATGATTTAGTAAAAAAAAGAAGAGAAATTCTAAAAGTAATACTTTTTGGCTCACTAACCCGGGAAAACTATACTCCCTACAGTGATGCGGACATTCTAATAATAATTGACGACAAGGCAAAGATTCCACAAAAAATCAGGGATAGGATCCCTTATTATTTTATTGACGACGCACCAATTTCTATTGATGTCTTCCCATATAAGGAAAAAGAAATTCAAAAAAAAATTTCTGAAAATAATTTCTTTGTAAAAAATGCTGTCGATAATGGGAAAGTAATATTCTCGCGGTAACAAAAACGTTATAAAGGTGGTTAATTTGAAAGTACTTGTAACCGGTGGAGCAGGCTTTATCGGCTCAAATGTAGCAGATGAGCTGCTGGAGAAAGGATATGAGGTAATAATCGTAGATGATCTTTCCAATGGAAAGAAGGAAAATTTACCAAAGGAGGCTAAATTCTACAAATGTGATATAAGAGATAAAAAATTATACAGTATATTCAAAGAAGAAAAACCGGATATTGTAATACACAATGCGGCTCAGTTGAGTGTAAGGATATCAGTTGAGGACCCTCTATTGGATGCGGATATAAATATAATGGGAGGGCTCAATGTAATTGGTGCATGCCGCAGATATAATGTGGATAAAATAATATTTGCATCAAGCGGAGGTACGGTATACGGAGAGCAAAAATATTTCCCGGCAGATGAGAAGCATCCAACCAGCCCCATATCACCATATGGTGTTGCAAAGCTTGCTACAGAAAACTATCTATACTATTTTTATAGGAGTTACAGCCTAAAATATATATCACTGAGATACGCCAATATATATGGTCCCAGACAGGATTCCTATGGAGAAGCAGGAGTAGTGGCCATATTTTCCAGTAAAATACTGGAAGGCAAGAACCCTACTATTAATGGAGATGGGCTTCAGACCAGAGATTATGTGTATGTGGGGGATGTTGTGGATATAAATCTTAAAGTTATTGAAAGTGATTTTACCGGCCCTCTGAATGTAGGAACCGGAAAAGAGACTACTGTAGTAGAGCTGTTTAATATTCTAAAAGAAGTATCAGGAAAAGATAGCATTGAAGAAGTTTATGGTCCTGCCAGGGAGGGGGAGCAAAAAAGAAGCCAGCTTTCTTATGAGATGGCTAAAAAAGTGCTGGGCTGGCAGCCAAAAGTATCCATAGAAGAAGGT
>JABMRD010000011.1 GCA_013202875.1 Actinomycetota bacterium | reverse complement strand
TACTCCCTCATCAACCAGTTTTTGGGCAATTTCCTTGCTTTTTACATTATCCCCTTTGATGATGGAGTCTGCCAGTTCTTGGTATTTTGCCATTTCACCTTCTTTTATTCTTTATATAAGCCTTTTTCCATCTATAGGCCTTTTTCCATCATAGTAAAACATTTTAATATCATAACATAATAAATAAAAAAATAAAGAATGCTTTCAGATACTTTTTTATATGACGCAACAGGGGACAATTAAAGTTCTAAAATAAGCTAAATAAACCTCCAGAATGGCCATAAAAGCGGAGAAAATAAGCTGGGTATACATTATATACCCTAAAAACTTTGGTGAGGTGGTTTATTTTACAAGGTTTTTACTCTGACATACAGTTGGTAGGGTAAAAATTAGCCAGAGGAACTGGATAAAAAAAGAAACCCCAAGTTATCTTTTGCCTTAGCTCACACTTTAGGTTACTCAACCTCTTCAGGGCCCTGCCTTAGAACTTTTCTAAGGGATTTTCCAGAGCTTTAACTTACTTTCTACATTCTTTCGTTTGTAAATTTCAGTTGTTTATGAAAGTTGCCTCCTGATCTAAGGGCAATTTTAAATATAGCAAAAAGGAAAGACAGGTGCAAAGGAAAATTCTTTTTTTCCGTGCTTTTGGCCGGGAAATGATTAGAGTAGTAAAAAATGAGGCTACAGAATCCATTCTAAGGCGTTTAAAAGGGGCGGAGGAACATTTATATATACCAAATCTGCTTTTAGGGCCAGTATATTATAATAATTTTTCTGCCACTGAACTTATTATAGATTTGGCAAGTTCTTTTCTATGTATTTCTGAAGTATAGGTGTAGGTTTTATGGGTTCTATTTATTTTTAAAATCTTCTTTTCCGCAAGCTGGTTCATAGTGGACATGGTAGTAGTATAGAGAGTGAAACCAGACTCTTTGTTTTTAATTTCTTCTTTTAAAAATACCTCATATACTTCCCTGTTTGTAACTTTACCCCTATCCCATACAACCAGCAAAACATTTGCTTCCAGTTTTGATATGCCATATATATTGTTCATTAAAGTTTTTATGATTCGGATTATAAATTTATTTTATATTAATCATCTTGATATAAGATCAATTCATCCAGTCCAATATTAGCATTATAGTTATATGTTGCATCAGGTAACATCATTCCAAAATTAGTTTTTGCATCAAGAGCTTTTTCTCTGTTATTAAAAAAGTCTAATTCAAAAATTCTTTTACTTTTAAATTTATCATTTTTATAAATATCTACTATTTGCTGAAGTTCAGCACGCTTTGTTGCTTCTGTATATATAAAAACAAAAAGTCCTTGCATTCCTATTTCTTCATACTCTATATTAGGTGCTTCAATAGGATTTTCTTCTGCTGTTTCTTCTTCTACTGGAAAAGTTTCTTCTTCGGCTTCGGCCCAGAACCCATTACCTTCTTCTACTGCTTTTTGTTGAAGTTCTATAAAATAATCAGCATATTTAACATCTGGGGGATAGGTTGCTACCTGGGCATATCCATTTTCAACTAGATATGCATTTACAAATAAATCACCTACATAAACATATGCCAAAATTCTTCCATATTTATCAGTATCTGAAACATCTTTTTCTAGAGTAACTATTTTTCCAAGTACAAGATCGTTATTTACTTCTGTTGCGGTGTCTCCGTACTCATCACCAGTTTCTGGAGTGTTAATTCCTATATATCTGACTTTGTACTTTTTACCATTGCTATCTTCAATTTCAATAGTATCTCCATCTACAACTCTTATACATTTAAACTCAAGATTATCAAAACTTTGCTCATCTTCTGATGGTTCTTCTCCTGGTTCATCTGCTACAACTTCTTCGGCCGGGTCCTCTTCAGGCTCTTCAACAGTAAACTCCTCTGCGGTTTCTTGAGCCGGTTCTTCTATAGTTAGATCACCCGGACCTGGTGGGGTGCAGGAGAAAGAAAGAAAAAATATAATTATTGGTAAGATTAATAGAGGTATTGAATAGCAAATTATTTTAGCTTTCATAAATATTCCTATTCACTCTCACTCAAATTTATATAAACCTATCATCTAAAAGTTTTATCGTACTTAAAAAATCCCTTAGGCCCGTAAGTGCCAAGTATTCAGGTTCAAGGGCGATTATAACCAGCTGAGAGGCTATAAGTGCATTTATATTCAGTATAGACATGGACGGGGCTGTGTCGATTATGATGTAGTCGTATCTACTCTTTACATCTTAAAAGGCGGTTATCCAGACTATTGAATTAATACAATTACTATCGTTGTTAATAAAAATTATAATCTTTTACTCTAGATTTTATCCCTACTGGATAACCTTTTTCTAAAGGTATCCACATAATACAATACTTACTCTGTCCGGGAGGAACTACAGTTTTAAAATCCCAGGTGTAACTGCTCCAGTCTTGCCATATTATTTTGTTTTTGTGGTCATAAAATTCAATCATGATATAACCAGAAAATGTTTTGTTACTTTCATTTTTTACCCAGACCACCATCTTTAACTCATCATTATATATATCTTGTGCTTCACCTGAAATTTTTATTTGCTCTAGTAAACTAGAAGAATCCTCTTGTTCTTTTTCATCTTCAGAATTTGTAACTTGTTTTTCCACATATGGATTATATTCTATAATGTCTGCGTATTTAGACGTTACTATATTTTCTGAATCAACTGAATCTGAATATATAAAGAAAAATAATGTGTTAAAGTATGGACCACAATCATTTTCTCCAATAAAACTAGCTATGGAGTGTATTGCTAAATCTTTTATAATTTCATCTGTAAACCAATTGTCCCATTCTTCAAGATCACCTATTTCTTCCACAAAATTTTCGTCTTTATAACCATTTTCAAGAGAATCTCTTTTATCAAATATTTCGATATCTATTTTTCTGCCTTTTTCTTCTACTATTTTTTTAATTATTTCTTTTATGTCCTCTTTAAAAGAATCATTTGAAAGATCTATAGGATCGATTAAAACATAATATGTAACAGCACCATCAACCCTAACATTTAAAGTACGAATTATTTCATAATTAATTTCGGGATTATCTTTTTTATCATCTTTTGTTATTTCCACATCGGTGGGAAGGGAGTAATCTTTTCCAATTATAATAGCAATATCAGTATCTTCGGATACTTCATTTGAAGTTGTTATAATTCCAGCTTCTAATATAGTTTTTATATCTTCAGCAGCTTGTGCCAGCAGTGTATCCCCGGATTTACAAATAATTTTAGTATTTTCATAATTATAGTTATCAGCATTAGTAATATGGGTTATATTGTATTTATCTATTCCACTGGGATATTTTATTGTTTCAAATAATTCAGCTGTTTTTTTTGCAAGTCCAGCAGCACTTGAACCATTTGCAATAGATATATTAAAAACAGTTTCAATTTCGGTGGTTTCAGTTTCAGTTGTATTATCTTCAGTAGTAGTTGTTTCAGTAGCGGTATTTTCATTTGAAGTTGCTGGGGAACAACTTACTAAGCATGACGTAATAAAAATAAGGAAGGATAAAGTTAAAACTATAATTAGAAATAAATTGCTTTTCATATTTAGTCCTACATATCTTATTATTGAAGAATGTTAAATACTTTTTACAGCTATTGATAACTTAGTTTCTATAAATCATTAGCAAATCTTAAAACAAATAATATACCTGTGATTATTGAATAAACCCAAAATTTAATCTCATTTCTACCATAAGTATATAAAAAAGAAAAATGAGAAAAAAAGATTGCCAGAACTACAGCCACTGCCTTACTTTTAACTGGAGTATTAAATGTTGTTGTTTTAAGCTCTTTAACTTGTATGCCGCAATAGGGGCAAATAACAGCATTTTTCCTAATTGGTTTTCCGCATTCAGGACAAAATATTTCATCTTCTTGTTTGTTGCTCATCTTACCTCTTACAATATTTTTTATTCAATATACGACATCTTGTTGTGTCTCATAAAAAGTATATAGGTTCTCTTTGTCTGCGTATTAATAATATTATAAATAAATATATATAATTAGCTACTAAAAATTAAAATTTTTAGTAGCTTTTAAGAATAGTAGAGCCGGTCAGTTTGATACCAACCGACTCCTAGTTTTTTAACCGAGATCGATTATTACATCTTCACAGTTTGAACACTTAACCTGACTGTAGCCCTTGAAGTAGTCATAGTTATCATAGTTGCCCTTCATCAGATTTTCCTCGACCTCTTGCGGGGTACAGTTTCCGAAATCGTTATCATGGGCGATGTGTACTCGCCTGATATAAAACTTCGTACTTCCGCACCTCGCACTC
>JABMRD010000167.1 GCA_013202875.1 Actinomycetota bacterium | reverse complement strand
GTATTGGCGGGAACACAATACTGGATGCCTATAACCGGGTGGAGAATGATGTTATAGGTTATAATCCACATCTGGTTGTAATTAATTTTGGATTAAATGATGGCAGAATTCAAGAAAAAAATGAATATGAAAATGAAAATGGAGCTGAAGAGCCTGTATATGATGGAGATAAAGAAAACCCCCCGGTTCTCAATGTTGATCTCGAAACTTTTAGTAAATACTATAGCTTAATTGTGGACAAGATAAAGTCGGCTGATATTAAAATAATTTTAATGGGGATGAATCTTGTTCTTGTTTTATCTTCTGCGGAAAATAATATAGGAGCGGAAGAGCAAATAGAAATCTATAAAAATTATAATGATGAGGTAAGAAAAATATCAGTAAATAACCATATTGATTTTATAGATTTGTGGAGTATTTTTGAAGCGAATGATAAAACAAATGATTACCTGCAGGGTGATGGTATTCATCCAGATGAAGAAGGGTTTAGGTTAATAGCGGATAATGTCTATAAAGTTATTAAAGAATATGATTTTTAGTAAAAATTGCACCGGGTTGTTGGTGAGAACTTAATAATAGATGTTTGAGTAAAGCAGATTGTTTGTTATAATTTATCCTAATCTATCTAATATTTTGGTTAATTAATTTTAGGAGATTTATTTTTATGAAAGATATTCTTACTTATCCCCAAGTATCAATTTCAGTTGTAAACTTAAATGGTAAGGGCTATCTTGGAGAATGCCTGGAGAGTATAAAAATTTTGAACTATCCTCCGGATAAAATAGAGGTAATAGTAGTTGATAATGGCTCAAGTGACGGCTCTGTGGGGTTTATTAATTCAAATTATCCTGAAACCAGAGTGATTCAAAATAATAAAAATATGGGTTTTGCTTTTGCAAACAATCAAGCGGCAAAAGCTGCTAAAGGTGAATATATAGCTTTTTTGAATAATGACACAAAAGTAGATAAAAACTGGCTGATTGAGCTTCTAAAGCCTATTTACAGGGATAAAGAAGTAGTCGCCTCGGGTTCCAAAGTGCTCTCAATAGATGGTAAAAAACTTGATTTTGTAGGCGGAATGATAAATTTTGAGGGTAAAGGATTCCAGGTTGACTATGGTGTCCCGGCAGATAAGGATAAATACCACCTTTATAGTTATCTTCCTTTTGTAAATGGTGGGGCTATGATGGTAGATCGCAGGGTGTTTTTAGAGACCGGGGGATTTGATGAAGATTTTTTTGCCTATTATGAAGATGTTGATTTTGGCTGGAGGCTCTGGGTATTAGGATATAAAGTGATATTTGCTCCAAAATCTATTGTCTATCACCACCATCACGGCACCTCAAAAGAATTTGGTGAAGATAAACTGAGATTTCTTAAAGAAAGAAATTCCCTTTATTCAGTTTTTAAAAATTATGATGATAGTAACCTGGCCAGAGCATTTTCCGGTACCCTTTCCGTTATCTTTAACCGGATATTTGTGGATCTTAAATTTGACTATAAAAAATATTATGACTTGAGCCGGCCGGAACCGGAAAAAATAGATACCGCGAGTCCTGAACTGTCAAAAGAGCCCCTTAGCTCTCTAATGGCGGTAAAGGATTTTTTTGATAATCTGCCGCAGTTGATTAAAAAGAGAGAAGAGATTCAAAGTAAGAGAAAGAGGGATGATAAAGCTCTGTTTAGTTACTTTAAGGGCCAATTTCTTGCTGTTTCGTCCAGTCCTGATTATCAGAGAAAACAGATAGATATACTAAAGTCACTGGGGATTTATAAAATTTTTGAAAAGGAACTAGAGAGAAATTTACTTATAATTTCAAATGAGGTGGTGTCTAAAGAAATGGCAGGACCGGCTATTAGAGTCTGGAACTTTGCCAAAGTGCTCTCTGAACATATGAATGTAACACTGGCGATTCCAAATAAAGTAGAATTTCCAGAACAGAGTTTCAGAATAATACAGTTCAAGAATGATGGAAACTTAAGAGAAATAATGGAGGGCTCCGATATTATTCTTTGCAATGGAATGACTTTTACCAAGCATTATAATGGTATTAAACAATCTAATAAATATCTGATTATTGATATCTATGATCCTTATAATCTGGCAACCCTTGCTGAATACAGTAAAAGAACCATAAAGGAAAAGCTGGAAGTTTATAAATCAATACAATACTATTTTAATGAACAATTTTACTATGGTGATTTCTTTATATGTGCCTCAGAAAGACAGAGAGATTTCTGGCTGGGTATGCTGGCAGCTTTAAACCGGGTAAATCCTTATTCCTACAATCAGGATCCCACTTTAAAACGGATGATAAGCGTAGTGCCATTTGGTCTTCCAACCAATAAGCCAATGCATACCAGAGAAGTATTGAAGGGGGTAATCAAGGGTATAGAAAAGAATGATTTTGTAGTTATCTGGGGTGGAGGAATATACAACTGGTTTGACCCCTTAACGCTTATAAAGGCAATGGCCAGGATATATGAGATGAGAAAGGATATAAAACTTTTCTTTATGGGGGTAAAGCATCCCAATCCGGAGGTCAGGGAATTGCAGTTGGTAGATGAAACCGTAAACCTGGCTAAAAAATTGGGTATATATGAAAAAAATGTATTCTTCAATTTTGGGTGGGTTGAGTATGAAGACAGGCAAAATTACTTAATGGAATCAGATGTAGGAATAATCACTCACCCGGAGCATATTGAGACCAGGTTTTCATTCAGGACCAGAATACTGGATTACTTGTGGACAGGACTTCCCATAATATCAACTGTGGGCGATAGCTTGAGTGATCTGGTTGAGAGAAAAGGGCTGGGATTCGCTGTGGGAGAAGAGAATGTTGATGATATTGTAAAGGCCATAACAAGACTTGCAGATGACAAAGTATTTTACAGGAAATGTATTAGCAATATTCAACAGGTAGCCAGGGATTTTAAATGGGAAAAGGTATGCAGGCCAATTATTGACTTTTGCAAAGATCCTGTATTTAGTGCTGAAAGGAATGCAATCAGGGGAGATGATACCGGGCAAATAATAAGCGTTTACAAACATAAGAAAAGCAACAAACCAGGGGTCTATCTGGTAAAGAGATTTTTTTACCATATGGGCCATGGAGGGTTTAGAAAGGCTGTCAGGTATTCTTCTAATTACCTTAAACAGAGAAAGTTAAACGTATAGTAGCAAAGGGATAGAAAATCAATACAGAAAATAAAAAAATCAGTTCCAGAAATATAATATTCAGAGTAATAAATATCGTTGTAGTTATAGGTTTTGGAATTTTTATTGTTTACTATCTTCTCAGTCGGGTTGATATAGATGATATTATAAAAGCTTTTTTGGGTATTTATAAGCCCTCTCTTATAATTGGTTTAATTCTTATTTTCTCAATTGATTTTTTTAGAGCCTATAGAGCAAAAATTTTAATCGGACCCGGCAAAATCAGAATGGTTGATATGTTTTTGATCTCTCTTGTAAGAAATGGCTTTAATATGGTACTGCCTGCAAGAACAGGAGAACTCTCCTACATTTATGTTCTTAAAAGAAAATTTAAATTTCCTATAGAGATTGGTATTTCAACCTTAATGGTCGCACTTGTTTTTGATTTAGTTATCGTTTTTTCAATGATTGTAATTTCTATAGTTATTGTAGGAGTAAATAGATATGCGGTTTCTTCCACCAGTGTTATTTTAATAGCTACAGGGCTTCTTATTTTCTTTTTGCTATTCCTGTTTTACCTTTCTAAATTTATAGGACTTTTTATAAAAATATTTGATAGGATTTTATTAAAAGATAAAATAAGAAAAATTAGAATTATCCAATATATATATGAAAAATTAGTTGAGACCAATAAAAATATTGAAATAATTCAGAAAAGAGGAATATACTGGAAAGTATACCTCGTCACAATACCTGCCCGAATTTTAAAATTTACAGCTTATTATTTTTTAATTCATGCAGTACTCAAGCCTATGGGCTTTGGGTTTAATGATCTTCCATACTGGGTAATTTTTTTAGCTACTGTAGCTGCTGAAATATCAGCAGTTTTGCCCACTCATTCCCTTGCGGGCCTGGGTACCTATCAGGGAGTATTTGCTCTTGCATTTATAATATTGGGTTTCAGTGAAAAAATTTCTATTATAGTCGGATTTAGCTACCATATTATAAATTTGATTTTTACCGTAGCATGGTGTCTTATAGCAATGATTATATTAAGCATGCCGTTCTATAAAGTGAAAGAAAATAGTATGGGACAATTTGAAAAAATTTAAAGATAGAATATTTATTTTATGAGAGTGAAATCATTTTTTAAAAAAGTTGGAAGTTTAATTGTTACAAAAGATATTTTTGAGAATAAAAGCCTGTCCAGGCGTCTTTATAAATATTTCCTAATAGGATTTCTGATCAGGTTAGTATTTCTTCCGTTTTTATACATGAGAGATTTGCTTTCAACTTATCAGAGAGCCGCAGAGACGGTTTTTGCCGGTAATTTCGGATCAGATTTCCAGCAGATGCTGACAAATTTTTTACACTCTGCCTATTTATTTATCATAAAGTCAGTAGTACCGGCCATAAATGAGCTCTCTCCTATTTTATTGGATAAAGATACCACGGCGTCATGGGTTAATTTTAATAGCGGTTATAATGTATTTACTGCAATAGCTCTGTTCAAGATACTCTACCTTGTATTCGATATAGCCTGTATGTTTTTAATACTGCGGCTTTCCTTTGACGGTGAACCCGATAATAAACTAAAAGTTTTTAAGTTCTGGATGTTTAACCCTTTCGTAATATTCATACTATATGTCTTTGCCAGACATGATATTATCGGAATACTTGCGACACTTGTTGCTTTGCTGCTGGCAAAAAAGAATAGAAAATACTGGGCTATTATAGTGCTTTCGTTTGGTATAGCTCTCAGGTTTTTCCCTATAATGATTCTTCCACTATTTATATTTTATCTGGCGCGCACCAAAAAGGATTATGCTGTATTATCTCTGGTAGGAGTTTCCGGCCTGGCAGCAGTGGAACTATTTTCTTATTTTTATTTTGGAAGAAGTGTAATATTTTCGCTTCTAAATACCCAGCATTTTGATTATATCCTGTCATCAAAACTGGAACTAGTAATCCATGATCGTATTTTTATTTTTGTGGCAGTATATATAATAATCATTCTTAGTTTCCTGCATATCAAAAGAAAGAATTTTGATATACTTTTAAATTATGGGGCAATCATATATCTGGCTTATGTCAGTCTTTGCTATTTTCATCCCCAATATATGCTGTGGACAGTTCCTTTTCTTATAATCATATTTGTAAGGAGAAAAGCACTCCTATATTATCACTGGATTCAATTTGCCCTGCTCCTTATAATCTTAATATACTGGGGAGATCTGGTGACCAAGTTTGTTTTTGCTCCCATAGATCATAAGTTTTTTGTTTATCTGACCGGTCCTATTCCTATTATCAACCGGTTTTATGGTCCTGCTAAATTCGTAAATATCTTCAGAAGCATTTTCACAGGTGTATCTTTATGGATGATATATTTGATTTATAAGGATAATAAAAAATTTCTGGCAGATGAATTTAAAAATAAGGAAAATTAAAAAAGTATGAAAAAAATAAATCTTAAAGCAAAAATAATTATATTGCTTTTTCTAGCGGCTTTGATTTTGCCGCTACTTGCGGGATGCAGGGGAATCTTTTATATTCCGGGCGCCAGTTATGGTTACTATATATGGGAAGAGAACAGTAAGGTATTTGTAGAGTGGAGCACAGACCGTAAAGATTCGAAATTTGATGGCAGGATTTCAACTGATGGAAAAATAACTGAATATAAATTAAACGAGTGGGAAGAAGAAAATGATGTAATTAAAATAGGGGAAGATAAAATTGAATTTTCGGCCACTCTGGATAGCCAGGACTACTCAGACGGGTTTAGTTTTACTTTAAAGGATTACACTTATCTGGAGTTTGATTTAAAGATAGATGATAGCTACGATTACGATCTTTCCAGGATAAATGTAGGCGGATTTTTAGAAAATCCAGAGAACAGTGTATTCAGAATAGAAAAGGACTACTTTGATCAGCTCAGAATGAAGCCCTGGT
>JABMRD010000166.1 GCA_013202875.1 Actinomycetota bacterium | reverse complement strand
GGAGAAGATTTATAGTAGTAAGTACGATATGGTTATTTTAGACGAGATAAATAATCTAATTGATTACGGGCTTTTAAAAGTGGAGGATGTAGTTGACCTTATAAAAAATAAGCCTGTAAAACTCTGCATAGTGCTGACAGGCAGGAATGCTCACTATAAATTGGTAGATATTGCTGATACGGTAACTGAAATGAAAGAGATAAAACATGCTTTCAGTAAGGGTGTAAAGGCTAAAAAGGGGATTGAATACTGATTACTGCAAGCCGGCTGAATTTTAAAATGCTATAAGTGAAAAGTAGAGCTGGATTTTAATAAAATTTAACTTGATTAAGGAAAGATTAGGGAAAGGAATCATTGAAATGGAATGTAATAAAGAAAGAAATTTTAAAAGCTGCAACTGTACTTATGGATCCTGCTCAAGAAAGGGTATCTGTTGCGAGTGCATAGCTTATCACAGGCCATCCGGCGAGCTTCCGGGCTGCTATTTTGATAATAAGGCTGAGAGGACCTACGACAGGTCTATTGAACACTTCATTAGATTAAATAGCTAGGTACGGTTTAACCGGCATAGCCAGATTTTAAGTTAATGGTCAATGATAAGATATGTAAATAAAACTGAATTTAGGACAAAAATAGGTGAACTTTATTGCCTATGGGAGGACAGAACTTGCGGAATAACAGTTTTATTTCTGGGGAATAAAAAAGAGTCTTTCCGGAAATATATTGAGAAGATTGAGGATAATTACAGGGATTCAGACAGTTTTTCTTTCATCAATAAAGAATCAAAAGATATTGAGAATAAAATTGACCGGTATCTGGATGGTAAGATAAGAAGCCTGGATTTTAAAGTCGAGTTTCTGGCGGGAACACAATTTCAAAAAAAAATATGGAATGTAGCTCTCTCCATACCCTACGGAAAAACTGTAAGCTACAGGAAGTTGTCCACTCTTTCCGGTTATATGAAAGCCTGGAGGGCAGCTGGCTCAGCATTAAAAAAGAATCCAGCAATGTTAATTGTGCCCTGCCATAGAGTTATAAGGAGCAATGGTACTCCAGGTGAATTTAGAGGAAGAAAAAGGGTAAAAAAATTTCTGCTCAGTCTGGAGAAAAGCTTCCCACTGGATACTAGATTCAATGATTATTTGGCAAATATCATAACATCCTAGATTGTTAAATATTTTAATATAAATCAAAGTTTGTTTAACTAATTTACAAACTTGAGGGGTTCACTCCAATTACATTCTTCACTTGGTTATATGCCACCTGAAGAATTTGAAAATATAATTAATAATAAAGAGAAGGAAAATGAGTCTCATCAGCTGGTTTTAACTCCGTTAAATGTGTGTCCAGTTTTTGGGGTTCATATCACTTAATAATTTAATTCATTATATGGGAAAATAATATATTTATGTATCTAAAAATCTAGCTTAGGGATGGAAATATTATGATTTAGATCAATAATTCTGGTTCTAACTTTGTCCAATGTAATCAATAAGCTTTTTAAACTCCTCTAATTCTTTCAATAAACAGTTCGAACTTTCAAATCTTAGGGACACCATCTTAAGACAGTACTAAATATATATCTTAATTAATACATATAAACATTAGTTGTGGTTCGAATCCTCTCTCCCCAGCCAAATAATAAAAATTAGTATTTTAATTGTCATTGACAAATTTTAACTTTATGATACTATAATCATAGAAATTCCTCTAAGCTTTCGAGCTAGAGTACGAGGTTAGTGAAAACTAACCTCTGTTTTTTTATCTGTAACTATGAGAACTTATATTTATATTGATGGTTTTAATTTCTACTACCTAGCTGTAAAAAAAACTCCTTACAAATGGCTAGATTTTAAATCTTTATTTGTAAAATTACTAGGTCAAAACCATGATATTTCAGCAATAAAATATTATACCGCTCTTGTATCAGGAATTAAGGATCCCCAGCAACCAATAAGGCAACAAATTTATTTAAATGCCTTACAAACATATATTCCAGAACTTTCAGTCCATTATGGAAGTTTCTTAACCAATAAAAAATGGATGCCATTAGTAAACCCTATATCTAATACAAAATTTGTAGAAGTTATTAAAACAGATGAAAAAGGCTCTGATGTTAACCTAGCAGTACATCTTGTAAATGATGCATGGAAAAATTATTATGATTGTGCTGTTATTGTTTCTAATGATAGTGATTTATATGAAGCAATGAGAATTGTAAAAGATGAACTTAACAAATTAATTGGACTAATAATTTTACCAAGAGGTAATCCTTCGGTCAGCTTATTAAATTGTGCAAATTTTAAAAAAGCTATAAGAAATAATTTATTAAAGAATTCTCAATTACCAGATCCAATTCCAAATACAAATATCAATAAACCCGCTACTTGGTGATTTAAAAATTCTTAAAAATCTCTAAATTATAAAATTTTTTATTTTAATAATTTCCTTTAAAAATTGGTTCGAAATTTCGCTACTTGGGGCAGCCACTGAAAATCTACATACAGTTGCAAAAATAAATCAATGAAGCTATATTCATTGATGTAAACCCGGGGAATTTCTGATTAATAAATAATAATCCTAACAAGAAAAAACAGGAGAAATAATTATGAGTTTTGAAAAACAATTCTTAGAGCAAACAGATATAATGATTGATCATGCATTTGAAAGAATTATCCATTGTCTTAACCAATTAGAAGAAGAGCATATCTGGTATCGGCCTGATAGCAGTGTCAATAGTATTGGAATAATACTAAATCATCTATGTGGCAATTTAAGGCAATGGATCATTTCTGGAATTGGCGGACTTGAAGATATAAGGAATCGTCCGCTTGAATTTAGTGACAGTACAAAGCTCAGCAAAACAGAACTGGTAAATAAGTTCCAGGAAATTATTGGAGACTCCAAGAAAACAATAAATAATTTTAACCCTGCTAATCTACTTGAGAGACTGCGAATCCAGGGATTTGAGGAGAGTGCATTAAGTGCAATTTATAGAGTAGTTGCCCATTTGGAATTACATGCAGGTCAAATAATTTATATAACACGTTTGATTTTAAAGTCTGATTATAAATTGAAGTGGGTTCCACAAACAAAAGAACAGGGTGCAGAATAATCTGTCTAATGAAAATAATATATCCAGGTCCAGCTAGAACGCGCAGCTTAATATGGTATAATTCAAACAAAAAATTATAAATTTATTTTGTTGTATATAATTAAAAATATTTTAATTATAGCGATCCTGTTTTCAGTTTCTGCTATTATTATTCAGCCCGCTTTGATTTATGCTTCCCCCTTGGAAGAACAGCTGGACAATATAAAACAGGAAAAAGAACAGAACCAAAAAAAAATTGAAGAAATAAAAGAAAGCGAATCGGAACTGTTAAGCCAGATAAACACAGTAGAAGAGCAGCATTTAAAAACTCTTGCTAAACTCGATGAACTATACCTGGCTCTCTCCAGGACTAAAGAGAATATCTGGGAAAATGTAATAAAAATCGAGGGGAAAAACAAAGAACTGAAAGAAATTGAATCTGTTCTGGATAAAAAAACCCAGATTTTAAATAACCGGATAGTTTCTATTTACAAGTATGGAAATAATAATCTGCTTGAACTGTTAATTGGTACTGAAGACTTCCTGGGTTTTTTTTCCAAAATTAAACTGATGGACAGGATTGCCCAGGAAGATGTAAGCGCTATACAAGATATAAAAGAAGACAGGTTGAGACTGCTGGAAATTAAAGAAAATATAATTGATCTAAAAGAGAAACAGGAAGAGAACAAAAAGGAGACAGAGAGACTGCTTTCTCAGGCTGAAGCTAAAAGTCAGGAAATCGAAATCATATACAATGAGAAAAAAGGGTTATTGCAGAAAACTCAACAGGATAAAGAATCGCTGCTGGCCATGGACAAGCAGCTCGCTGCTAAAGAAAATGAAATTAAAGATGTTTTAAAAGGCATGACCCATGGAACTTCTCCTACCGGAAAATTGCTCTGGCCCACCAATGGAAAACTATCCTCTGGATTTGATTACAGGGGAGGCCGCTTTCATTCAGGGACTGATATATACTGTGCCAGGGGAACCCCGATTATAGCCGCAGATTCCGGCCAGGTAATACAAACGGGTTACCATCGAGGGTATGGCAATTTTATCCTGGTTTACCATGGAGGAGGTTTTGCCACTTTTTATGCACACCTGGATGGGTTTGCTATATCAGGAGGTCAGCCAGTAAGCAGAGGACAGACAATTGGCTATGTTGGTACCACTGGATGGACTACCGGTCCCCATCTTCACTTTGAAGTAAGGATTAATGGAATTGCTAAAAATCCAATGAGTTATTTTTAACTATTCTGTCAGTCTTTAGAGCGGGGTTTTCTTTTAATGGTACTTCTACTTTAGCAGCATGGTAAATAGAGCAGTAATATAAATTAAGGTATTAAGTATTTTCAAATTATATTACATAAATAGAAAGATAGAAAATCAGTTTTTTAAAGGATATTATGCATTTTAGATTTTAAATCAACCAATTCTTTTAAATCTGATTCGAAATTTCGTCACTTTGGGAAGCCAATCTGAACACTTATTAGCATTTAGTATAGCAGCAAAGGGTTTATTGACCTCATATAGTAGATTTTTCCTTTTAGCCTCAGGTTTGAAAATAAAAAACTACCTGGGGCAGCCACTGAACATATACATATCGCCTCAAATCAATGGAGCTATGTTTATTGATATAAACACAGGAAATATTTATTAGGTTTCGAAAGACTATTGAAAAAAATTAAAATATAATAATAATTAGAGGTTAGAATGGGTGATAGCCAATATAAAGAAGAATGGGAAAAGTTAGGGTCCATCGAAATTAAAATGATTCAAAAAGATGGAAAATGCTTCCATGCACTAAATGATAAATTCTACTATAAAAATCCCTATACAAAACCTGAAAATGTATGTACTGCTCTTTTACATGTTTTGGATCTATATACATGGAGAGTTGCCCTTGGTTTCCCCTCATGGGAGAAAGACAATAAAAATATTTATAGGATACATTGTCCTTCAAAAAATGGTACTGTCTGGGAAATGAGGAAAATTAATAAGGATCAATAAAGTTATAATTAAATCCTGCATGGTTTAAATTATTTAGTTTTACAAAATAAATCTCTTATATTATTTAATTCCTTCAAAAATTGGTTCGAAATTTCACACCCCGGGGCAGCCACCCTTAAGATAATTGTGTCGTGTATATCTTAATCTAACCCCAAAATTCGCAGTTAGAATTATACCTTTTACAATAATAAATACTCGTAATATACTTTTAAATAAGGAGGTAATAAAATAATTATGTATTTATTTATAAGATTCATTATTATAGTTACGGTTGTTGTATCAGCTACAGACGGAATCATATTTTATCATATAAAGAAAAATCCAGAGATACTAACGGTACCATTTATTATTCTAGTAATAGTTATTACAATAATACCCATAGCGATTAATCTCTGGTATTGGTTGGTATTTAGAAAAGATAGGAATAACAAAATAAAGGGCTGATTCTAAATATAATTATGGTTCAATTAAATAAAAATATTGTTAAAAATAACTTAATATACTAATTCAGGTATGAAAATATCCTCACCTGAAGCAATTATTGCAGTTCTAGCATTGCGTACAGTGGCCAGCCATTCATAATTTGATTGGATTGTGATTTACCTTCCTTATAATTCTATTCATTAACGTACTTTTATATAAAATTTAATTTTATATAAATACTATTATATAATATAGAGGCATATACACGCATAAATAGTGTTATCCTAAATAATGCTATACTAAGGCTTAAATTTATAACAATGAGTTATAGAATCCGGTAGACCTTATAGAAGTAGTTGAAAAGCAATAAAAGCATGAGGAGTCTATATGATAAGATTTGTCAAAAAAAGGTCAAAAAAGACTGGTCTTCCCACAGGCTCTTTGGTCCATAT
>JABMRD010000165.1 GCA_013202875.1 Actinomycetota bacterium | reverse complement strand
TACAGACATCTCACATAATCTGGATTATTTAAAAGTCGTCCGGTTAAGTGAAAGTATAAAAAAATATATCTATCCGTATATAAAGCAGGATTTATTTTCCACAAAGTTTATTCTAAACAATACCAATAAAAACCTTCTCCCAAAATGGCTAATTTCAAGTATCGGTAGCCAGCTGCAGGAAATTGGCGAAACTAAAGCAATAGATTCTGTACTGGAAGAAGTTTTCAAGATAAAAAGCGAAATAGGCAACCCTTCGCTTTCCACTCCCATAGGCCAGATTATAGGGAGCCAGGCTATACTTAATACTGTTATTTCTGACTTTAGATGGGAGATCCTATGCGATGAAATAAAAAAACTTATATTGGGGTATTTTGGAAAACTTCCCAGAAAGATAGATAAAAAAATTCTTGAAAAATTAGAAGATACAGCAGGCGAAGAAAAGGGCAAAGTCAGTCTGGAAGTTGAAGATATCTACGAGCAGTGCAAAAGTGAGCTGGAAAATCTTTCAGATAAGGATGAGGATATTTTAAGTTACTGCTTCTTTCCGGAAAAAACCAAAAAATTTCTTGAGAAAAAAAAGTACAGCCAGGAAAAAACTCCGGCAGGCAAAGATCTTGATTTTACCAAAGCAGGACTTACCTTCAATGGCAGTAGGATTAATTCAATTGCTAAATTACAGAATCTTGATATCAAAAAATTAAGGGAAATAACCAGCCTGGTTGAAAGCAGTAATATAGAAGAAATAAAGCTGGAAGTAGAGGGCGTGAAAATATCCATAAATAACCCGAAATTCAGACTGCCTGAGCAGGGCACAAGAAAGAAAGAGGAACCAGAACCTGCAGTAAAGAAATCTGACGATTTAACGGAAATCAAATCTCCTATTGTAGGTACATTTTATACCACACCTGGCCCGGACTCCCCACCATTTGTAAATGTTGGTGACAGGGTTAAAAAAGGTGATACGCTGTGCATAATAGAAGCTATGAAGCTTATGAATAAGATTAACTCGGAGTATGACGGCCAGATAAAAGATATTCTGGTTTCCAATGAAGATGCTGTAGAATTTGACCAGATATTAATGGTTATGAAGAGAGATAAAAAGTAATTTTATGTTTAAAAGGATATTTATAGCAAACAGAGGAGAAATTGCAGTAAGAATAATCAGAGCCTGCAGGGAACTCGGTATCGAAAGCGTTTCAGCATATTCAACCGCAGATAAGAACTCCATCCATACAAAACTTTCAGATAAAAGTATCTGCATCGGTTCCCCCCCTCCGGCCAAAAGCTATCTTAATATAGACAATATAATTACTGCGGCAAAGGTCACAGGCTGTGATGCGATTCATCCGGGATATGGATTTCTGGCAGAAAATTCCAGATTTGTAGATATCTGCAACCAGAATAATTTAACCTTTATAGGACCTCCAGCTGAAGTAATTTCACTTGCAGGAAACAAATCCAAAGCTATAGAGGTTATGAAGAGAAATAAAATACCGGTTATACCGGGATCATCCGGCAATGTAAATAGAATAGAAACAGCATTGAAGTTAAGCAGACGTCTGGGCTATCCGGTAATTATAAAGGCATCTTTCGGCGGCGGCGGGAAGGGGATGAGGATTTGTAATGATAAAAAAGACCTGATAGCTCATTTTCCGCTGGCAAAATCTGAATCCGAGTCTTCTTTTGGAAATGGTGAAGTTTATATAGAGAAATACATTTCAAAACCAAGACATATTGAATTCCAGATCATTGCAGATAATTACGGCAATACCGTATGTGTTGGAGAAAGGGAATGTTCTATTCAGAGAAGACACCAGAAACTTATCGAGGAAGCGCCTGCAGTAAACCTTCCTGTAAGAACCATAAGATTAATGCGTGAATTCGCAGTAAGAGCTGCCAGGACTGTGAATTATAAAAATCTGGGAACTATAGAATTTCTGGTGGATGATCAGGATAACTTTTATTTTATTGAGATAAACACCAGGATTCAGGTAGAACACCCTGTAACCGAAATGGTAACCGGTATTGATCTTGTAAAAGAACAGATAAGAATAGCTTACGGCCAGAAGATTGATAATCTGAGAGAAGATTATAAACCACGGGGTCATTCTATAGAATTCAGGATTAATGCTGAGGATCCGGACAATGATTTCAGGCCCTGTCCCGGAAAGATAACAGAAAGTTTTCTGCCCGGTGGACCCGGCGTAAGAGTGGATACTTTTATCAGTCCAAATTGCGAAGTCTCACCATTCTATGATTCTCTTATAGCCAAGCTGATAGTCTGGGATAGCACCAGGGAGGAGGCAATCTTAAGATCGATAAGAGCCCTGGATGAATTTAGGATAGAAGGTATTAAGACTACAATACCCTTCTATAAAAAGATTATAAAAAATAAAAATTTTATATCAGGAAATATTCACACCCATTTTATTGAAGAAGAAATAAAATGATATTAATAATTATAAATTTCCATAAGCAAGCCTTCCCTATCCCTTAGATAAAGAGTGTCATGATCATTATTCCATATGGGTTTTGAACTGCCCCAATAAAATTTACCTTCCCTGTCTTTGCCGCTTCCTGTATAAAGATATATGGTAGAGCCGGGTTTAAAAATATACCTTCCGAACTTATAGATACTGGTTCCGCTGTCCTTTACTGTCCAGCCATCAGTATTAATAATATCATCTCCTATATTCTCTATTATCACATACTCATCATTTAAATTCAGATTATCATTACCGCTGGCATCGTAATTGATATCAATCTTTACAATATCTATTTTTGATTTCTCCCACAAACCCAGATTATTTGATCTTGCATAGCGTTCTGCCTCTAAAAAATTTTCCGTATATTTTACATCGGGAGGATAGGTGTATGCATTTGCAAATCCTCTTTTTACCATCTCAAGATTCACAAATAGACCCTCCATATAGACATATCTTAACATCCGGCTATATTTATCCACTTCAGATATGTCTTTTTCTAAAACAACCGCCTTGCCTAGAACCATTGCTTCCAAAACTTCTCTGGCCTCTCCATAAAAATACATTCCATACTCAGGAGTATTGATTCCAATTAATCTTACCCTGCTGTTATCTGAAAGGATTATGGTATCACCATCTACTACTTCCTTTACTATAAAATTACTGCCGCTGGCATCATTATCACTTCTTCCACTGCTGCTCCCATAATCATAATACAGGCCGCAGCCGCAAAGAATAACAAGAAAAATTATTATAAAAAGTGGAAGTAACTTTTTTAGGATAGCCATTTATTTTTACTTTTTGCGCAGTTCTAAAAACCTCTTTCTTGCCTTATCACTCAGCCTGTTTTCAAAAGAAAAAAACACTTTATCAGAATTTTTTTTAGAGCGGTCTATTTTTTCCCTTATCTTATTCTTTAAATCTTTAATCTCCAGACCAAATTCCCTGCTGGATTTCCTGTAAATATTTTTCCTGAAAACCACTTTCTGCTGCATGTAATCAGATGTAACCACAAATATTCTTCTATACCCGGTTTCCTTACCTGCCAGTTCTTCAATAACATCATCGGCAGTTTCTTTTTTTCTTGAATAAATAACCTTTATATCATCAACAATATGGATACCCCTGCTTGGATTATCGCTATTTCTGGCATCAAAAACAACAGCCATATCGCAATTCTTTTGATTTTTATACCAGGTAAGATCCGATATTAGTTTTCCCCTCAGGTACATTAAATTTTCATTGCTCATTTTGTCGGCTTTGAAAAAATTAAATATAAAATTATGTCCATCTACTATTACCAAATCTCTAATATCAATTTTCTCTCTCAATTTGCTCCTGTACCTTATATAAAATAATTCCACTTGCAACTGAAACATTTAGCGACTGCATTCTGCCGCTAAGTTTAATAGAAATCATAATATCACAACCGGCGCTGACCAATCTACTCATTCCCTTATCCTCACTTCCAAGAACCAGTGCGAGTGGAAGTGTAAAATTAACTTTATTTAAATATTTTACTTCTGGAGTTATATCCAGCGTTGTTCCATAAATCCAGAATCCCTTATCTTTTAATTCCTTTAAAGTTCTGACAATATTTACTACTCTGAATATTTTTATCTCCTCAAGGGCACCGGCGGAAATCCTGCTAACTCTTTCATTTAAAGCCACGCTTCTTCTTTTGGGTATAATAATTCCTTCAAAATCGAATACATTACAATTCCTTATTATTGAGCCAAAATTCCCAACATCAGTTACACCATCAAGGACGATAAGCTTACTTTTACTATCGGTCTTCTTATTTAAATACTCATCCAGGTTGCAATAATTATAAGAGGATACTCTGGCACAAATACCCTGAGAGTAAATATTCTCGCTGGAGATCCTATTAAACTGGTCGGGTTCAAGCTCCAGGGTACCTATATTTTTCTTTTTTGCTTCTGAGATTATACTCTGCATTTTTGAATTTATTTTTCTTTTCTTATTAAGGATAATTTCGTATATTTTTCTATTGCCTGCATTTCTGGTAATCAGTGAATAAACAGGATTAATTCCGTATAAATATTCGTAATTTATATTTTTATCCATAGTTATTCCAAACATTTTTTAATAGAGTAATTTAAATAAAAGACACCGGAAATTATTTTAATAGTTATAATATCCTGTCCCTTATATTTTTTGAATATAAAAACTATTAAAATATGCAGATAAAAAAGAGGGGCTGGCTCCCAGAAATATAATTGCAATTTATCTTAATCTCTTTTATCTATAGATTTCCAGAGGGTGCCTTCTTTTCTATCTTCCAGTATAATACCCATACTGTACAGATAATTCCTGATCTCATCAGCTTTCTTATAATCCTTATTCTTCCTGGCAGCCTCCCTTTCCGTTATCAGTTTTTCTATCTCTTTTTTCGTCATTTCTATTCTGGTCTCTATATTTTCCGATATTCTTGAAACTTCCTTTATAAAATTTAACTCCAGGACAAGACCCAGCTCTTTTATCTTTATGTAGGCGCCGCTCAGACTCTTTTTTAAAGAGGCATTATTTTTAAAATCTGGTTTTTGTATAATGTTATTTATATTTTTTATGAATTCAAAGACATCCCCAATTGCCCTGGCAGAATTAAAGTCATCATTCATAGAATTCTTAAAATTAACTTCAAACTCTCTGGTAAAGGTATCCAGCCTGGATATAACCTGCATGTCAGTTTTCCCCACGGTTTCCCCGCCTGATAAACCCTCTTTCTGCTCTATTAAAAATTTGATATTTTTAAGGGTATTGGTAATCTTTTCCAGAGCCTTCTCTGCCTCCTCCAGCTTTTCCATGCTGAACTCCAGAGGACTTCTGTAATGTGTAGAAAGTATATACATTTTTATTGTATCAGGAGAATAACTCTTAAGCAGATTTTTTAAAATCCAATTTTTTTTAAGTCCCAGCGACTTTGACATTTTTCCTGACTTTACCTCAATCATACCATTATGCATCCAGTACCTGACAAAATCCCCTTCCCCGGGGAAAGCAGCTTCAGATTGTGCAATTTCATTTTCATGGTGGGGAAATATCAAGTCTATTCCCCCGCCGTGGATATCAATATTCCGATCCAGTAAAGTAGTTGACATTGCAGAGCATTCAATATGCCAGCCCGGCCTTCCCCTGCCCCAGGGACTGTCCCAGAAAGGTTCGCCTTCTTTGGCTTTTTTCCATAGGGCAAAATCAACTTTATTTCTTTTTTCAAAACTATTATCCACGGTATCTTTCATCTCGCTGATATTCTGCCCTGAGAGTTTTCCGTAGGCCGGGAATTTACTGACTTCAAAATAAACATTACCATCTATTACATAACCATAACCATTTTCGATGATCTTTTTTATAATATCTATTATCTCTGCAATCATTTCTGTTGCCAGGGGCATCTTGCTGAATCCCCCAACTTCAAGATTTTTAACATCCTCCAGGAAAGCTTTGATGTATCTGGTGGTTATGACTTTATAATCTACTTTCTCCTCATCCGCCTTTTTTATTATCTTGTCTTCAACATCTGTAATATTCTGGATGTATTCCACCTTATAACCTGAAAACTGCAGATAATTTCTGACCATATTGAAGATTACAATTGGTCTGGAATTACCGATAGATATATAGTTATAAACTGTAGGACCGCAAACATACATACTGACTTTGCCTTTTTCTATCGGTTCGAATAATTCTTTTTTCCGGTGCAAAGTATTATATACCTTCAAACTCACCAGTATCCTCCAGTATCCAGATTACTATTGATTTTAATTATTTAAGACCGGTGCGGCCTGGATTATTCCACTGCGGATATTACCTTTTTTCTTTTTTAATCTTTTTTAATTCCTTTTCCAGAAAATCTATCCTGACGCAGCAGTCACTTAAAATATCGCTTATAGGGTCGGGTAAATTCATTCTGTGAAATTCGTCTGAAAGCACCTTTTCCCCTCCAATTTTTACAATCCTTCCCGGGACACCTACTACCGTGCACCTGTCAGGGACAGAATTTATAACTACCGCTCCTGCTCCGATAATTACATCATTTCCAATTTCAATCGAACCCAGTACTTTTGCTCCTGCGGATATAACCACATTATTTCCAATTGCAGGGTGGCGCTTTCCTTTTTCTTTTCCGGTTCCACCTAAAGTTACTCCCTGATATAAGGTAACACCGTCACCAATTTCTGAAGTTTCTCCTATTACTACTCCCATACCATGGTCTATAAAGAACCCCTTGCCAATTTTTGCTCCAGGATGAATCTCAATCCCGGTAAGGAATTTACTGAACTGGGATATCCAGCGCGGAATAAAAGGTACTCCCCGCTTGTAAAGCCAGTGAGCAATTCTATGATTTATAACCGCATGCACCCCGGAATAAGTGAATAAAATTTCAAGAGTGCTTACTGCAGCCGGATCCCTTTCTCTTGCAGATTTTACGAGGTCTTTTAATTCAGCTATTAATCCCATAACTCAACCAATCGGTTATAATTTATTATTTTTTATATATTCTAATGCCTGATTGACCCTTTGTATACAGTTTTTTAAACCCAGTATAGAAATAACCCTGGTCAGTTCCGGACCATGAGTTTTACCGGTAATAGATGCTCTCATGGGCATATATAAAAATTTACCTTTTATTTTTAACTCTTTTAAGCTTTTCCCTATCATATTAATGAGGTTTTTACTCTTCTCTTCATTAAAATCTATATCCTGGTTATTGTCAAAAGATTTCAGTTCGCTTTCAAGCCTTCCAAGGAAACTCTGCAGAACTACAGCAGATGTATCCAGTGTTAAAATTTCAACTGCGTCTTTGCTGTAACCTGCAATTTTTTCTCCAAAAAGATCTTTTATATACTTGGGAAATTCATTTAAAACTTTCAGGTTATCCCGGAATGCACTGGCACCTTTTACAATTTTACTCATAACTTTTTCATTTCCCAAATCTTTTTTATCTATTATCTTCTCTTTGATTAAATAAGGAGTACATAACCTGGCCAGCTCTTCAGTAGATTTTCTTCTGATATAAATACCATTTATCCATTTTAACTTATCCACATCAAAGATAGCAGGACTTTTCGATATATCAGATATTTTAAATTTACCCAGGATATCCCTGATACCAAATATTTCCTCACCATCCCTCGGAGCCCATGAAAGTATTGAAAGATAATTTCCGATAGCTTCAGCCAGATATCCTTCTTCCCTGAACTGGGAAATAGTGGTAGCTCCATGCCTTTTACTTAATTTCGAGCCGTCTTTTCCAAGAATCATTGATAGATGTGCATAAGAAGGCAGGCTAAACCCCAGACTTTTAAACAATAAAATCTGTCTTGCGGTGTTGGTTATATGGTCCTCACCTCTCAGCACATGGGTAATTTTCATATCACCATCATCTACCACCACAGCAAAATTATAGGAAGGAGTGCCATCGGATTTAATAATTATAAAGTCCCCGATAACTTCAGATCTGAAGCTTATCTCCCCTCTTATTAAATCGCAAAATTTGATTTCCTTACCATCTTCTACTTTAAACCTTATGGCAAATTCCTTGCCCTCTTTTAAATTCTTTTCAATCTCCCCGCCGCTCAGCTCCCTGCACCGGTTATCATATTTTGACATCATGCCTTCAGCATACTGTCTCTTTTTAAGGTCTTCCAGCCTCTCCGTGGTGCAGAAACATCTGTAAGCTTTATTTTCATCCAGCAGCTCCCGGGCAAATCCCTGATATATCCCGGTCCTCTCACTCTGCCTGTAGAACTCATCCCAGTTCAGACCAAACCACTTTAAATCTTCTATTATGGATTTTTCATAGGCGGCAGTGGACCTTTTTATATCAGTATCCTCAATTCTTAAAATTAATTTTCCGCCCACACTCCTTGCAGCCAGCCAATTAAACAGAGCAGTTCTTGCTGTCCCTATGTGCAAGCCTCCGGTGGGAGATGGCGCAAATCTAAACCGAGGTATCATTTTTACTCCAGTGATTCTTCTCTATATAAAATCTTATTCCAATAGAACCACACACTCTGCGGCAATTCCTTCCTCTCTTCCGCAAAATCCAAGGCCCTCTGTGGTTGTTGCCTTTATATTTACCTTATTATCATCTATCTTTAAAGCTCCGGCTATATTCTTTTTCATTTCTGGAAAGTACCCGTAGACTTTCGGCTTCTGCATTATTAAAATTGAATCTATATTGACAATGGTAAAACTCTTTTCCTCCATCTTTTTTCTAACTTCTTCCAGCAGCAGCAGGCTGGATATGCCCTTATACTTCATATCACTGTCAGGAAAATGAATTCCTATATCCCCCAGCCCACAGGCTCCTAAAATAGCATCCATTATGGCATGCACCAAAACATCAGCGTCAGAATGGCCTGCTAACCCCACAGGATGACCTATTTTTACACCCCCGAGTATTAATTTTCTACCAGCTCCAAAGGTATGAACGTCAAATCCTAATCCAATTTTCATAAAAGGTTAATCTTTCTATATTATACTTTTTATATTTTACTAGTTATCTCCTGACATTTCTGGTCATAATAAGCTCTGCCAGAAATAAGTCAAGTGGAGTTGTAATTTTTATATTCTCATGCCTGCCTCTTACCACACCAACCTTCCAATTCATTCTTTCCATTAGTGAAGCATCGTCTGTGCCTATAAAATTATCCTCTCTGGCTTTATTATGGGCTTCTAAAATATTTTTGTAAAAGAAAGTCTGTGGAGTTTGGGCATGCCAGACTGTATCTCTGGGGATAGTCCTATCAACAGTACCTTTATCGATTACTTTTACAGTTTCCCGTGCAGATTCTGCCATTATTACACCTTTCACTCCAGGGTCTTTTCCATTTTCTCTTATTAAAGTATTAATTAAAAGATCAATCTCTTCCGCGGTAATAAGTGGCCTTACACCATCATGAATAGACACTAATTTAGTGGAGGAAGGTAGCTCAATTAGAGCATTATAAACAGATTCCTGTCTGCTGCTGCCGCCAATAACTAATTTTTTTACTTTATCGAATGAATATTTTTCAATTATGCTTTTTTGACATGATTCCAGATAATCTTTAGGAACTGAAACATATATTTCTTTTATTTTTGAAGATCTTTGAAAAGCAGTAATAGTATGAGCTAATATTGGTTTTCCATAAATGTTCATAAACTGCTTGCTGATATTGCCTTTTAGCCTGATACCCTTTCCGGCTGCTGTAATTATCGCTGCATTCATAAATTATCATCACTATTATTTTTTTGAAAAACCTGTTAACCGTAGAATATATAAGTTTAATAATTAAAATAATTCTAATAATTGCTATATTTTAATTCTTGGGATTACTCTTCCTTTTCTATTATACGGTTCATTATATAAATAATATTCAGAAAACTTTTTTAGCTTGTCGCATAAAGATCCGGCCCTAATTTTTCCCATTCCCTCAACTTCAGACAATTCCTCCACATTTGCATTTAGAATATTTTTTAAATTACCAAACTTATCAATTAAATTGGTAACAATTGATTGGGGAAGTCTTCTAACTTCTGAAACAATCCTGAATCCTCTGGAATGTATGTCAAATTCCCTTAAGCTGCCTTCAACATCATAACCTAAAATTTTTGCAATATTGGCCAGCTCGATAAGCTCTTCCTCGCTTAATAGATTTATTCTATCCTTCAATTCAAATGGTTCGGCACTAATATCCGCATGCACATAATCACTTATAATACTCAAGAAATCATTCACTATATTCGCCATTAATTCTTCAGCCTGCATATTTAAGAGCCTGCCTTCTACCCCCAACTCATATATATATTTTTTAACTTCCTTTTCGGTTCTCTGTACGATGCTTGATCTTTGAAGTACACCGGTTACATCAAAAAGTGTTACCATATCTTCGAGTTCTCTCGCGGTTAAATTAAATGTAAGTTCATCCAGCCCTTCTTTGTATTTTTCAAGCGTTTGTAATGCCTGATTTGCTTTGGATAGAACTACCCTTGGTTCCTCAAGCATATTCTTTATATCACCTTTATATATGGTAACCACACCCCTTTTCATAGAAATAGAAATGACCAGGGTATTGGTTTGTTTGGCTACTCTTTCTGCAGTCCTGTGTCTTGTACCTGTTTCAGAAGTTTTAATGCCTGGATTGGGAAAAAGTTGGGTATTGCCATATAAGATCCGTTTACCGTCAGAACTCAATATAATAGCTCCATCCATTTTGGCAATCTCATAGAATTTTGCTGGCGAGAAACTGCATCCTATATAAAATCCTCCATTAACCAGCTTCAATACCTCTTCCGAATCTCCCACAACAATCAGTCCGCCTATTTTCCCCTGAAGTATATATTCTATTCCCAGCCTGAGTTCCGTTCCGGGAGCTATTTTTTTCAAGCAATCTAGTAATAATTCTTCACTTTTTTTATTCATTCGTCCTGTAAAATCAAACTTTTAATACCCTACTCCGGTTCAATTTCTTAATATCAAAGTGCATTTTCTTATCTTTGGCACTTACTTCGATATTCTGCCCGGATCTTATCTCCCCGCTTATTAATTTTTCAGAAATAGGATCCTCTATCAGATTTTGTATGCACCTTCTCATAGGCCTGGCGCCCATTGAAGAGTCGTAGCCTTTCTCCAGTAACAATTCCTTTGCGTTTTTTTTAAGCTCTATTGTAATCCCCTGAAGTTCAAGCTGTTGCTGTACCCTGGACATCATCAGATCCATAATATTGTAAACCTGCTGCTTTTGTAATTTGTGAAATACTATTACTTCATCAACCCTGTTCAAGAATTCAGGTCTGAAAGCCTTCTTCAGTTCACTCATTACTTTTTCTTTTATTTCGTCATAGGAAAGAGCTTCAGTGTTTATTTTTTTAAATCCAATTGGAGTATTTTTTTGTATTTCCCTCGCTCCCAGATTGGAAGTCATTACAATCACAGTATTTTTGAAATCCACTCTCTTACCCTGAGAGTCGGTAAGGTGTCCTTCCTCAAAAATTTGCAATAGTATGTTAAAAACATCAGGATGCGCCTTTTCAATTTCATCCAGCAGTATTGCACTGTATGGTTTTCTTCTTACCATTTCAGTTAGCTGTCCGCCTTCATCATAGCCCACATATCCTGGAGGGGAACCGATCAGCTTCGATACGGAATGCTTTTCCATATACTCAGACATATCAATATGTATTAAAGCTTCTTCTTTATCAAATAAGAATTCTGCTATTGTTTTAGCAAGTTCAGTCTTTCCCACACCGGAAGGTCCGAGAAACATAAAAGAGCCGATTGGTCTTTTCGGGTCTTTTAAACCGGAACGGGACCGCCTGATAGCCTTGGACACTGTTTTTATAGCTTCATCCTGACCAATAACCCTCCTGTGAAGCTCGTCTTCCATTCCAAGCAGTTTGGAAGATTCACTTGAAGTTAACTTGTATACCGGGATACCGGTCCAGCTGGATAATATTTCTGTTATCTCATTCTCACCGACAACTTCTTTATCGGCTTTTTTGGTTCTAATTTTAATCTCTTCTATTTCCCTCTTTTCCTTAATAAGTTGTTTCTCTTTATCACGCATCTGTGCTGCTTTCTCAAAATCCTGTGATTCTATAGCCTTCTTCTTTTCACTTGCGATTTTTTCAATATTTGCTTCCAGTTCCTTCAAATCAGGAGGAGTTGTAAGAGTTCTTACCCTGGCCCTGGATGCTGCCTCATCTACCAGGTCAATAGCTTTATCGGGCAGAAATCTGTCACTAATATACCTGTGGGACAATTTTGCAGCTGACACTACAGCATCTTCAGTTATTTTCAGGCCATGGAAAGATTCATATTTGTCTTTAAGCCCTCTTAAAATTTCAATAGTTTCATATACTGTAGGCTCATTTATGAAAATTGGCTGGAATCTTCTTTCAAGAGCTTTATCCTTTTCAAAATACTTACGATATTCATTAACGGTTGTGGCACCTATAGTTTGAATTTCCCCCCTTGACAGCATAGGCTTCAAGATACTTGCAGCATCGATAGCACCTTCGGCAGCGCCAGCACCCACCAGAGTATGAACCTCATCAATGAAAAGTATGATATCTCCATCATCCTTAATTTCAGCCAGCACCTTCTTTAACCTTTCCTCAAAATCTCCCCTATATCTTGAACCAGCAATTAAAGCCCCCAGATCAAGGGTAAATATTTTTTTCTTGGAAAGATTTGAAGGAACCTTTCTTGAACAGATGAATTGCGCCAGCCCTTCAACAATTGCAGTTTTTCCTACTCCTGATTCTCCTATAAGGATAGGATTATTCTTTGTTCTTCTGGAAAGTATTTGAATTATTCTGTCAATTTCTTTCCTTCTCCCTATCACAGGATCAAGTTTGCCCTCCTGGGCCAGTAAAGTTAAATCCCTTCCATACTGTACCAGCGTCTTAAGCACCTTTTTTTGACTTTTATCGGACAGGGCTCTTTCTTGTTCTAAATAATAAGACTGCTTACTTAGAAGTTCCTTTACTTTTTCTTTTACATTATCCAGAGTGGTTCCCATGCTATTTAAAACTCTTGCTGCCACTCCTTCCCCTTCTCTTAAGAGCCCCAGCAATATATGCTCTGTCCCTATATAATTATGCCCCATTTGAAGAGCTTCCCTTAAAGATAATTCTAAAACTTTCTTAGCTCTCGGAGTAAAGGGAATATGTTCATAAGATTCAGAAGTCCCTTCAGTAACCACTTCTTTTACTGCCGACCTGATATCTTCAAAAGTAATATTCAATTCATAAAAAACCCTGGCAGCAATTCCTTCCTGTTCGTCAATTAAGCCAAGGAGAATATGCTCGGTACCTATATAGTTCTGTTTTAAAAATCTAGCCTCGTCTTGAGCCCTAACCACTACTTTTCTTGCTCTCTCTGTGAATCTTTCAAACATTTAATCAGTTCCCTTTAATATTTTTTTCCGTATTAAATCAGCCCTTATCGAATCTAGTTCATCATCGGTTACACTACTACTTATCTCTAAATCTAATATAATATGTGAATCACTGATCTTATTTATTAGTTCAAAGTAATCAAAATCATTAACCCCGCTTATAATATCCAGATCAAGCCCCAATCTTATTATTGATAACAGTTCCAGTGATTCTTCATATGATAGTATTTTAGCATACTTAAGCAAACCAAAGGAACGGTATATGTTATCTTTAATTCCCAGCAGGTCACTCTCCTTTAATTTCTTTCTGGCGTTCTCTTCATCATCGATTATATTTAAACAAATTGCCTTCATTTCTTCAACTATGTCTTCTTCCCCTTTACCCAGTGTTACCAGATTGGAAATCTTAAATAAATTACCAATTACTTCAGAATTTCCCATAAAATATCCATTGATTAAACATCCCACCTGGTTTAATTTTTTTACAAAATCGGCAATCCTGGTACTTACTGCCAGTACAGGAAGATGGGCAATGACAGATACCCTTAATGCAGTTCCTAAGTTAATCGGACTTGCTGTAAGATACCCAAGATCCCTATCAAAAGCAAAACTTAATTTCTTCTCAAAATATTTTTCAATCTCAATGACCTCCTCGTAAGCTTCTGAAATATTAAGACCCGGACGCACACTCTGAATTCTTAAATGATCCTCCTGATTAATCATTATTGCTGAAGATTCCCCCCGGTCTTGTCCATATTTTACAAACAGTCCTTTGCCCTGCATCCTGTTTGCCATTCCTGGAGTGATCAGATAATCCTTAAAAAGCAGGTCCTTTTGTATTTTTCTCAGACTTTTAACAGAGTAAAACCTAAAATCTCTGAGTTCTTCTATTTCCTCAACATATCTCTTTATTTTTTTTAGTAAAATATTTTTTTCCTGATTGCTGCAGATACTTGTAAATTTGTAGTCAGTAAGATTTCTTGCCAGTCTGACTCTGGTATTTAAAATAATTTTATTTTTATTGCTTTCAGACTTATTTTTGCTGGTTTTATTTTCTAACAGGTAGAAATTTTTACCGGTCATATCTATTTTTCTCCAATTTTTTTATTTTGTCTCTTGTCCTTGCTGCCTCTTCGAAATTTTCAATTATTACCTCATTTTTAAGTCTATGTCTTAGATCTCTTATATTTTTTTCCAGTTTAATTTTCCTGCTGGTATTTACTGGAATTTTCCCCTTATTTTCAAGACTTCCCTGAATAGATTTTATTATTGGAAATAGTACATCTTTAAATTCACTGTAGCAACTGCTGCAGCCAACCATTCCAATTTTTTTAATGGTTTTTAAATCTATACCGCAAAAGGGACAGTTTCTGTTCCTGCCATAACTTATACTCCTTAATATTTTTTCATCCCTGCCGGTATGATAGTCATTAGTGCTAATATTGAAAAATTTATAAAGGATCCTGGCAAGATCATTATAAAAATCTTCCTCACTAAAAAAAGAAAAATCCTTTGCACATTCCTTGCATATATTTATTCTTTCTACACTTGCGCCCTGAATCTTTATTAAATGAATAGTAGCTTCATTGTTATAACAAAAATCACAATTCATATTTTAATCACCGGTCTAGAGTCAATTATTTAAATTGCAGCAAAATTATATCATCTTTTTTATAAGAATAAACTGAAATCAGCGGTACATTGCACGGCTTTATTCAGGCTTTAAGAGAGGAAAAAGAATTACATCTCTAATGGAATTGCTGTTGGTCAGTACCATAACCAATCTGTCAATCCCAATTCCTTCTCCCCCTGTGGGCGGCATTCCATATTCAAGCGCTTTTAGAAAATCTACATCAATCTTACCTGTAATCCTTTCTTCTTCGCACTTGCTCCTTGCCTGATTCCTGAATCTATCCAATTGTTCTCCGGGGTCAATTAACTCTGAAAAAGCATTTGCAATTTCTTCCCCTCCTATAAACAGCTCAAATCTTTCGGTCAGGTTTTCATTCTCCGGATGCCTTTTTGCCAGCGGGGATATTTCTATAGGATAATCTTTTATAAAAATGGGTTGTACAAGCTTGGGCTCAGCTATGGCTTCAAAAACTTTATTTATAATTTTTCCCTTCCCGGAGTCTTTTTCTATCTCAATACCCAAATCTTTTGCCACTGATAATAACTCTTCTGTGCTGTTATCAAAATTTATTTTAATTCCACCAAACTTATAAATAGCTTCCAACATCGTAAGCCTTTCCCACTCTCTACCAAGATCGATATTATTTCCCCTGTAACTTGTAGTTAATTTGCCGATAGATTCTTGTGAAACAAATTTTATCAGATTCTCTGTCAAATCCATCATATCATTATAGTCAGCATAAGCTTGATAAAATTCCAGCATTGTAAATTCCGGATTATGCTTATAGGATATTCCTTCATTTCTGAAGTTTCTATTTACTTCAAAAACCTTCTCAAATCCTCCAATAATCAGTCTTTTCAAATATAATTCCGGTGCAATCCTCAGGTAAAGATCAATATCCAGAGCATTATGGTGGGTTATAAATGGTTTTGCTATGGCACCACCCGGGATTGACTGAAGCATTGGTGTTTCAACTTCTTTAAAACCACTATCATTTAAAAACTTTCTTAAAGCATTTATTATTTTAATTCTGGTCAAGAATACATTTTTTACCTCAGGATTTACAGTAAAATCTAAATATCTCTGACGGTATCTTAATTCCTTGTCTTTCAGTCCATGCCATTTTTCAGGAAGTATTCTTATGGCTTTACTTAGAAGTTCAAATTTGGAAACATTTATTGAAAGTTCTCCTGCATGTGTCACAAAAACGTTTCCTTCTACGCCTGCCCAGTCACCAATATCCAGATTTAAAAACTCATCATACTTCTCTTCCCCAATATCTTTTTGATTAACATATAATTGGATTTTATCTGTAAAATCTTTTATATCGCTAAAAGTTGCCTTGCCGTGTTTCCTGAAACCTATGAGCCTCCCTGCTATTTTAAAAACACCATCAGCCTTTTCGCCGGCTTTAAGTTTGGAGTAATGTGTCTTTATATCTATTATATCGGAATTTTTATCAAACCTGCTCTTGTAAATCTTTTTACCGCTTTTCTTAAGAGCCTTTACTTTTTCAAGTCTCATCTTTAATGATTCAGTCAGAGGTTCTTCTGACTCCAGCAAATACTCACTTTTTCCGGTCAATAGCTCTTCACTGTTATTATTGCTTAAGTTTGAAATCTCGTCGTTTTTCTTGTCTTTCATAACACTTGTCAGGTTAAATCCATGGCTTTATTTAATCTTTATTATCTTTAATCTCTTTGTGTCTTCAGGTGTCTTAACCAATACTTCATCTCCGATTTTTTTATCAAGCAGTGCTCTTCCCATCGGGGATTCATCTGAAATCTTATTTTTTTCAGGATCAGATTCTATAGAACTGACTATTTTAAACTCCTTGTCCATTTTTTTGTCTACATCCCTGACTACTACAGTTACTCCCAGATCAACAAACCCTTTATTCTCTTTCTTCTCTATAATTATATAATTACTTAAAATTTCGTTTATCTGTTCGATTCTTCCCTCTGTAAAAGCCTGATCATTTTTGGCATATTCATACTCAGAATTTTCGGTTAAATCTCCTCCTGAATTTTTTGCGTCTCTCAGTCTTCCAGCAATCTCTTTCCGTTTATTGTTTACAAGGTTTTCCATTTCTTTAAGCAGTTCTTCATACCCTTCTTTGGTGAGACGATATTCTTTCATAGATTTCTTTCTCCTAATTTCTATATCTTTATTGTTATGTCTTAATATTAATGTCTAATACCGCATTAATTAAAAATATAATTATTTAATTGAGGTATTATATTGTATGAGATATGAGATGTCAAAAGTAAATATCTATCAAATAAATTCCTGGCTGCTAGTATTCTAATTTAGCCTTATATTTTTCCAACTTTTCTGCCAGATCATCATATTTCAAGGCAAGTATTTGAATGGCTAGAAGTGCTGCGTTTTTTGCACCATCTATAGACATGCAGGCAACAGGAACTCCTGAGGGCATTTGCACTATGGAAAGGAGAGAGTCCAGCCCATCTAAACCGGAAGCTTTAATAGGCACACCTATCACTGGAACAGTTGTATAAGAAGCAATTACACCTGGAAGATGTGCTGCCTTACCTGCTCCTGCAATTATTACTTCTATTCCTTTATCTTTTACGCTTTTAGCAAATTCTCTTGTCTTATTGGGCATTCTGTGCGCTGAAAGTACATTTATCTCATAATCCACTTCAAATTCCTTTAAAACATCTGACGCTTTTTTCATCACAGTCTCGTCAGAAACACTGCCCATTACTATAGCAACTTTTTTACCTCCGGTGACCATCAGTCACTCCTTTCCGCCTTTAACGCAATATCTTTTCTATATTGAATTCCTCTGAACTTTATTTTATCCATAGCTGAATATACTTTCTCTCTTACTTCCTTAAAACTGCCGGCCTTAGAAACAACTCCCAGAACTCTCCCCCCGTTAGTTACTACACTGCAATTTTCTTTTTTTGTACCAGCATGAAAAATAATTATATCATCACTGTCTTTAAAATAATCCAATCCCTCTATTATATCTCCACTGGAAGAACTTTCCGGATATCCTTCAGATGCAGCTATGACACAAACACACTTATCTTCATCCCAATCTAGTTTTCCTCTCGTGAGATTCCCTTCCGCACATTCTAAAAGCAATGGCACCAGATCATCTTTCAATCTTGGGAGCACCACTTGAGTTTCAGGGTCCCCAAACCTGCAGTTATATTCAAGCAGGTAGGGTTTCTCTTCAATAATCAGTATCCCGGCATAAAGAATCCCTTTGTATTTTATATTTTCCCTTACCATTGCAGCGCCGGTGGGAAAAATAATCTCATTTAAAATCTGTCTGTAAGTTTGATTTTTAACCATGGGTACCGGGCTATAGCTTCCCATACCGCCGGTATTTTTTCCTCTGTCATCATCAAGGATTCTTTTATAATCCTGTGCAGGAGCCATTGGAATGATTTTCTTGCCATCACTAAGGCATAAGACAGACACTTCATATCCACTTAAGAAATCTTCAATTATTATCCTGTCTCCTGAGATGCCGAACCTATTCCTTATGAAGCAATCCTTTATTGCTTCTATCGCCTGGTTTTTATCGTCAGCTATAACTACACCTTTTCCTGCTGCAAGACCATCAGCTTTGATAACTACCGGGAAACTACTACTTTTCTCAATGTAATCTCTTGCTTCCTCATAATTCTCTTTTTTAAAAATAATTCCATCAGTGGTAGGAATACCATACTTCTGGAGTAATTCTTTAGCAAAAACCTTACTTCCTTCCATTGCAGCAGCCTGCTTGTTGGGACCGAAAATCTTATGGCCCTTCAAATCAAAATAATCAACTATTCCATCCACCAGCGGTGCTTCCGGACCAACCACAGTTAAATCTATTCCTTTATCCTCTACCAGCTTTATTAGACTATCAAAATTGTTTTTTGAGATATTTATATCAACACATTCTGCGATTTCAGCTATTCCTGCATTCCCTGGAGCTGCATATATTTTTTCTACCAGAGGGCTCTTTGAAATTTTCCACACCATGCAATGTTCTCTGCCCCCGCTGCCTATCACCAGTATATTCAACCTGCTCCTTTTATTTTATTTACTAAACTATAAGTGTTGATCTTCTACTTTGATTGAATAACCTACTCTTAAGATTATTATCCCTTATGATAATCTTGCTTCTTTCAGCACCTACACTGACCATTGAAATGGGAACTTTGATAATTTTTTCAATGTTTTTTATATAATTCTGAGCCTGTTTGGGAAGATCTTCGAAATTCTTTACCCTGCTTATGTCCTCATCCCAGCCTTCAAATTCTTCATATATAGGCTGACATTTATGTAAAATAGTCTGATGGCAGGGCATATCTCTATAAACTTTGCCTTCATATTTATAGCCTGTACAAATTTTAATTTCTTTTAGGCCGCTAAGCACGTCCAGCTTGGTTATAGCAACACTATCAATAGTGTTTACCATAATAGAATATTTCAGTATAACCGCATCCAGCCATCCACATCTCCTTGGCCTTCCGGTTGTAGTTCCATATTCATGACCTTTCTCCCTCAGATACTGCCCGATCCTACCATTTTCCTCGGCCGGAAAGGGACCGGAACCAACTCTTGTGGTATAAGCTTTAACCACACCAATTATCTCATCTAATCTGCCTGGACCTACCCCGGCTCCAGCACAAATACCTCCAGCAATAGTAGAAGACGAGGTCACATAAGGATATGTTCCATGATCAATATCCAGCATGGTACCCTGTGCGCCTTCAAACAGTACCCTTTTATTCTTATCCAGAGCTTTACTTATCAGAAATGTTGTATCAACTATATATCTTTCAATTCGCTTCCCATATTGTTTATATTTATTAAAAATCTCATCCGGATCAAGAGGCTCCAGTCCGTAAATTTTTTCTATAATTGCATTATTTAATTTCAGAGCTTCTTCCAGTTTAGTTCTAAATATCTTTAAATCCTGCAAATCCTGTGTTCTGATACCCGACCTCAGCGCTTTATCGGCATACACGGGCCCAATACCTTTATGTGTGGTGCCGATTTTGGATTTGCCTAATCTGTGTTCACCTGCCTTATCCAGAATTATATGGTAAGGCATAACGAGATGTGCATTACAGCTTATTCTTAAATTATCAGTACTTATCCCCTTGCTTTCCAGGCTATCCAGCTCTTCTATCAGCACTCCGGGGTTTAATACCACTCCATTTCCAATAACGCAAGTAACATCCGGATATAAAATCCCTGATGGAATCAGATGGAGCCTGAACTGATCATTTCCTTTAACTACTGTATGACCGGCATTGTTTCCACCCTGAAACCTTACTACTATATCTACACTGCTCGAAAGCAAGTCTACAATCCTTCCCTTTCCTTCATCACCCCATTGGGTACCAATAATAGCTATACCTGACATTTTATTCACCCCTATCTTCAGTCTGGTAAGACTTACTTAAATTTGAAAACAATGCAAACTCCTTATTGAATCGTAAATTCAATTTACCTGTGGGCCCATTTCTGTGCTTGGCAATCATAATCTCAGCTTCACCAGTATGTTTACTTTCATCTTCCTCATAATAATCATCCCTGTATATGAACGCAACCAGATCCGCATCCTGTTCGATCGAACCCGATTCCCTTAAATCTGATAAAAGCGGTCTTTTTTTTTCTCTTTTTTCTACTTCTCTTGAGAGCTGAGATACTGCCACTACCGGAATATTTAATTCCTTTGCAATACCTTTCAAATTCTGCGATATCTCCGTTATTTCCAGAACCTTATTTCCCCTGTAAGTAGTAGTGGACTGCATTAGCTGGATATAGTCAACAATTATTAGCTTTATGTTATTGGTACTGACCATCATACGGGCTCTTGATCTTAAATCCATAACTGTTAAAAATGCAGTGTCGTCAATATATATTTTGCACTCCGCTAATTTCTCAACAGCTCTTGCCAGCTGAGCCCACTCATCATCTTTTATTTTTCCATTCCTGAGCTTCTGCAGATTTATTCTTGATTCCGCACTCATCAGCCTTAACGCTACCTGCTGTTTTGACATTTCCAGCGAGAAAATTGCTATTGGAAGTTTCTCCCTCAGCGCAATATGCTTGGCCATACCAATGACTAATGAAGTCTTACCCATTCCAGGCCTTGAAGCTATAACAATTAAATCAGAATTTTGAAAGCCTGAAGTTTTGTGATCAAAATCTATGTATCCTGATGGAATACCAGATATATCAGACTTAGCCTCATGTAAAACTTCTACTAGCTCATAAGCCTCGGTAACTATATCTTTCATCATCGAAACCTTATCCCTGGTACTTCCCCTGTTCAGGTCCTTATATATGGAAAATATCAGCTGCTGTGCCTTGTCCACAGTTGAGTATAGATCCTCGGGAACTTCATAGCCCATAGTCGCTATTTCAGTAGCTGCATAAATTAATTTTCTTAAAATAGAATTACTTCTTACAATCTGAGCATAATATTCAGCATTAGCTGCAAGAGGAATATTACTTATAAGAGAATGTATAAAAGTTTTCCCCCCCACTTCATCCAGCAGTCCCTCTTTTTTAAGATGATCTGCTACGGTTATGGGATCTGCAGGTTCGCCTTTTACATACAGCCCTTTTATTGTATTGAAAACTTCATGGTTGGATTTACGGTAGAAATCTTCAGCAGCTACAACTTCAATAACCGGTATTATGGCATCTCTTGAAATCAACATAGCCCCGAGTAAAGACTCTTCAGCTTCTATATTATATGGAGGTATCCGCTCCAATTTACTGGTGTCAAGTGGATAAAGCTTTCCTTCTTTTTTTATTCGATCTTGCATATAAATTATTTATCTTTATCTTTAGATTTGATCCTGGTTTTTTTCTTATCTTCTTTTTCTACTTCCTTTGAACTTTCTTTACTTTCAGCCTTCCTCTTATCTCTTTCACCTTTTTCTCTTTTTTCTTCCACTTCCTGTTTTTCTTTTCCTGACAAGCTTTCAGCTTTTTCTTTCTCTTCTTTATGAGCTTCAATTAATTCTTTTGATTCCTCATCTGGCTCAACTATTACTTTTACAGAACTTTTAACTTCCTTATATAACTTTAGTTCTATCTCGTATTCTCCTATTTCCTTTATATGCTCCTGCATATCAATTTTCTTTCTGTCTATTTCTATTTTTCTTTCTTCAGAGACCTTTTCAGCAATATCTTTATTGGTTATGGAGCCATAGAGTTTTCCTTCTTCGCCGGTTTTTACAATAAAGGTAACCTGGAGATCTTCCAGCTTTTTGGCAAGCTCTTCTGCTTCTTTTATATTTCTGGCTTCTACTTTTACGGCAGCTTGCTTGACCAGCTTCATTTGATTTATATTACCCTTTGTTGCAGGCACTGCTATTCCATTGGGTATCAAATAATTATTTGCGTAACCGGATTTTACCTCTACCATATCTCCTAAATCTCCTAACTTTTCATGATAATTAGTAAGTATAACTTTCAAATCTTCCTCCTGTCTTATGCTTCAAGAATAAATTGATTATTTTGACCGTTGAAAGTACTGACAACAATACCAGTCCTAAAATTGCTCCCCAGCAATAGTACCAGGGAAGATTCTATTTATCTTTTAAAATAAGGTATAAGAGCGATAACTCTTGCTCTTTTGATACCCATAGCTATTTTTCTTTGATGCTGCACACAATTTCCGGTAGATCTTTTTGGTCTTATCTTACCCTTATCAGAAATAAATTTTTCAAGCAAACTTACATTCTTGTAATCAATATTACTAATATTCTCTTTACAGAAATAACAGAATCTTTTTCTCTGCCTCAAGTTAAGTATAGATCCAGTTGCACTTCTTAGATTTCTATCTCTTAGATTTCTATCTCTTAGATTTCTATCTCTTAGATTTCTATCTCTTGGATTTCTATCATTTCTATCATTTTTATTTTTCCTGGCCAATTAAGGTCTCTCCTTCTATATTTAAATTGACAACATTTAATCTAAAATGGTATATCCTCATCACTAAAGTCAGCTTCTTCACTACTGCTTTCAACAGATACGCCTTTACCTGGTACACTCCCACCTGATACACTCCCTTCTGCCTTGGGATTTTTCTCAAGTCTACAAGAAGCAAATTCCAGACTTGGCGCTATGACATTGGCAATAATTTTTACTGCCGATCTTTTCTGACCTTCCTTACTTTCCCAGCTATCCTGTGAAAGCCTACCCGAAACCAGAACTCTGTCTCCTTTGCTTAAGCTTTCAGCGCAGTTTTCTGCCAGTTTATACCAGGCAGTAACATTAAAGAAGTCCACCTGGGTTTCCCATTCACCAGAATTTTTATTCTGAATATTTCTGTTAACCGCAAGTCCAAAACTTGCTACTGCAGTGCCATTTGGAGTAAATCTAAGCTCAAGGTCCCTGGTTATATTTCCCAGAACAGTTATATTGTTAACACCAAAAGCCATAACAGACCACCTTCTTTTGATTAACTTATAATCATTTAAGATTCATCGCTTTTTACAACCAGATGACGCAGTATTTTTTCATTGATTTTATTTATTCTATCCAGTTCAGAAATAACACCACTTTCACCATTAAAATAAACTATAATGTAATAGCCATTTTCCTGTTTTTTAATAGAATAGGCTAACTTTCGAACTCCCCATTTGTCGATATCGGAAACTTTACATTTTTCTTTCTCGAGTAACGAGGTAATTTTGGACAATTCTTTGTCAACAGCTTCTTCTTCAAGGGATGGGTCAAAGATAACCACTAATTCATAATTCTTCAATCTTTTAATCCTCCTACGGACTAATTTTAGTAAATTAGGTTCTACCGGTAAGATAGAACAGAAAGATAATAAGATAAAAAAAGATATTTCTAATCTTTCACCTTTATTACCATTAGGGATATTATAACATTTGAAATCAATAATCAATAATAAATTCCAACAAATTTTATAAATATAAGAGAAGCCACTTTAACCTTTGTCTCTCATATATACATTGGTACAGGGGTATGGGATTTCTATTCCTACTTTATCAAATTTATCTTTTATCCTCTTTCTGAGCTGCCTTGAAATGGTCCATTGTTCAGCAGGCTTTACCTTGCAGATTACAGTAAATACAACCGATGAATCTCCCAG
>JABMRD010000164.1 GCA_013202875.1 Actinomycetota bacterium | reverse complement strand
TTATGAGTGCGCTGCTCTAACCAACTGAGCTATGGGCCCTCGATAAGGATAATCCTGTGTTAGACAATTGCATATGTTAATAGAAATTATAGAATAAGTCAATTAACCAAAGGGGCTGACATTCCTAGTAAAAATATTTCCTCTGCACAAGCTATTATCTGCTTACTTTTATCCACCCTATAAGATCAAAAATATCGGAACCGGATGCGACAGTTCTTATTTCCCCGGACTGCATATCATAAACTTTTATCTGACTGCTTACAACATATTCCATATCGCTGTCATATATATAACCGATAAAAGCAAGATATCTACCATCAGGAGAGAATACAGGTTTTGCCGCATCAATTCCATCATCCGTAATTTTGACCTGCCCGGAATCATCTATATTTATAATATATATATCACCGCTATTAAAATGATATGAAATAGTTCCATATCTGTCTACCCTGGTATAAGCCACTTTTCCAGCTGAATCCGGTATATCAAGAATTGAAGGCTGCTGCTCTCTAAGATTAGGGTTATCGGTTAGTTTGGATAAATTGCTTCCATCACTGTCGCAGATCCAAATATCACCATCCTCCTCGAAATCTCCCAGAACCTGAAAAACTATTTTATCCTGCTGGGTAAAAAGATTAAAGTCATCAAAGTTTGCTTCCATACCTTCAAATTGACTTATATCCAGTATTTCATAAGCCTCTCCGCTTGAAATATCAACTGTTACCAGTTTTTCATTCCTGGTAAAATAGCCCAAAACAGTTTCGTCTTCTTTTTTTGGATAAAAAGTGTGAAAAATATTGAATAATCTGCTGTCATTCCCGGAGAACAGTACCGGATTCAGAAAGGTGGTGCTTTCAAGAGAAGCCACATCCATATTCACATCAACTGCCTGTATGTTATCAGTTTCGATATTAGCTATATAAATACCATCATCTCTGGGATTATCCGAACAAGGTTCGCAGATAACCTCATAGGCAATCTTTTTCCCATCATGTGACCAGATGGGTTTACCATATATATCCTTCATAAGCTCCATTGATTCACTTTCTGTATAGTCAAATTCGGAAACTGTATCTAACTCTCCAATAGCAACGTCAATAACACACAATGCGCCGTATGCGCCTCTGCCTCCTTCATAAAAACCACAGCTTATTTTGCTGCCGTCCGGAGAGATAGCGTATATTCTACTTAAATCATATTTCTCATCTAAATCAGTATAGGTAAGTTTCTTATCAGTTCCATCGGGACTTACAGCGAAAACATTTGCTACTCTATGCTCAAAATGCATGGAATTTTCATCGCTGCCAACTTCAAAGTAAGCTATATAGTACTCCTCATCCTCTGCTCCGTTACCTGTACTCTTTTCACCATCAGTAACTCCGCTTTCAGATTCCTCATTCACTGCGTCCTCTTCCTCCTCGGGCTGGCCTGTTTTAACTTCGGTACCGGGTAAACTACACTTACCAGCCAGCGCGGACACACTCAAGAAAAGGACCAGAACCAGGATTAGGATTATGATATATATTCTTCTTGTACCCATAAAATTTTATAAAAAAAATTAATTATTTCATGCTTTTACACTGACTGGAAAAGCATATTGATTATAACGCATAATTAGTCACAGCACTATAGCATACAATATATTTAAGATTCAGTTAATAGAATATACCAGTTTTAATAAAAATTTATATTATTGTCTCAAAAAAAAGTCACTCTCATTTAGGATTTGAAAAACCGAGGATTCCCGCTTTTGTTACTAAATTAATTGCTTCTGCTTGAAGCTAAAGTATCCGCCTTCTGCAACAATAATATGATCAAGGACGCTTATTCCCAGAATACTGCATGATTTGCATAATCTATTGGTTATCTCTATATCATCCGAAGAAGGTTCGGGGTCGCCGCTGGGGTGATTGTGTATAAATATAACCGAAGCTGCCGACTCTTTAATTATCGGTTTTATTACTTCTCTTGGATGCACTATCGACTTCGCTCGCCCAGTGAAGAGTTTTACAATCTTCTAAAAGATTACTAAAATTATAAGTTATATAAACATCTAGCTTATTAGTTTTCCCGTAACCGTGTATTGAATCTATTCCGATTTCTTCAATCATTTTATTTATTATTTTTTTCCAATCCAAATTATCTAATTTTTCTATTCCTTTTACTAAACTCTTAAAAAGAATTTTAATATTATTAATCTTTTCCATTTTAATTTTCTCTACCATCTCTTTATTCTTCAGTTCATATATAATATTGTCTAGCCTTTTTATTTTTAAATCTTTATCTTTTAATTTTTTTGCAATATTTTTAGTAGTAATAGATTTAGGAATATCCTTATTTGAATATAAGTCTAGTAGCATATCAATTTCTTCATTAATCTTAGCTTTTTTATCTTCAAGTTCTGCTACCTCAAAATCTGCATTTAAACACTTTTTACTGTCATCTATTAAATACTTATTCATATTTTCAGGGTTTAAAAGAAATTGCCTAATATCATTTTTTACAACACCCTCAATTAAATCTTTTTTAAGTGAGGCACTGTTACATAGATAGCCTACTAGTTCCCTGGCTCTACTGGTTCTACCCATATCTCTATAGTAATAATAAGTCATATCTCTTTCTTGGCTATGATATCTCCCCCCACAGTATGGACGTCCACATTTTAAACATTTCATTTTCCCAGTTAAGATATAGGTAACTGTAGAATTATTAATTGAACTCCTATTAAAATAGGATTGCTTTTTTGCTTTTTCAAAAAGTTCTTTTGAGATTATTGGTTCTTTCTTTATATGCACAGGGTTTATAAAATTAAATTTACTTTTTTTAGCATAGATGTATTCATCTTTATAATAAAGTTCTTTTGAAAGAATATGTTTGATACTGCTTCTTGTCCATTTATTTTTATAAACTTGATTGTATTTG
>JABMRD010000163.1 GCA_013202875.1 Actinomycetota bacterium | reverse complement strand
TCTCCTGTTCTATTTACATGAATACCACCGCAAAGTTCTCTGCTATAGTTATTTATTTCTACTACTCTTACAAATTTACCATACTTTTCACCAAATAGGGCTGTGGCTCCTATTTCCTCTGCAAATTCCCTTGTGGTCTCGAAACATCTTACAGGATCATTATTCTGTATTTTTTCATTTATCATTCTTTCTACTTTTCTTAAGTCTTCTTCAGATGGTTCAGCATAGATAGAATAGTCAAACCTGAACATATCTTCTCCTACAAAGGAACCTGATTGTTTTATTTCATTACCGAATACGTTTCTGAGGGCCCAATGAAGGAGGTGGGTTGCAGTATGATTTTTACTGATATTTATTCTACGGTTATAATCAACTTCTGCACTTACCTCATCACCCACTTCCAGTTCACCTTTTTTTACACTACCTTTATGAGTATTAATACCTTCAACCGGAATCCTGCAGTCTGTAACAATAAAGAAATTCTCGCCTTTTCTAATAATTCCTTTATCTCCAATCTGACCACCTTTTTCTCCATAAAACGGAGTTTCCCTTAAAATTATTTCACCTTTTTCTCCTTCACATAACTTTGAGGTCAATTCTGTATTACCATTTTTGTCGATTTTTATGATATTCTCTATTACCGTTTTTGCTTTACTCCTTTGATAACCAATAAACTCTACTTCCAGATTCTTATTTATTTTACGGTATATCTCCAGATTACTATCAATTTTTTTATCAAATAAAATCTTACTTTTAGATTTTTCAGTATGTTCCTTTAAATATTCATTAAACTTTTCCATATTTAGTTTTAACTTTTTTTCATTTAATATTTCCTCTGTTAGTTCGACTGGAAAACCAAATGTATCGTATAGCTTAAATACATCTTCAGGATCAAGATATTCCTTATTGTCTTTTTTAATTCTATTAATTTTCTGTATTAAAACCTTACTTCCTTCCTTTAATGTTTTTGTAAATCTTTTTTCTTCATCCCTTACTAACTTAAACGAAAACTCTTTTTTTTCTAAAAGTTCGGGATATATTTTTGAATATTCACTTACGATTACCTCGCCGATTTCATTTAAAAAATAATTTTCAATCCCTATAATTTTTCCATATCTTACAGCTCTTCTAATTATTCTTCTCAGTATATAACCTCTTCCCTCGTTTGAAGGTGACACACCATCAGAAATTAAAAAGTAAATTGCCCTTGTGTGATCGGCTATTATCTTAGTACTTTTATCAAATTCTAAACCAGCTTTTTTACCATTTTTATAACTGATTTTCTTCTCTGATATTTCTTCTATTTTTTTTATTATACTGTCAAATAAGGATGTTTTAAAAACAGATGGGTTTCCTTCTAAAACTGCAGTTATTCGCTCTAATCCCATACCGGTATCAATACTCTTCTGCGTGAGTTCATTATATTTTTTACCGTCGAAATTATACTGGATAAAAACAAGATTCCATATTTCTATAAATCTTTCACAATCACAATTGGGATTGCAGCTATCTTTGCCGCATCCATATTCCTTTCCAAAATCATAATGTATTTCAGTGCATGGTCCGCAGGGGCCAGTTTCTCCTGTAGGGCCCCAGAAATTTTCCTCCTTTCCAAATTTATATATTTTATCAGCGCTTATCCCATTTTCTTTCCACTGTTCTATTGACTCCAGATCTGCCGGTATATCTTTATCACCCATAAATACAGTAGCGGTTAATTTTCCTATAGGAACTTTTAGTGTATTTATAATAAAATCCAGCGCATATTCTATGGCTTCTTTCTTAAAATAATCCCCGAATGAAAAATTGCCCAACATCTCAAAAAATGTAAGATGCTTGTCTGTGTAGCCTACCCTATCAATATCACTCGTTCTAAAGCATTTCTGTACAGTAGTAATTCTTTTTCCGGGAGGTTTTTTTATTCCTAAAAAATACGGTTTAAATTGCTGCATTCCGGCAGTAGTTAACAGCACACTTGAATCATCCTCCGGTATCAGACTTGATGAAGGTAAAATTAAATGATCATTTTTCTCAAAATAATTTAGAAATATCTTTCTTATATCCATAAGAATTAAAACCAGATTAATATTTGATAATAAAACGGATACTCCGCTTAATCGTAACTATAGGAAGTTTTTGCGTCCTGCGTTCAGCAGGTGGATGCCTCCTGCCTGGTTTATAAGTCCCATCTAGTAGTGGGCATTTACGCTGCAGTCAGAGTTTGGGCTTCCAATGTAAATTTGTTGACACAAAAATTTAACTATAGTCGCGATATAAACAGAGTACCCGGAATGATGCTATCATAATTAAATAGTTTATTCAATCAACCCGGATTTTGCCCAGGCAATCCTGTATTTTGCCATTATTTTTTCAAATTAACAATAACTGTTATTTAAAATCAATTATTCCCTGTCTTTTTCTATTATATTGATAGATACCTCTTTTAGTTGTTCATCTGTCACACTTGAAGGCGAGTCAGTAAGCATGCATACTGCAGATTGAGTCTTTGGAAAAGCTATTACCTCCCTGATGCTTTCAAGTTTCGCCAGTAACATAACCAGCCTGTCCATTCCCAGAGCTATGCCGCCGTGAGGCGGGGCGCCATACTCCAGTGCTCTGATAAAAAAACCAAAATTTTCTCTAATTTTCTTTTCATCCAGATTTAGTATTTTAAATACCCTTTTTTGTAAATTCACATCATTAATCCTGATAGAACCTCCGCCTATTTCTTCTCCATTCAGTACTATATCATAAGCCAGAGAATTAACCTTTAAAGGTTCACTATCTAAGTAACCAGCTGTATTTTCATCTGGTTTGGTGAATGGATGATGCACCGGTGTGATTC
>JABMRD010000162.1 GCA_013202875.1 Actinomycetota bacterium | reverse complement strand
GGATATCTTTTACTCGGCTGCTTAAGCAAATTTTGGACTTCTTCCGGCTCTAAAGTTACCGGAAGTTTGTTTTTTCTCATTTATGGCCTTTTTAGTTAATACTACGTATAATCTGCATTATACATAGTATATAGCAGGGTTTTCAAGAGGTGGTGTAATATGCGAACTATATCACAAAAATTGAGGTTCTATAATCTTATTTATTTATAAGAATAACAAGAATAATAGATTGTATAAGCATTCCAATAAAAGCCCAATAAGTAAAAGTTGTATATGAGCTATCACGAATAGCACTAAAATGACCTTTAAAAACTAAACTCACTATTACACATACTATAGATAATCCTAGTGTTGTATAGATTACTGGTCTTAGTTGAAGAATTAAGGAAATGCAAGACATATGATCTAACCAAAACATAATTTTAATTACTCCTTACTTTTTCTCGACCTTTACCACCAGGAAAGACTGTTATTTTTAATATATTTTTTTAGGCCTTAGGTTACTTAACATCTCGGGGTTATTCCTTAGAGCTTTTCTAAGGGATTTTTCAGAAATTTATTTTTTTATTACATTCTGTATTTCAACCTTATCTGCTGTTATAAATTTCTCTTTTCCTTCCATATCAATAAACCTTACACTTTTGTCTGTAAAATCAATTATTTTTTTTGCTTTAAACTCGCTCGGCGGTGGATTATTCAATATATTTTGAATTTTTTTCTCTGCAATTGCTATAAGCGTATTATTATCAACAAGTCTTGCTATATATAAATTATTTTGAGCTTCCTTTAACGCATTTTTATCTACACTCCAACTTATAATGATATATGTCTTTGTAGAGCAACTACTAAAAATTATTATAAAAATAAGCAATAGTAAAATTATTGCAGTTAATTTTATGTTTATTAACTTCATTATTTCTGCCTCCTTTACAGTAGCTTTTGCCACCAGGAAAGCTTGTTATTTTTAATATATTTTTTATAATACTAAAAAACCATAATATATGGAATAAGAGTATTAAAGCGTTAAAATAAAGCCCCAGAATGGTCATAGAAGCGACGAAAATAGGCTGAGTATACATTATATTACCTCTAAAACAAGTTTATTGAGGATTAAATTTAAAATGGCATACAGAGGGTAGAGTAAAAATTAGTCAGAGGAATTGGATGGATTTTTGATTGGCAGAATTTTTAATATTTTAAATGATTTTCTTAAAACTCTATATGCTTTTTGACATAGAAGGATTTAAAATCTGCTCAGGGTTTGGGAAATAACATAGATTAACAAACCTATAACCATGGGAGCTATATGACAGCTAATCCATGCGTTGAATTTCTTCGGTTCCGAGAAAGGTTTGGCGGTATCAATTGCATTTATAAGACAATCGATTTGCTCAAGCTCAAGCTCTTTTCTATCTAAATCAGTGATTTGAGCTGATTCGGCCGGCTTCGGGTTACTTTTCTTAAACCACTCAAACTTTTTAAACAAACATAAATTGTAATCTTCTCTAGCTACATTCCATTCTCTAGCCCAGGCGGTTAAGACCCATTTAACAGCAAATACAGCAACAACCAGGGAGACTAAAAGAAAGATTAGAGATACAATAGATAGCCACCAAAACAGCCCCGCAAGCGAATTTATATTGCTACTAATCCATAAGATCGCAGCAATAGCAATTGTACTACTCCATTTCATGAAGTCTACTATCCCCTTGATGTATGTCTCAGATAGAAGCTTCTCCTTCTCTCTGGCGTATTCTATATCCTTTTCTGTGAACATAGTTATTCCTCAGCTTTGTTAGCCTTAAGCCACTTTGACCATATCTGGTTTGTATTATAGTAATTCTAGCGGCCTAACGGTATTCGTGTCAACCGCGTTACGGGTGTCGAAGACTCCTGCGAGGGCAAGACCCGCTAGAAATATCTGAATCTTCGCTGAGCTTGGTTGTGATAGAAGACATATAAAATAATTCTTTAAAAAAAAATAAGCACCAATTATCTCTAACCAGAGTTTTATTGATCTTGCCTGTGCTGTTCCAGAAGGAGTTATTTGTCTACTTTCAGCTCTCTCTTACTATGAACTGACTACTTTTAATCCTTCGATCATATCCATGGCAATTCACCGGAAGTCCTGGCGGCCTAAAATTGAATATCCACCTGTTGAATTTTACTATTTTTCTAAAAAACAATTTGAAGCAGGTATTGATAAAATAAAGATTAGCGATCATAAGATTAGTATCTACTGCACAGAAAAAACTATATGTGACTGTTTCAGGTATCGCAACAAGCCGGGGCTTGATATAGCTAAGGAAGGGCTATCTGAATATCTTAAACGTAAGGATCGCAATCTGGAGAAACTGCTTGAATACGCTGAAATTTGCAGGGTTAAGGCGCTACCGGAGACTTGGATTAATGCTATGATTTAGGAACAGAGCAGGGCTGAAATGAAGTCAAGGGAAACTTTTCCAATTAACCAATCATCCTTTTCCATAACTAAAATATCTCCAATTTGAGCTGGTGAAATTCTATTTTTTCCTTGTATCTCCAAGAATTAGACTTTATTGGTTAAGTGAGAAATTAAAGATTCCAGTGCGGGCTTGAGGTTATTCTGCGCTTTTTTAATATTTTTCATTGTTTTTATATTCATTTTTAATTCTTTTGGCCTTATGATAGATAGAGAGAATGACTTTAGAAGTTTACTGAGAATTTCATTTTTAGAAAAAATTCCAAAATATTCAGG
>JABMRD010000161.1 GCA_013202875.1 Actinomycetota bacterium | reverse complement strand
TGGGAATATATATCATATCCTTAAAATTAGCTATTCCCTTTTTGTCTTCAAATTGAAAATCAACTTCCCCTCTTATAACTACAAGACAAACTTCTTCCTCTTCGGTATCTAGAATTAACTTTTCTTTTAATTCAATTCTCTGACATGATGTGTATTTTAAACCAAAGTCTTCTGGTCTCTTTTTTTTCAAGAGTTCATTTGCTTTAAAGTGGCGTTTTACTTTCATAATATTTTTCCTTTAATATTTTTATAGAACAAAATCTCTTTAATTAAGAAAATTATAATCTTATTTACCGAAAACAATATTAGGTATAAACATAGTGATGGGCTCTATGTAGGTAACAAGTAAAAGTACAATAATCATAGGAATTAAGAAAAGGAGTAAAGGCTTAATAATTTGAGTCATTTTAATATTGGCAATACCTAAACCAACAAATAGCACCGTTCCTACAGGAGGTGTGCACAAACCTACACATAAGTTAACCAACATTATAATTCCAAAATGTATTGGTGATAGACCTAAGTCGGTCGCAATTGGTAACAAAAGAGGAGTAAAAATTAAAATAGCTGGAGACATATCCATAAACATTCCCACAATTAAAAGAATAATGTTAATAATAAACAATAGGATATACTTATTAGCAGTAATAGATAATAGAAAGCTCGCGACTAAACGTGGAATTTCCTCTATGGCCAAGATATAAGCAAATGTAGTGGAAGTGGCAATAAGAAACATTACTATTATTGTTGTATAAACTGTTTTTAAAAATATTTCTGGCAAATCCCTAAGATTTAATTCTTTGTAAATAAAGAATGTAATTATAAAAGCGTACATAGCACCAAAAACGGCTGCCTCTGTAGCTGTAAAAACTCCTCCTAATATTCCACCAACAATAATAACTACAAGAAAGAGGCTTAACAAAGCCTCTCGAATGATTTTAATTGCCTCTTTAAAAGAGGGTAAAGTATGTGATGGATAATTCCGTTTCACAGAGATTATATAACCAACTATTATGAGTCCTAACCCTACAAGTATGCCAGGAATAATTCCCGCAGCAAAAAGCTTAGCGACTGAGACTCCTCCAGCTACAAACGAATACAAAATCATCGAATTACTTGGAGGTATTATAAGACCTATTGTTGAAGATGTGCATGTTATGGCAACAGAAAAACTTCGATCATAACCTTCTTCATTCATCATTGGAATTAACATTGCTCCAATAGATGAAGTATCAGCAACTGCAGAACCTGAGATACCACCGAAGAACATGCTGGCTAAAACGTTTACGGCTGCCAATCCTCCTTTAATTCTTCCGATTATTAAATTACTAAAATTTACAATCCTCCTTGTGATTCCTCCCTTTTCCATGATATTACCCATAAGAATAAAGAAAGGAATACATATAAGCACAAAGCTATTGATACCAGCAAACATTCTCTGAAATACAATTATTATGGGTATATCTGTAAGACTAATTGCAAAGAGTGTAGCAATTCCTAGAGAAAAGGCAACTGGTATACCAAGAATTAAAAGTAAAAAAAATACACCAATTAAAAGGGGACTAATCATCGTTTTTACCCTCTATAATTGAGCTTAACGATGATGATTCATCTGAAGAAAAAATTATTTCCAATGCAACCAATGCTAACAATACAGCACTTATAGGAATAATAACGCAAACATTTGACATTTTAATATTAAACAAATCTGGAATGACTTGCTTCTCGGTTATTTTATATAATTTTATCCCTTGAATGAACATCGCAAATGAAAAAACTAAAATTAGAAAAATATCAGCTTTAATAATCCATTTTCTTAAAATTTGAGGTAATAGATCTATTACAGCATCAACACCAATATGCTTTCTTTTTCTTAATGCCATAGCGCTGCCTAAAAAGGTAATCCAAATAAGAGCGTAACGACTGTAAGCATCGATCCAGAAAAATGAATGGCCAAATAAATAACGGCTTAAAACAGCAATAAAAAGGAAAATCGTCATCGTACTTATTAGAAAAATTAATGCCCATTTCACTGTACCTAAGATAATATTTAATAATTTTTTTAATATTCCCAACCCTGCATCCTCTTTAGTTTTTATTAGGGAAGAACCTAAAAAGGTTCTTCCCTAATTTATTAATTTATTTTACAGCTTGTATCTTTTCAATATAACCTTCAAACTTGGGAGACAATGACTCCTGCAAAGGTTTTACTGCCTCTATGAAAGCTGATTTATCAGGGATTAGATTGATTTTTGTAGTTACACTTATCCTCTTAAGCCCTTCTACTTCTTGCTTAGCCCATTCCTTTTTCACAAATTCCTGGGTTTCCTTACTTACCTTAATAAAAATATCTTGTTGTTCTTTTGTAAGTTTATTCCAAACATCAAGACTAATTACAAGGGTATCCGGAATCATCATATGTTCATCAAGAGAATAATATTTAGCAACTTCATTATGTTTCATTTTATCGACACTAGGAGGATTATTCTCAGCACCATCAATGACCCCTGTTTGAAGAGCACTATATACTTCAGAAAAGGCAGTTGTCGTTGGAGAAGCACCAAAAGCTTCCATAGTTTTAATCATAATATCGCTTCCCATTACCCTGATTTTAAGGCCTTTTAAGTCATCTGGAGTATGTATAGGACGTACATTATTATAAAAACTTCTTGCACCAGCATCCACCCAGAATAGCAATTTCATTCCAGCTTCTTCCGTATAATCTGCAATTTCACTGCCCACTTCCCCATCAAGAACTTTCCAATAATGATCTTTATCTCTAAATAAATAAGGTATACTGAAAATATCCATTATGGGAATAAATTTGCCTAAGTTTGCACAAGATGATTTTGCCATTTCTAAAACACCCGCTTGAGCTTGCTCAACACATTCGTCACCACTACCAAGAACAGCATTCGGATAGAGTGTTATTGTAATTTGACCATTTGTTTCCTCTTTAATTCGGTCGGCAAAAAAACTAAAGCCTTTCTCTCCGGGTGCAGTTACTGGTTGATCAGACGCAAGCCTCATTGAAATTACATTCTCTCCTGCAGCAAAGACCCCTAAAGTTGAAATTAAGAACAAAACACAAATAATCGGACCAATAATAAATTTTTTCATTACAAAAACTCCTTTTTAATTATAATATTTTTTACAAATACAGATACGGAACAAGTTATTTTTTTACTAAAATAATCTCACCCCCTTGTCTTTGGTTTTTGGAATTCAGCTTCAGTAAAATAGCTTTACGCCCCCTCCCATGAAGTTAATCCTATTTCTTTTATTAAGTCCTTTTTTATTAAATAGTTAACGATGCTGGAAACAGTGGACCGAGTAAGTTTAGTCATTTTGGAAATATCTGCGCGAGAAATAGGACCTTTATCTTTAATTAAATTTAAAATGAGGGAACGGTTAATTTTTTGAACTAATCTAAGATTTCCTG
>JABMRD010000160.1 GCA_013202875.1 Actinomycetota bacterium | reverse complement strand
TATAACAGGGATCTTCAGGAAGATAAAAAAATACTATTCAGCGCTTATGAGGAAACCTCTGCCAGTGTTGAAATATTTTCTAAATTACTTGAGAAAATAAAATTCAATAGTATAAAAATTAATAATGCCCTGAAAGAGGGATTTTTAGAAGCTACCGATATTGCTGACTATCTGGTAAAGAAGGGTGAAAGTTTTAGAAAAGCGCATAATATTGTAGGAAAAATTGTAAGGTTTTGTATTGATAAAAAGATATCATTTAAAGATTTAGAGATAGAGGAGCTTAAAAATTATTCGACTTATTTTGAAAGTGATATACATGATATGGTAGAAATTCAGTCATGCATATCAAATAAAAAAGTGGAATGCGGTACAGAAAAAGGGCAGGTAATTTTAAATATTGAATCAGGAAAGAAAAAAATAAAAGATAGCGGGAAAAAACTTAAAGATTTAATAAAAAGAACTCCCAAATTTGAGAAAATCATAAAATACACCGACGCTTAAGAATTCATATTTCAGATTTCCAAAATGGATCACACTATAAAAAAAATAGAGCTGACAGCACCGGCAGGAGGATGGAATCAATTGGTAGCAGCGGTTAATGCCGGCGCTGATTCTGTTTATCTGGGATATAAAGAATTTGGTGCCAGAGCATATGCTGAAAATTTTGATATAAATCAAATAAAAAAAGCAGTAGGCTTTGCTCACAGTCATGGTGTAAAAGTGTATTTAACCTTAAATACACTGATAAAAGATAGAGAAATACCAGAGGTAATAAATTTTCTGAACGAATACATCTGTATATGTTCTGACGGAATTATTATCCAGGATTATGGTATATATAAAATTATAAAAGATTTGTTTAGAACCATTCCAATTCATGCAAGTACACAACTTAACATTCATAATATTTATTCATTAAAATTGTCAGGCAATCTTGGATTTAAAAGAGCCATCCTTGCCAGAGAAATGACTCTGGACGAAATAAAAGATTTATGCAAAAAAAAGTTGATGGAAATAGAGGTATTCGGTCATGGTTCTCAGTGCTATTCATACTCGGGAAGCTGTTATTTCAGTTCATTTGTAGGAGGCAGAAGCGGTAACAGAGGGAAATGTACCCAGCCCTGCCGGATGAAATATAAGCTTCTTGAAAGAGATGCCGGTAAATATAATTATATTATCGCGGATGGAAGTTATATATTTAGTAAGGGTGATCTTTGTATACTGGATATTATACCCGAAATTATAGCAGCAGGAATCAGTGCACTAAAAATAGAAGGAAGAATGAAATCTCCGGAGTATGTAGGTATGGTAACTAAAATTTACAGAAAATATATAGATCTGTATTATGAGAATCCTTTAAATTTTAATGTAGATGAATACGACTCTTATAAACTTACACAAATATTTTCAAGAGAAATGGGAACTGGATATTTAAAACAAAAGTACCCGAAGGAAATCATATCATTAAGAAAATCAGGAAGTATCGGGAATTTTTTAGGCAGGGTATATAAGATAGCTTATGAAGGCAATGATGATAGGAAAAATTTACTGGTAAAATCTATTTACATAAGAAGCAGATGGAAAATAAATAAAGGAGATATTATCGAAATATGGACTAAAAAGGGCAACAGCCGGATAAATATTGGAGACTTTAAGCTGATAAATGAAAAAGATAAGAGATATACATATGAAATTACACTAAATAAAAGAAGTAGTATTTTAAAAAAAGATAGAGTATTTAAATATTTTGATAAGAAAATAGATGATGAAGCCAAATCTTTGTTTAAATATGATATTAATAAAAATAGTGCAGCGGTACTTTCCAGAGTAAAAACCCGGGACAATAAAATAAATGAAAAGGAAATTGAAAATTACTTAAATAAGTTTCTATTAAAAAATAATAAAGCCGCCGGGGGAGAACCAGAACGTAAATTGACTCTTTCTGCCTATATATACGAACAGGAGTGCATTGAACCTGCCATAGATAAAGGAGTTACCCATATTATTTACAGCAATTTCAAAGAAATAGTATATGGTAGCAATTTCAAGGACAGCTTAATAAAATCCTTAAAAAAATATAAGGGATTTAAAGATATAAAAATATCGATTAATACCCCGTCAATTTTATATGACGATGAATTTATATCGTTGAAAAAAAATATTTTAAAATTACTGGACTGTGGATTAAACAATTTTAAAATATCAAATCCAGGAGTACTGGAATTATTAAACGAAATAGGCTGTAAAGACAAGTCTGATATTAACCTATATTTAGGCTTTAATTTTAACTTATTCAATAGCCTGTCAGTTGTATTTTTTAAAGACTTACTGAGTGATAATGTAATTCTGAAAGGAATAGAGCTTTCTCCGGAACTAAACATGGAAGAAATTTTAAAAATAATATCGAATGCAGAAAATTTATTTAAGGATGAAATAGAATTTTCCATTTTTGGTTACGGTTACTTTCCTGTTATGAATTCCAGATATAAAATTAAATTCCTAACCGGTAAATCTAATAGCAATAAATTTTATATAGAGGATATCAAGGGTTACCGGTTTCCGGCTGTCTCGGATTATAATGAGAATATGATAATCTTTAATTCAAGAAATATCTGTACTTTATATGATCTTGATAATATAAAAGCAAGCGGTGTCAACAATATTATTATAGATAGTAGATTCCTGGAGAAAAAAGATTTCTATAAGATACTGAGAAGTTATAGAGAGGCAATAGATATTCTTTATAACAAGGGCACCGGAAAATATAAAATTTTTACTTCTTATCTGCAGGATGATAATCTATTCAAAAACTATTCAAAGGGCCATCTGCTGCGTGGAGTAGAATAAATAAGATAATTATTTATATCAGCACTATTCTTTTTCGGTTTCCTATTACTGTTATTCAACCTCTTCCTGAATCTCTATTTTGACTGTTGAGCCAAAATTTTGATATGTATCAGCTGCAGGTATTTGACTTTTAACTTTACCGATAGCAGCAGCATCGGCAGGAGATACCTCAACAACAAATCCCAATTCTCCAAGTGCTATCACAGCATTTTCTTTAGTCATATTTATAACGTCCGGTACTTTTATACCTTCTATACCATTGCTTACCTTGATAATTATTTCCAGGGATTTATCATAAAGAATTCCACTTACAGGCGTCTGCGAGAGAACTTTATCTTTCTCTTCCTTGCTTTCTTCTTGAATAACGGTGACATTTTTAAAACCAGCAGTATCCAGTGCCTTTAGCGCATCTTCTTTTGTCATCCCTATAACATCAGGAATTGAGGCTTGAGGGTCCACGCCCTTGCTTACATATAAGATTACTCCGGTTGATTTAGAGACCATAGAATCCGGAACAGGACTCTGATTAAATATTTTATCAAATGGCTGTTTATCGCTGAAATCATAAAATATATTTTCCAGTATCAGCTCAAGGCTTTCTATAATTTGTTTTGCCTCACCAAGATCCAGCCCTATAAGTTCAGGCATACTAAAAGTCTTTTTACCTTTACTAACATATAAAGTAATATTTAATTTCTCACCACTGAGTGATTCCAGTATAATGCCTGCCTCCGGGTTTTGTTTTAAAATTATATCCTGGTTATAAGTTTCATCAAAATCATAAATCTCTTCAACTACAAAATATAAATCCTCAAACATTTTTTTTGCTTCCTCAAAGTTCAATCCTACAACATCAGGGACTTCAACCTTATTATGTATATTACAGATATCATGAGGTTCTTCACCTTTGACATATATATGCCACTGGATAGATTCTTCCGGACACCAGAATGTATCAAGCAGATTGGATTCAGTGCAAACTTTAATATCTACAAGTTCTTCATCAGGTTTATCAAAATCAGATACCGGCACATCTTCCAGCGCTGAAATCATAAATTCCCTCCATATATCCGCAGGGTAAGTTCCACCTACAACTACTCTGCCATTTATGGGTTCCATGGGCTGATTCGAATCAGGATAGCCAATCCATACTATTGTAACCAGATCCGGAGTATAACCGGCAAACCAGGCATCTCTGAGATCACTAGTGGTACCGGTTTTACCTGCAGCCGGTCTTCCGATATTGGCTCCTGTGCCGGTTCCTCTCTCTATAACTTTTTTTAAAATCTGGGTGATATGATACGCTATAGGTTTTTCAAGCACTCTGTGGTTTGCTTCGTTTTTATCAGCGTCATATTCATATAATACATTTCCTTCAGAATCTGTTATTTTTAAAATACATACAGGCTGGTGGTAAATTCCACCTGATGCAAGGGTAGAGAAAACTTTACTTAAATCAAGGGGAGTTATGCCTGTTTCAAGTCCGCCCAGAGCAATAGCCGGATTGCTTCCAATATCGTAAATTTCCATTTCATTACATAGATTCTCTACATTTTCAGCCCCAACTTCCATCATTAATTGAGCATAAACTACGTTAACAGAATTGATGGTACCGTCTACAACTGACATCTGGTCAACATCAAATTTCTGCCCGCCGTAATTATCAACTTTCCAATCCGGACCTTCTTCCATATCTATGGTAATGGGGCCATTTGGATTAAAAGTATTATTTGGAGAAAAGTTCTGCATTATTGATTCCATTAGAACCAGTACCTTGAACACAGAACCGGGCTGTCTTTTTCCCTGTGTTGCAATATTAAATTTACTGGTGCTGTAGTCCTTTCCACCAATCATAGCTTTAATATAGCCATTTTTGGGATCAACACTGATTAGAGAATAAGAGGGTCCAATTTCTTCAGGGAAAACTTTTTTTACTGCATTTTCAGCTTTTTCCTGCAAATTGATATCCAGAGTTGTATAAATACGGAGACCTCCCTTAAATACATCATAATCAGTAAATTTTTGGTTATAAAGATTCTGCTTTACATAGTCTACAAAGTATGGGGCTATTCTGCTGCCAAATTGATCAGGGCCGGCAGTTGATTTCTCATTTAAGATTATTGGCGCAGCCAATGCGTTAAGATACTGGCTGGTTTCAATTAATTCCTGTTCATACATTAAATGCAATACAAGATCTCTTCTTGATTTTGCTTTTTCAATATCATTGAACGGTGAATATATCTCGGGAGCTGTCAGGAGACCTGCCAGTAGGGCAGACTGCGGCAGGTCCAATTTGCTTGCATCTATGCCAAAATATACCTCTGAGGCTTTCTCTATTCCATATGCCCCGGATCCGAAATTTATGGTATTTAAATACATTTCCAGAATTTTATCCTTTGTGTAATTTCTCTCAAGCTGAATTGCAATAAGAGCTTCATTAATTTTTCTGCGAAATGTTTTTTCAGGGCTAAAATAAATATTTTTTACATATTGCTGTGTAATAGTGCTGGCACCCTGAACCCACTGGCCAGCTTTTAGATCCGCTATAAAAGCTCCTATAATTCTTATATAATCAACTCCCTGGTGGTCACGGAATCTTTTATCTTCGATTGCCACAACAGCATCTTTGATATAAGGGGACATTTTATTAAAAGAAATAATCTCCCTGTTTTCCTCAGCATGAAATTCGGTAATAAGACTGCCGTCCAGAGCATAAACTTTGGAGGTTTGAGCAATTGGTGAGGGAGTAAGTTTTTCGAGCGTTGGTAATGTATTGATATAATATAGGGTTAAAGCTACTCCTATAAGTGCGGCCAGCAGAAAAATTGATGTTATTGTAAATATAAAGAACTTTAAACATCCGCCTAGTTTTTTACGCTTTGGGCTCATCATAAAATATTTACTTTCAAATATTACTAAATTACAACTTAAGAAATTTTATATAAAATTTAATTAAATAACAACATGACTGTTTTATGAATATCTGAGAGTCTTCGAATTATCTTAAATGGACATAGATACGACTATTATGTTAATATTTATTTTAATTTTCAATTAGAAACGTATTTATAGAAAGCAAGAGATGGAAAAAAACTTAAAAAAACAAATGGATGTCATTATGCTGGGAACTGAGGACATTTTAATTGAAGAAGAGTTGGAATGTATTGTAAAAAAATCTATAGAAGAAGATAAGCCTTTGAAAGTTAAACTGGGATTAGATCCGACTTCTCCAGATATTCATCTTGGTCATACTGTAGTTCTAAATAAACTCCGGCAGTTCCAGGATTTAGGTCACAGGGCTATTCTGATAATCGGTGATTATACTGCAAGGATAGGCGACCCTTCCGGTAGATCTATTTTAAGACCGGAGCTGTCTGCTGAGGATATTGACAGTAATGCAAGGACCTATATGAAACAGGCATTTAAAATTCTTGACCCTGGAAAAACAGAAGTTGTTAAAAATTCAAATTGGCTCAAGTCTTTAAGATTTGAAGATATTTTAAATCTGACCTCAAAATTTACTGTTGCCAGAATGCTTGAGAGAGATGATTTTAAAAAAAGATTTAAAAGCAACACACCAATAGCAATTATGGAATTTCTATATCCGATAATGCAGGCATATGATTCGATTGCAATTGAGGCAGACGTAGAATTAGGAGGAACCGATCAGAGATTTAACCTTCTTATGGGAAGAGAATTGCAAAAAGAATTCTCACAGAAACCTCAAATTGCCATTACTATGCCTATTTTAGTCGGTACTGATGGTATTGAAAAAATGAGTAAAAGTTTTGGAAACTATATAGGAGTAGATGAACCACCTCAGGAAATTTTTGGTAAAGTAATGTCTATCCAGGATAATATTATGATAGATTATTTCCGGTTTGTAACCACACTGGATAGTGAAGAAATTAGAGAAATTGAATATAATATAAAAAAGGAGAAATTAAATCCCTCAATAGCAAAGAGAAAACTGGCAAAAATAATAATAGAGAATCTATACACTATAAATGATGCATTAGAAGCAGAAGAAGATTTTGATTTAATTTTTAAGAAAAAAGGAATTCCGGATAAAGTTGAGGAATATATTATAAATCTAAAAAGTATAAAGAATAAAAAAATAAGTTTGGTACAATTACTTACAGATTCAGGACTTACTAAATCTAACAGTGAAGCCAGGAGACTGGTTGCTCAAGGAGGAATAAAAATTAATGACAGGAAAATTAATGATCCAAATCTGGAACTTAATTTAAATGATATAAATGAAAAAGTAATTCAGAGAGGTAAAAGGCATTTTAGAAAAATAATTACTAAAAATTAAGCATGCACGAATATTCTATAACCTGTTCTATAATTGAAATATTAAATGATTTAATAAAAAAACATAAGATAAAAAAAATTAAAAAAATTAATTTTGACATAAGTCCACTGGCACATATCGAACCCCAATCTATTGAGTTCTATTATAATTTTTTAACAAAAAGCAGTAAAGTTTTAAAAGATGCCAGTCTGGAGTTTAGAAAAGATAAAATAAGGATAGAATGCAGTATTTGCGGTAAAAGTTTTAAATCAGAAAATATTGTTTCTAATTGTGTTTATTGTTCGGGAAATAAATTAAAGATAATAAATTCTGATGATATCAAAATAATTTCTATAGAGACATAGTCTTATTTTTTGTGTTGACTTAAACTGGTGCTATAGTTAAAATAAAAGCAATTAATAATAGCATTAATAATTACTTTGTTTATAAGTTAATTTGCACGGGTTACGATAAGTATTATTAGCGATAGAAAGATAATTTTAATACAATAAAAGGCAGTAGATGGTTTCAATAAATAGATGTTATCTTAAATGTTTTATAAAGTTGCTAATGATAATTCTGGTAAAATAATGAACCAGAACGTAAGTTAATAGTTAGTTTAAAATAAATTGTCTTTAGTGTTTATAATGAGTTTTTTTAGAGCAAAAAAGTTGTAGTTCTGATATATAAATATTAGATTTTTATAAATATTAGAAATATTTAGTTTAAAATTAATTATTGCAAATTAATTTATAAGTCGGGTAATTAACCCGGCTTTTTTATTTGGAAGGAAGGTTTATAAAATGGATTTGTTAATAAAAATAGCTGCACCGGCTATTGCAATAGTAATGGGCTTTTTCATAGGCTTTTTTTATAGAAAATATATAATAGATTCAAAACTAAGTTCTGCAGAGCAAAAGGCAAACTTACTTTTAAGTAATGCCAAAAAAGAAGCACAGACTATTAAAAAAGAAGCACAGACTATTAAAAAAGAAGCCCTGTTAGAGGGTAAAGAGGAGATTCAAGATTTAAAAACACGTGTTGAGGAAGAAGCCAAAAAACAGAGATTTGAACTTAAAAGGATGGAAGACAGGTTGTTAAGCCGGGAGGATTCTATTGAGAAAAAGAATCGTTACCTGGAGAAGGAAGAACAAACAGCAAATCAAAAAAAAGAGGAACTTGCCAGTAAAAATAAAAAATTAGATGAAATGCTAAATAAAGAAATACTAAGGCTCGAGGCTATTGCCGAACTCACCAAAGAAGAAGCAAAAGCGATTTTAATTAAAAGAATAGAAGAAGAAGCAAGATATGAATCTGCAAAAGAAATTAGGAATATTGAGGCAAAGTTAAAAGAAGATGCAGACGCTATGGCCAAAAAAATAATTTCTCAGGCTATACAGAGATGTGCACTGGACCATGTTAGTGAAACTACAGTATCTGTAGTAAATTTACCCAATGATGAAATGAAGGGAAGAATAATAGGAAGAGAAGGTAGAAATATAAGAGTTTTTGAAAATCTTACAGGTATAAATATAATTGTAGATGATACTCCTGAAGCTGTAATATTATCTTCATTTGATCCAGTAAGAAGAGAAATTGCAAGGGTAACGCTTGAAAATTTGATAATGGACGGAAGAATTCACCCTGCAAGAATTGAAGAAATGTATGAAAAAGCAAGTAAAATTGTCAATAGTGAGATTAAATTAGAAGGCGAGCAGGCTGTTTTTGATATAGGCATGTCTGAAATAAATCCAGGAATTGTAAAAGTGCTGGGTAGATTAAAATACAGAACCAGTTATGGGCAGAATGTACTGCTTCATTCAAAGGAGGTTGCCTATATAGCAGGTGTTATTGCATCTGAACTTGGTATGAATGTTAAAAAAGCAAAGAGAGCCGGGCTATTGCATGATATTGGAAAAGCATTAACTCATGATATAGAAGGGTCACATGCAATTATCGGAGCTGCACTGGTCAAAAGACTTAATGAAGATGAAGAGATCTACCATGCAATAGAATCACATCATAATGAAGTTGAAGCTAAATCTGCATTGGATGTAATTATACAGGCAGCAGACCAGATATCGGGCGGAAGGCCCGGCGCCAGAAGGGAACCGCTGGAAAGTTATGTTAAAAGACTGGAAAGCCTGGAAAAAATTGCTACTAAATTTGAGGGAATAGAAAAAGCTTATGCAATACAGGCCGGAAAAGAAATAAGAGTTATGGTCAAACCCGAAGAAGTTGATGAAGATATGTCTTTAGTACTGGCTAAAGAAATAGCGAGAGAAATAGAAAAAGAAATGGAATATCCCGGACAGATAAGGGTAACTGTAATCAGGGAAAGTAGAGCCGTTGAATATGCAAAATAGTTCTGATATAAAAAGATTTCTGTCTGAATTAAAATTAAAAGACTCGCTGAATATTGAAGAAGATTTAGGAGATGGATATGTCAGATTAAAGATTTCAGAAGCTGAAAGGAGACAGGCCCTTCAGGACATAAATTGTGTTGAAGATATAATCGTAGAACTACTCCGGAATAGCCGGGATGCAGGCAGCAAGAATATTTTTATTGGAACAAAGAAAATTGAAGATAAAAGAAGAAAAATTTACTTTATAGATGACGGTAACGGTATCCCTCCCAATTTGCAGAAGCTTATTTTCCAGTCAAGAGTAACTTCAAAGCTGGAAAATGGAATAAAAGACCCTTACGGTTTTCATGGAAGGGGAATGGCATTATTTTCAATAAAATTAAATGTTGATGAAATAAGCATAGTTTTTTCTGACAGGTCAAAAGGTGCCTCATTTTATATAGATATAGATCTCTTAAAAATTCCTGAAAAAAAGGACCAGTCTGTAATACCTCAGATAATCAAAATGGACGGGGATTTAAGTATTATAGGTGGTGTAAATAATATTATAAAAACTATCATTGAGTTTCAGCTTCAGAATAGGGATATTAATTTTTTTTACGGAAGTCCAACTCAGATATTAGCGACTATGAGGGAAGTTCTAAGAAAAGATAAAAAATATGACAGTTATCCAAAATTTGACCGGTGGGAAAAATTAAAAAACTTTATTGGTAAAAATAATATAAAGATAACAGAAATTCCGGTACTTACCGATAATTACAATTTAATGGATATAATTTCTAAAAATATATTTAATATGGATATATCCCAGAGAGGTATTCAAAGAATTATATATAATGAAATTAAAGCGCTGGAGCCGCTTAAAATTGATCTGGACAGTAATTTAAGGGAGCAAGTTAATAATTTAAGTGAAGATGAAGCTTGCAGTAAACCGGATAGAAAATTAATTCTTTATGATGAGTCCAGATTAGCAAGCAGATTTAAAGATGAAGAGATAAGATGTATAATTAAAACTGTAGAAGATAAGATTAAAGAATTAGGCGAAAAGTATTTCATTACTACCGGTAAAAACATAGAATGTAAGAAGGCAAATAATATTATAAAATTATTAATTGAATTGAAGCAAAAAGAATAAAAATTAAAATAGCAAGAATAATAATATGGATGATAGTATTAAAGTACTCAGGGTTTCTTCAAAATCAAAACCCAATTTAGTAGCAGGCGCAATAGCGGGAATAATTAGAAGCGATACCAGGGTTCGAATCCAGACTATTGGTGCAGGAGCATTAAATCAGGCAATAAAAGGTGTTGCTATAGCAAGAGGTTTCATAACTCCTACCGGCCAGGATCTGGTATGCATACCTTATTTTAAGGATATTGAAGTAAATGGAGAAGTAAAAACTGCTATTGTTCTTAATATTGAATCCAAATGATTGTTTAACCCTTAAGTGATCTTTTTAAATGTATCTGTAAATCACTTTTTATATAAGGATTTTCACACCAATGAAAGTATACATAGAAACTTTCGGCTGCCAGATGAATGAAAATGATTCTGAAAGAATAATGTATTTACTCGAAAAAGAGGGATATGAGAGGACTTATGATATTGAGATATCCAGCCTTATCATATTGAATACTTGCACCGTAAGGGAAAAAGCGAAAAACAGACTGTACGGCCATATAGGAAATTTAAAAAGATTAAAGAGTAAAAATAGGAATATTTTAATCTGTATTGGCGGATGTACAGCTCAAGACCTGAAGGAAAAATTAATAGAAGATTTCCCTTT
>JABMRD010000159.1 GCA_013202875.1 Actinomycetota bacterium | reverse complement strand
CATATTTTATATCCTCCAATGTATCAATTCTTACCTCTTATATCCAACCTCTTACCTCTCACTTCTTACGATATGATTGTTCCATATTTAATATAACCTGTCAAATAGCAAAAAGAATTCATGGCTACCCCGCTCTGGGGATTAAAAACCAGATTGCTGATTTATGTAAAATTAACACAAGCTTAAAAAGATTAGAACAGAGCCTGGAGCTGTATTAAATGCCGTTGTTATCAAATTATTCTCACAGTAGAAGTTCTAATTATGTGTATAATTTCACAATATTTGAAGTTATTATAGGATTTAAAAAGTTTATTTAAATTTCGGACTATGTTGACCGGCAGATTTGAAGCAAAATTTATACCTCTTATAATAAATTAACCTTTATTCGTTTTCTACTTGAAAATTTATTTCTCATAGCACTCCCTGTCTTCTCAATATAAGAAACTTTAGATGTGTTTTTATCTTGACACATTTTCAGGCTCTTCAAATCCATTATTTTTAAATAAAACTATTAAAAAATTTATGTTTTATGTACATAATGTGTCTTATTAAGATACAAATAATACATAAAACATAAGTTATTTTATGTAATTATTAATAAATTTCTACTTAACTTTATTAGTGTACCCCGTTTTTTATATTATTAATTTTCCAAATCGCCATTGGGTGATTAATTATCCTGTTTATTATTTCTTTGTCATCAAAAAGTATTTCCGGTACATACTCCCCTTGCATAAATCTATCAATAAATACCTTATCACCAGGGGTTAATACCATAATATTATCAATGAATTCTTTAACCGCCTTCTTGGAAGCATCAAGATCAAATGATTCCTTCTTTCTTAACAAAGGCAAAAGATCTGTTTTGATTTTATGTTTAGTAAGCTTATCTATAATTGTGGTATCAAATATAATGATTTTATCATCTGAAGAAATAAGCTTATAGAAAATAATACATTTTCGAAGAAGAACAATTTCATTTAATTCAACCAGTCTATATTTGATTATATTATATATATCATAAAAGTCCCTGGCTGCAATCCTGTTTAATAGCGCAGTAATTTTGCTAGCAATCAGTTCAATTTTTGATAAACAGTAAATTTTACGTTCTAAAGTAAATATTTCAGAACCTATACCACGTTTCTCTATAGGCAAAATGTGCTGCCTTAATGAATAATTAATTTCCACTTTTAAATTGTCATGGTTACCCGATGTATTAGTATATCCAATTACCAATGAATCCAATGAAAAGTGGGTTTTACTTTTAGGCTCTATCGTATATCCTTCTGATTCGAAATATTTCTTTAATAAAATATTTATATTATTTCTTTTTCTTAGCATTTCTTCTCTTGTAGCATTAAGTGAAAAATCAAGATCGATATCAACAGATAACCGGGGCATATTGAAGATAATCATATTTATGGACGTTCCTCCCTTTAAAGCAAGCATTCCTTCAATCTCCGGGTTTGAGTTTATATATTCAAGAATACTAATTAGCCTGTGAACCTTCTCAAGAATATCTTTTTGAAACAATGTTTTTTCAGAGAGATCAGCATAGAATCTCTTTTCATAATTATGCAAACTCAACCGCCCCCTGTTTGGAATCTTTTTCTATGTTTTTTGGTACTATCAAATTCCATTTCTTAATCAATAATCCGTTACCTTCTCGCGCATCCTCATCAAAATATCTTATGCTATTGCTAACTTGTTGTTGACATGACTTGATAATTTCATCTTTGACATTGAAGTTTTTTTGATACTTTTCAAATATGTATCCCGCCTTCTGATAAAGAAATTTTATATCATACAGGATTAAATATTCAAAAAGCCTGTCATTGTTAAGAATTAAGACTGAATCCAGACATTGAAAAAGTTCTTCCGTACCTCCGGACAGTTTTATATTTTGTATACAATCAATAACAGTCCTCTCAAGATTTGCGACCCTTATCTTTGAATTCGTTTCCGGGGTCATAACACCTTGCTCAAAATGAGACCTTACATATTTATATGTTATACCTTCAAAATCAAAGTTTCTAAACAACTTTTCAGAAGAAATATTTAATTCATAAAAAGTCTGGTGAGCAAGGCCATAGTATTCAAAGGCCGAGTGATGAGATATAAAGGTTGTATTGTTTATATTACTTCCTATGACAAATCTATTTGCTGTGCTATTCTTGTTTTCAAAATTAGCACAGTAATACAAGTTTCGTCTTGCCTTTTTCACAAATCCCTTTTTAACATATCTATCCAGAAGATTTTTAGCAGAAGCTATAGATCCAGTTAATTGTTCAACTTCAGCTAAATTAAAAACTTCCATTCTCAGTAACTGCTCATAATATTTCATATTCATCACCAACTATTAATTTTAACACACAATAGCACATTTTTGTATATTTGCGTTAGAATATTGATAGCATATAATATTTATCTTTCCATGCAATATGAACCACTATTATGTTTCACACGCAAATGCATAATTTTATGCTGTTATGTAGAAGAATTTATAGGATCATTCCTCAATTGCTGGTTGGCTTGTTTAAATATTCTGAAAAAACTGTTTTTGAAAACCCTTTTTTCCTACTTATTGGAATTTCTCTTACATCAATTAATGTAGAGATATCATGATTTCTTAATCAAGAAATAAAATCATCTATATTTTTTGATTCATAACCAAAAGCATCTACCATAAGTACAGAACCTTTCAACTTATTGATCCCCTAATTTATCTAGAGCGTAACGGGAATTAAAAAACTCTTATGAATTAATTATCGATGCCAATGTCATAATTTACGAACGCTTGATTGAATCAATAATTTTCATTAAATCTTTTCTGTCAATAATTCTTAAAACAACAAGTTCCGTGTCTGATAAAAAATAGATAATTCTTAAATCGCCTAATTTTAACCTGTATATTTTTTTATTTATTCCTTTTAATTTTTTAATGTCTTTATTTATGTTATATGGAGACTTTAAAAGCTTGTTTAATTCATCAATTATTCTTATCTGCGTGGTATTATCAAAATTTTTAATATCTTTAAGAGAAACGGAAGTAAATTTAAGTTTGTATTTTGCTTCTACCATATTACTTTAATTTATTAATTATTTCTTCTACATCAATACCACCATTTTTTATATAGTCCTCATATGAATTCAATATCGATTCTCTTATCAATGGATGATTTTCTATAACAAAATCTTCAATTTCATCTTCCTTAAACTTTTTAATATATGCTACAGGTTTTCCATATGAAGTTATGATTATATAACCCAATTCGTTCACTTCCCTTAAAACTTCTGCTGTTTTATTATGGAGCTCAGCAATATTTCTCATTTTCATTAATTATTGCACCTCGCTTTAATAATATTGCTATGATTATAGCAATATTATTAGTGATAT
>JABMRD010000158.1 GCA_013202875.1 Actinomycetota bacterium | reverse complement strand
GGATAATGATGGAAACATGGGGAGCTGAGTGCGTGTCAAGTCCAAGTAAGGATACCAAAGTTGGCCGGGACATGCTGGCAAAAGACCCCGATTGTACAGGAAGTCTGGGGTTGGCTATTAGTGAAGCTGTAGAAGATGCTATGTCCCGTGATGATACCCATTATTCCCTTGGCAGTGTACTTAATCATGTTCTTCTGCATCAAACCGTAAATGGGTTGGAGACAAAGAAGTTGATGGAAAAGGCAGATGCTTATCCGGATATTATCGTAGGTTGTGTTGGTGGCGGGTCAAACTTTGCGGGCCTTTTCCTGCCTTTTGTCAAGGATAAAATAGACGGCACAAAACCGGACTTGCGTATAATCAATGTGGAACCGACAGCAGCTCCCACCATGACCAGGGGGCCATATGCTTATGATTATGGCGATACGGCAAAACTTGCACCAATTATTAAGATGTATACCCTGGGACATGATTTTATTCCGGCTCCAATTCATGCCGGAGGTCTTCGTTATCATGGAATGGCGCCAATTATCTGCCACCTGGCTGATCTGGGACTTGTTGAAGCAACAGCGGTACATCAAATTCCTACATTTGAGGCTGGAGTGACCTTTGCTCGTACCGAGGGTATTATCAGTGCTCCGGAGACAAATCATTGTATCAGGGTAGCTATTGATGAAGCTTTAAAATGCCGTGAATACGGGGAAGCAAAAACCATTCTCATAGCTCATAGCGGGCATGGGCATGTGGATATGGCTGCTTATGATGCATATTTATCAGGCAAATTGGTAGACTATGAGTATCCGAAAGAAAAGATAGAAGAGGCATTAAGTAAATTACCGAAAGTTTAAAGTGCCATGCATTTTTTTAGTGGAGGATTTTAAAATTAAAATCCTCCCCTTCTTTAAAAAATCTTTTTTAAAAATAATAATTTTGGATAACAAAATTGCGTTGACTTGAATACTAAAAATTTTATATTGAAAAATTTGTACTTGATTTTTTTTTGATTAGTCTATATATTATATGAGAAAATTTCATTTTGTATTAATAATGGCATTTGTAATAGAGGTTTCTTCTAAATAATCATGTCTTAAATTTCTAAAAATATTGACTTATAAGCATATATATTTTTTAAGCAGTCTATTGGCCTAAGCGAATAATCAAAAATCCTTTTTAAAATATATTTAAAAGTTATAAGAGATTAACAATTAGTTCTAGAAACTTCAAAATAACAATTTTTTTAAAAAATCCATTGTTATTTGGACTATTCAGAAGTTTTAAATGGACCAGAAAAAGAAATTATCATAAGAGGTGAAAATTTAAATAAAAAGAGCCCAGGGATGAAAGGAGTATCTATTAATGACTGAGTTGAAAGAATTAAATAAGGGGTTTCTTGATGGGAAAGTTTTAGCTGACCTGAGAGTTATTGCCGGGCAATTAAATATTCAAGGAATTACTAAGTTTAAAAAAGATGAACTGGTAGAAAAGATATTGAAAGAAGTATCTAATGACGGTATGGGGTCTTCATTGGAAGACAGAGCTATAGCCGAAGAAGATGTTGAAGTTACAGAGAAAGAAAAAGAGGAAGCTAAAGAAGAAACTATTGCGGAAGTAAGAGTAGCGGAAGAGGAAGAAAGGAAAAAAGGGGAAGCCCCAAAAAAGCCGGAATTTGAGTTATATAAGGAAAGAATGAAAGGGGTACTTGATATATTAGCTGATGGCTATGGTTTCCTGAGGACGTCCGGATACCTGCCTGGTTCGCATGATATATATGTTTCTCAATCTCAGATAAGAAGGTTTCGCTTAAGGCAGGGAGATGAAGTATATGGTCAGGTGCGGCCGCCAAAAGAAAGTGAAAAGTACAATGCGCTGCTTAGAATAGAAAAAGTAAATGGAGAAAATCCGGAATTTATACGCAGCAGGATACCATTTGAAAAATTAACTCCTGTATATCCTATGGAGAGGTTAAAATTAGAGACAAGCGAGTCAGATAATATTACTCCAAGAATAATAGACTTGATTGCTCCAATAGGAAAGGGGCAAAGAGGTCTTATTGTATCTCCCCCAAAAGCGGGTAAAACAACTGTACTAAAAGATCTCGCAAATAGTATTTCTACTAATAATCCTGAAATATATATTATGGTTTTATTGATTGATGAAAGGCCCGAAGAAGTAACTGATATGGAAAGATCCGTAAAGGGAGAAGTAATAAGCTCAACATTTGATCAACCATCAGATAGTCATATCCAGGTTGCAGAGCTGGTGCTTCAGCGGGCAAAAAGACTGGTTGAACATGGTAAAGATGTTCTAATACTTCTGGACAGTATAACCCGTCTTGCCAGAGCATATAATCTGTCAATCCCTGCCAGCGGCAGAGTTTTATCCGGTGGAGTGGATTCTTCTGCCTTATTCCCACCAAAAAGATTCTTTGGTGCAGCCAGGAATATTGAAGGTGGCGGAAGTCTTACCATACTTGCTACTGCATTGATTGAAACCGGAAGCAGAATGGATGACGTTATATTCGAAGAGTTTAAAGGCACCGGAAATATGGAACTCAACCTTGACCGGCATCTGGCAGATAAAAGAATTTTTCCCGCAATCGACATAACCAGATCCGGGACCAGAAAAGAAGAATTACTTATGGAAAAAGAAGAAGCAGGCACAGTATGGAAACTTCGAAGATTAATCTATGAAAAAGAGCCTGAAGTAGCATTGGAGCAGTTGATAGACTACATTAAGAATACAAAGTCCAACGATGATTTTCTTAGAGCCATCAAAGCCAGTTTTGATAAAGAAAGAAAGTCATAGCATATAATATTTCTAAATCAATAAAAATCTAATTACATATTAAATATAGATTTTTATAATATTTTTCAGCTCTTTATTTTTTGGCAATTTTTGCCTGATTATATTTACGGCTGGTAATATTTATGTTAATATTTAAGATTTGAAATAATTAAGATGCAGAATAATAAGTAAATATTAGTAAGGATCTAATAATATGAAAAAAGAAATACATCCGGGATATTTTGATTGCACGATTACATGTTCTTGCGGCAATACTTTTAAAACCAGATCAACGAAAAAAGAGATAAAAGTTGAGCTATGTTCAAATTGTCATCCTTTTTATACTGGCAAACAAAAGCTTGTTGACTCTGGCGGAAGGGTGGAAAGATTTAAAAAGAGACTTGTAAAATCCAAAAAATAAAGAAGGGCACTTAAATGAAAGTAAATTTAATTAAATACACCAGGGAACCAGAAAAAATGGTAGCAGTAGCTGCCAGGCTGTGTTACTCACCTGTTGGCGTAGATGAGCTTATGGATAAACTTGGTGATGAAGATGTCAAAAAATTAGTCAGATTTGTAATAAAAAGTGGTCATCATAGCACTACAGAACATATAAATTTTACATTTGCCATAGAAGGTGTATCAAGAGCTTTAACCCACCAGCTGGTAAGACACAGAATTGCTTCATATAATCAGCAGTCTCAAAGGTATGTGAAATTTAAGGATAATTTTGAATATGTTACCCCGCCTTCTATAGAAAAGGATAAAGATTCCAAAAAAAAGTTCGATAGTTTAATTTCAAATATACACAACCTCTATAAAGAGTTGCTGGATAGCGGGGTTGAAGCTGAAGACGCAAGGTATATTTTGCCCAACGCATCAGAAACAAAAATAATCGTAACTATGGACGGCAGGGAGCTTTTACATTTTTTTACAGTAAGATGCTGCAGCAGGGCGCAATGGGAGATCAGGGAACTTGCAAAAGAAATGCTGAAGCTGGTCAGGAAGGTTGCTCCGGTAGTTTTTGAAGAAGCTGGTCCAAATTGTCTGAGAGGTCCCTGTCCGGAAGGCAAATTTAAATGCGAAAATCCTCCTAAAGCGAGTGATTTTAATGCCTGAGGCTAATGAAAGGTATCAGGTGGGGGGTCAGGCAGTTATTGAAGGTGTCATGATGCGCAGTAAGCACTTCTGGGCTCTGGCAGTAAGAAAGCCTGATAGGACCATATATACAAAACTTTTTAATGATGTTTCCTTAACCAATAAGAATAAAGTACTGGGTTTTATGTTTGTACGGGGAATAGTAGCACTTATTGAGAGCATGGTACTGGGTTTTAAGGCTTTAAGCTATTCTGTCAATGAAGCTACGGAAGAAGAGATAAAATTCTCCAAAAGGGAAATGATAATATCTGTAATAATCGCGGTAGTATTTGCGGTAGGTGTTTTTTTTATACTCCCAACAATTATCGGCAGAAGTTTTTCTGAATTTTTCCCAAATGCTATAGTTTACAATCTTCTTGAAGGATTAATTAGGATTGGATTTTTTTTTGCATACATTCTATTAGTCTCGCAGATTAAAGATATAAAGAGAGTTTTCCAATATCATGGAGCAGAGCATAAAACTATTCAGGCTTATGAAAATAATGAAGAGTTAAAACCTGAAAATGTCAGGAAGTATAGCACAATGCATGTAAGATGCGGAACCAGCTTTTTACTTATTGTGATGATAGTAGCTATATTGATTTTTACCCTTCTGGGAAAGCAATCAATGATTTGGCGGATTATCTCGAGGATACTTCTAATGCCGGTAATTGCAGGCATTTCATACGAGCTTATAAGGTTTGCGGGTAAATTCAGCAAATATAAAGTGGTAAATATACTTTTTTACCCGGGGCTCATGCTTCAAAAGATTACTACCAGAGAACCTGATGACAGTCAGATAGAGGTAGCTATAAGTTCTTTTAAAAAGGTTATTGAAGCAGAAGAAGCACTGAAGGCAGGTTAAATATGACAGCATTGCTGGATAAATTAAAATTATATGAAGATAATTATATAAAACTAGT
>JABMRD010000157.1 GCA_013202875.1 Actinomycetota bacterium | reverse complement strand
GTGAAAAAAACTATCTAAAAGTGGTACATAGTGGGTGGAAAATCACATAAATCTCTAAATATTTCTTGGTTTCTTATATCTAAATCTTTAAAACAGTATTTAAATACTTCATAAATACCTTTAGGCATACTAAGTTCTCTAATATCACAAACATAGTTATCCTGCCAGTCATCAGAGGCTTCACTAAAAAAAGATATATCTTTTTTATCATATGCCATTTTCCAGAGCTTCTGAATGAATATATCGGCATCAGAATAATAGATAAAGCTTTTAGTCCTGTATTGATAACCACCGTCAATTTTTTTAAAAAAATCACCCGGAAATTCATTTTCTAAAAATACTATTACATGAAAATGAATATTAAAATAATTCCAGTCTGATCTCTGTAGAGTAACTTCCAGTACCTTAATTGCACCTTTTGAATCAAATAACCTTTCCTTGTAACCTCCGTAGTAGCTACCGTTTTTACTGAAAGGCTTATATAACCACCTCCAGAATTTAATAAAAGCCTTATTCATTTTATCTATTTCACTGCTTAAATCCTCACGCTTTATATTAGGAACAGTTAAAGTCATAAGATAAGGATTATATCTATAAGCCATCATTTCATTAAAAGCAGGAGTAAAATTTATTATTGCCTTATAAACATTTACAGACCGGCAATTAGGACAGAATACATCTTTGCACCTTGAAACCTTACGAAGATTTAGGACCTTATTAATTTTGTATCTGTCCCACTCCCAATAACTTAAACAGTTCAGTATTCTTTCAGCACGCCTATAGAAGCTATCAGTATACTGTTTTTTTATATTCATATATTCACTGCTTAAAGCATATAAGTATTGTGCGTTTCTCATAGCGATTTTTTTCTTTTCTTTTAGTTTTAAAAAATGTTCATTACTAAATTCCATTTAACTACCCTGCCAACTTAACTCTATAAGTATCGAGATAAGAAGCATCCTGTCCGGCCCCAGAACCACAGGGGGCCCCCACATCCCCCGTGAACCTGTGTCCGGCATGGATGCAAGCCTATTTCTTAAATACAAATGCAGTCTGTTGAAAAGTCTTAGCTTTTCTGGCTGACTTTCCAACAACCTGCTTATTAACTGAGTATATTTCATTTTGTAGTTTCCCATTCTTCAAATCTTTATATAGCTCATAAATTATTTCAGCTAATAAAGTTATAATTTTTTGCACTTTTTCTTTCTCTTCACTCATCATCATTACTATATAATGTATATCATTATATTGTAATGATTGATATGAATATGTCAAGTAGTATTTGACACCATCAGAATATTGATATATTATTCGTAATAAGCTTAAAAAAGGAGGGCCCCAATGGATATGAAAGAACTTGAAAAGAATTTTAATGACTTAGTTGGTAGGAGAGTAAGAGAATACAGGATAAAACAAAATGCATCTCAAGAAGAATTAGGAAAGTATTTAAAACTACCAAAACAAGCAGTTTCAAGCATTGAAAAAGGTAAAAGAAGAGTAACAGCCCAAGAACTAGACATGATATCCCTATTCTTTGATAAACCATTATCAGCATTTATAAAAGAAGAGTATGAATATGTTTATCCTTATGATGCTGACTTTGGAGTAATTCCAATATTTATAGCAGAATTTTTAGAAAAATATAAATACGCATATGAAAATATCCAATTTTTTAAAAAACACGGTAAGAAATTTACTAAAAGATTAATTGATGGAATGAAAATAATTCAAAGGGAAGCAGGAAATAAGAAAAAATGAATTCAATAATCTATATCAGGGTATCAACTACCGAACAGGCAGAATTTGGTTATAGCTTAAAAGCACAGGAAGAGATCTGTCTTGATTATGCTAAAAGAAATAAATACGAAGTCTTAAAAATATTTATTGAAAAGGGTGAAAGTGCAAAGACTACCAATAGGACTGAGCTCAAAAATATGCTTTCTTATGTAAGGTCAAACAAGAATAAGATTGATGCTTTGATTATCTACAAAATGGATAGGCTAAGCAGGGATATTTATGATAGCCTTACTATAAGGCTCATGCTCAAGAAACTGTATATTGATCTTAAGTCTGTTACTGAACCATTTGATGACAGCCCTTTTGGAACTTTTACAGCAACGCTATTTTCTTCTATTGCACAGCTTGACAATGATATAAGGTCTGAAAGAACAGTACTTGGTATGAAACAGGCTATTAAAGAAGGTAGATGGCTTTGGAATGCCCCTCTAGGCTACAAATATAAATATGTCAATCAAAAGTCTTACCTTATACCCTCTGAAGATGCAGACACTATTAGAAAGATATTTAAATACTTCATAGATGGCAAAAAGCAATATGAGATATGTGAGGAATTTAAAAAGTCTGGTATAAAAGTGTCCAAACAGCACCTAAATAATATCCTAAGAAACCCCTTATATATCGGAAAGCTAAAGACAAAACTATCTGATGAACTTATTGACGGAGTACATGAGCATTTAATTGATGATGTTACCTTTTACAAGGCACAGAATATACTTAGCCCAAACAAGAATCATTATAATATTAAATACACAGATGAATTTCCCCTTAAAAGATTTTTAAAATGTCCTGAATGCAATAGACACCTTGCAGGAAGTTACTCCAAGGGTAGATACAAAAGATATGCCTATTACCATTGTGTAACTAAAGGTTGTTTATATAAACCTGCAAAAAGGGAAATTGCAGAGGCACTATTTATTGACTACCTAGATTCTTTTTCCATCAAAGAAGATATTATAGAAGATGTATTTGAAAAGATAAGAGCTTCTTTAAGCGATAAGGAAAAAGACAATATAAATACACTTAAGAGCATAAGGAAAGAGATAACACTTCTGGAAGATAAAAAAGCTAAGATTGAAGAACTTGTAATTGACGGTACTTTTTCTAAAGACACATATCACAAGAAGATTAATGAGGTTGAAACTGAGATACTTACTAAGAAAATCCAATTAAATGATTGTGAAGAAAACAGTTTAAATATAGATGAAATAATTGATTTGGGTAAAAGAATTCTTCTTAACCTATCTGGTTTATGGGTGAATATGAGTATTGATAAGAAAAGAAAACTTCAAGATTCACTTTTTCCAGAAGGAATCTATCTTGAAAATAATGAATTTCGAACCACCGAAATCAGTAGTGTTTTAAAGGTTATTGAGGATAAAAATTACTGCCAGTCAATTATGGCCTGGGGAGAGAGGATTCGAACCACAAATAAATTATTATTAAATGAGTTGATATAAGTATTAATATAAGTATCATGGTGTCCCTGGGCAGATTCGAACTGCCGACAACAGGATTAGGAATCCTGTGCTCTATCCATCTGAGCTACAGGGACACATTAGAAAAAGTAGCATTGATTAAATACAACCAGAAATACTAACAAAGCCGGCTATTTCTGTCAAAGTTCTAGTCACTTAAAGACATCTTTATAATCTTATCTACCAGCTCCTCGAAAGATATACCCGCTTCTTCTGCCGCCATTGGAAGAAGGCTCGTGTCCGTCATGCCGGGAGAAGTATTTAGTTCCAGGACGTAAGGAATTTTCTCTTTTTTATCCAGCATGATATCAACCCTGGATAGTTTTGTGCATTTAAGAGAATTATGAACTGCAATGGCTACCTCTTTTACTTTTTTATCCAGCGAAGAAGATATTCTTGCCGGAATAAAATAATCTGTTTCTCCAACTTTAGACCTTGATTCAAAATCAAATAATTTCTTTTTTGGTACTATTTCTACAATTGGGAGCGCATTTGGTTTTTCTTTTCCAATGATGCTTACTGCGAGTTCTATCCCGTCAATAAATTTTTCCAGTATTACTTTTTTGCTATAACCCAGGGCGGAAATTATAGCATCGGGTAAATCTTCAGCTTTATTTACCAGTTTTATTCCGAGTGCAGATCCCTGCGCGGATGGTTTTACCACCAGCGGCAGACCTATTTTTTTCACTATGAAAGGCAGCAGCTTTGATGAACCCAATTCCCTGAATGAACTTGCATTTAAAAAGTAAAAGGGCGGTGTGGGTATGTTATGACTTATAAATATCTGTTTTGAAATTATCTTATCAAAGCTTAAAACATTGGGGTAGACACCCGGACCGGTATAAGGGATATTTAGCACTTCTAAAATCTCCTGTATGGTGCCGTCTTCCCCGTCTTTTCCGTGAAGAGCAATATAGGCGAGGTCTATTTTTTCCGAATTCAGGTTATCTACTATAGATTCGTCAACATCTAATTTCATAACATTATGGCCCAGTTTTCTTAGAGCATTTGAAACTCTCTGGCCGCTTTTTATGGAAAATTCTCTTTCAAGAGATCTTCCTCCCATAAGTACAGCAATATTTTTTTTCATTTTTATCACTCTTTTATTAAATTGATATTTTTATTTAAAACTTTTATATAATTTAATTTTCTCTTTTATTATCCTGGATAAAATTTTAATACCTTTTCCTATTCTTTCAGTATTTTCAGTGCAGAAAGCAAGTCTTGCTTCATTTAGCCCCCTGTCATCTGCATAAAAACCGCTTCCCGGAACATAAGCTACTTTATTTCTCACGGCATCAGCCAGAATTTCCTTGGTGTTAAGATACTCAGGCAGTTTTAGCCATATAAAAAAACCACCTTTCGGGTTAGACCAGCTGGCGCTTTTAGGAAAAGTATCTTCCAGGGTCTTTATCATAATATCTCTTCTACTGGAATATATGCTTATAAACTGATCCATATTCTCAAGCCATGACGGATCTGAAAAATATTCATAGGCAATTCTCTGTGTAAAAGAACTCACGCAGAGGATTGTGGATTGGACCCCCAGTGTTATTTTTTCCAGTATGGGATGCGGAGCTACAATCCAGCCTATCCTGAATCCGGGGGCAAAAAGTTTTGAAAGTGTGCTAAGATAAATTACACTCTGATTATCGCCTCTTGTGTCAAGTTCCTTTATGGTAGGGAGAGGCTTGCCTTCATATCTAAGCATTCCATAAGGATTATCCTCAAGTATTATGGTCCTGTATTTTTTTGCAAGTTCCAGTATCTTTTTTCTGCGCTGGAGGTTTAAAGTTATTCCTGATGGATTAGAGAAGTTGGGTACTAAATATATAAATTTTACCTGAATTCCACCCTTTTCCAGTTCCTTTAGCCTTTCCTCTAAAATTAAAATATCGATACCATTATCATCTACAGGTATTTCAATTATTTTTGCTTCATAAGAGCTAAATGAGTTTAGTGCTCCGGTATAGGCAGGCGACTCTACAATAATAGTATCACCAGGGTTGATAAAAACTTTAGCAAGTAGATCGAGGGCTTGCTGCCCGCCGGTAGTAGTGATTATGTCTTCTTCTACTACATCCAGACCCTCCAGTTTCATTACTTCTATCAATTTAGTTTTAAGCGGATAATAACCATCAGAACCGCCATATTGCAGACTTATATCCCCATCTGCTTTTAGGGTTCTTTTAATGTACCTCTCTAATTTTTGAAAACTTAGCGCTCTTACTTCAGGCAGGCCCCCGGCAAAAGAGATGATATCCGGTCTTGCAGAAAGTGAAAGCAAGTCCCTTATCTCAGAAGAGAACATATTTTCAGTTCTATTTGAATATAAGTGTTCCCAGTAATCAAATGTAATTTTTTTACTCATAAAAGATCAGACCTGCCAGCGTTTTAATGCTCTTATTGTTTGTAAATATGTAATATATATTAAAAACTCTAAAAGTTCAAAAAAGTTTTTAAAAGTTCAAACAATTCTTTATAGTGCTATAATTGGTACAGTACAAAATTTTTTTTTCTGTAGTTATGGATTTGAATTTAATAATAAAGGATCTTTCTTGCGAACAGCTGGGAAAAATAGAATTTAAATGTATCGAATGCAGTTATTGGTTTGATTGGGAAAAGACCAGTTTTTTAAAAGAATTATCTAAAGTTCAAAGTATCCGTGAATTTAGCAGCTTCCTCAAAGGCAGGTTGTTTGAAGAAGGCACCAGGAAAGATAAAAGAAAAGAAATTATTTCCTTTAAAGAACACGGGGGGAGAATCAAAGCTGCCTTTGTCAGGGGGAAGTGTGCCGGGATTATTTTAGCGGGAAATTACTATCTTTTTCCCAAACTTAAAACTTTTAACATTTTTCCTCCGGATTTTGACAGTGTTTTTTTAGGCTGTATTTATGTAATTTCCGAATACAGGGGGATAGGTGTGGCAAAAAGACTGCTGGTTGAGATTGAAAAAGATTTGATAAAGGAAAAGGTGAGATCAATAGAGTCTATTGGCAAGAGATTAAATGATGGTATAGATGAAGAGGAATATGAGAACAGCCCGCTTATTCCATTTAAATTCCTCATAAAAAATGGATTTTATTTAAAGAAAAATGATCCTTTTTTTCCTCTTTTAAGGCTGGATTTAAAAAGCATAGTAAGTGATTTTGCAGAAAGTAAAACATTGCTTGGTAAAATGGCTTTAAAAAAAGAAGCAAGAAGCCCTGTAATTATAAAGAACAGGTAACCAGTCGCCAGTCATTAATTCTTTAGTTTTTATTTATAAAAAAAGAAAGGAGAATAAAATGGACAAAAGAACGAAGTTTGTACTGGATGAGGAGGAAATACCAAAGCAATGGTATAATATCCAGGCAGATTTACCCAAGCCTCTTTTACCACCTTTGCATCCAGTTACAAAGCAACCTCTAACTCCTGATGACCTGGCTCCCTTATTTCCCATGGAGCTAATTAAACAGGAGGTAAGTACTGAGCGCTGGATTGATATTCCTGAGGAGGTAAGAGATATCTATAGATTATGGAGGCCTACTACCTTGTTCCGGGCACACAGACTGGAGAAAGCTCTGGATACACCGGCTAAGATCTTCTACAAATATGAGGGGTCAAGTCCCCCAGGAAGTCATAAACCTAATACTGCAGTAGCTCAGGCTTATTATAATAAGAAAGAAGGTATCAACCGTATAGCTACCGAGACAGGAGCCGGACAATGGGGAAGCGCCCTATCTTTTGGAGGTGCATGCTTTGGTGTTAAAATTAAAGTCTATATGGTGGCTATCAGTTATAGACAGAAGCCCTATCGTAGGATAATGATGGAAACATGGGGAGCTGAGTGCGTGTC
>JABMRD010000156.1 GCA_013202875.1 Actinomycetota bacterium | reverse complement strand
AGTACCATGATTTTTCTATTTGAGTTTTATTATTAATTGAAATTACAATAGGTTTTAAGAATTTTGTAATTCTATCTATTATTTGATTAGAACTCTTATCTGTATCAGCATTTTAAATTTATGCAGAAATGCAGTACATTGTTTTTATCTTCCTTTGTCATTATGAAATTCGCTTTGAAAAATTAATGGGTTTAAAAGAATTATATTTTTTTCTCAAAGGTACTGCAGCTATGAGTATATAGAGCTTCTAAATGCAAATGGTATTTTAGTATCAATGTCTGCCAAGAGCAGTCCCTATGAAACGCATTTATTGAGTCATTTTTCAAAACCCTAAAGACAGAAGAGGTATACCTCTAGTAATATGAACTTACGCTGATGTAATTAATAGAATCCCGCATTTTATTAAGGATGTGTATAATAAATAATAAAAGACTTCATTCCTCACTCGGCTACTTGCCACATAAAGAATTCAAAAATATATCTATTAAAAATAGATCCTATGATCTTGTTGTGGCTTAAGATATACAGATGCCTACTTTTTGTGGTTCATACTAGTCATTATGCTAACAACAATTATATTAGTATAATTTTAAAACCACATATATAAGTTTCTGACTAGAGTATATTATAAAATTCATTCAAGGTATACTAACGATTCGACCGTTATTACATCAACACAATCAGGTAATATCAATTTACCCTCTGATACCGCTTTGTCAAATTGAATCCGGTCCTCTACATAAACCTTAACACAGTTTTTATACACATCAACTTCTGAAGCTGTAGGTATTCCTAGATTTTCTGCAGAAGATGAAACCTCATCCTGAATATTCTGAAGTTCAATAAGTGTCATCTCTGCTGTACCTACTTCAATTATATCAGCCAGTTCTTTATATTTTTTAAGGTAAGGTTTTATTGTCTCCTCTGCATCACGGGTAAAGAGAACAACTATCTTAAACTTCGGGGTATGCTCAATCCATAGTCCCGCTAACGTATCTGTCTCTTTACTGCTCAGTTCAGCACCCAATTCCCCAGCTATATCCTGTAATTCAAACCTCTTTAAAGCTTCTTCTACAGTAACGCCATGACTCTTTGCGTAAGTCTCTGCAAAAAATAATTCTGCTTCTTCGTCTTCAGGTTCTTTTCTAATTTCTTCCTGCTGTTGATTTTCAGCCTCATTTGATTCAGAAGCTTCTCCAGTCGTCTTAACCGTCTCCCCAACGATCCAATAGGGACCCTGGCAATCATCCGGTAGTGGCTGCTCTATAATGAATTCCTCAATTTGCTCCCTTGCCTTTTCTCCAGAGAATTCACCGCCGCCAAGTGTTATTTTATCTCCCACACGTGCAACAACCTGACCATTACTGTCAATTACCTGAATTCCTTCACCTTCGGTACGCAGTGAAAAACCATGAGGCCAGATAATTAAGTAATTATCTACTCGCAAACAGCCATTATCATCTATCTCTAATATACCTTCCATCAGTGATTCCATCCGGGATAAGCCTGCTCTCTGTACTGGAAGATAGATGGCAGACGACGAATTAGCAGTAGAATTATCTTTACAGGCAAACGTGGTACATAGAATTATGACCAGTATAAATAAAAAAAGTATAAGTACTTTCTGCTTATTTCCTGAGAATTTATATAGCAGGTTGCCAAATTCATTATATCTACAACGTTTGACATGTATCATCTAAATAATCTCTTTTCATGATATTAATCATCTTAATTATAACATTTATAATCATGATAAACCTATAAATATATCTTGAAGCATCTATAGATGTTATTGCATTAAGATAATCTATTCAGTAATATGACCTTCTCCCCAAAAACTGATCCAAACAAAATGTTAGTTTTGACGGTATAATAAAGCTAACGAATGGAGGATCTAAAAAATGAGAAATAACAAAATCACTTTCTGTATTAGTTATCATGGCCTTTAGAGATTAAGATTTCATATATTATAATTGTTCCTTCTTTTAGGTTAATAAATTTTTTTACTGTTTAATAAATTTGTTAGAATTAAAATGATATGGCACTATTGAAATTTAATATAACTTTATATAACATATAGGAAAATATCAAATTTATGAAAATATTTCATATGATATTTTTAACAATTTATGTTTTGTTCTCTTTTTATAAAATAATATAATATTATAATTAAAAAAATTTATTAAATAAAAAATTATGAAAGATTTTATTGACATAAATAAACTAATAGTTAACCCAGAGAATTATCGTTTTGACCCAGTTGAAAATGAAGAAAAAGCTATTGATATAATGATAAAAAGAAAAGGCGTTGAAATCCTAAATTTAGGAAAGCATATAGCAGAATATGGTTTAGATGAAGCAAAAAGCATTAGAGTATTAGAAGTAAATAAAAAATTTTTAGTTTTAGATGGCAACAGAAGAATAACAGCATTAAAGTGCTTACATTCACCCAATATTATTAAGGATTCAAAAATCAGAAAATGCTTTCAGGAATTATCAAGAAAATACAAAAATTCACTACTTAAAAAAGTTAATTGCTATGTTTATCCTAATGAATACTCTAGTAGTATGTGGATTAAATTAGAACATACCGGAAAGAATAACGGCATAGGACAAGATCAATGGGGTGCACCAGAAAAGGAAAGATTTGATCAAAAATTTGGAGGAAAAGTAACGCTTGCAATGCAAGCAATCGATTTTCTAAGAGATAATAATACTGAAATAAATTCTGATAAACTTAAAATTTCCACTATTAACCGCTTGTTTTCCGATCCTAATGTGAGAGATTATATTGGTATTGATCAGTCCGAAGGAAATTTAAGATTGAAAGCAAGCGAAAAAGAGGTAGTGGACCGTTTAAAAACGGTATTCAAAAAAGTAGAAGATGAAAATATTAAAGTTAAAAAAGTATATGATAAAGAAGATAGAAAAATATTTATAGAAGAACTATTTGAAGATAAACCAAAATATACTAATGTTCCAATATCTTTATTTTCTCGTCAGGAGGAATTAACAGATACCACTAAAATAAAAGTTAAAAGTTCGCCATTATCGACATCAAGAAAATTTCTAATCCCTTCAGACTGTATTATGCATATTAGTAATGATAGAATAAATGCAATTTATATAGAACTTAAAAGAAGATTAATAGTTGAAGAAACTTGTAATGCTGTTGCTATTTTATTTAGAGTTTTCATAGAATTTAGCACAGATAATTATATCAAAGAGTTTAAAAAAGAAATACCAATTGATTTAAATAAACAACCAGAATTAAAGAAAAAGCTAGAAGCTGTTTCAAAACACCTAGAAGATAAAAATATTCTAACAAAAAATCAGTTAAAACCAATTAGAGTTTCAATAAGTTCAGAACATAACATTGTTTCAATTAATACATTCCATTCATATGTCCATAATTTAGAGCACACTCCTGACCCACAGACTTTGAAAATAACATGGAATAATTATGAAATATTTTTAAAAAATATTTGGGAACAAATAAAGTAATATTATGATATTCTATTCACCACTTCGTTATCCCGGGGGTAAAAATAAATTAGCAAAATTTATTGCTAAAATTTGCGTAGATAATAATATAAATGGTCATTATGTTGAACCATACGCTGGTGGTGCTTCTGTAGCATTGTATTTATTATTAGAAGAAAAAATTTCAAAAATTACTATTAATGATTATGATCGTTCTATTTATGCATTTTGGTATTCTATTTTAGAAAATACTAATAGAATATGTGATCTTATTAAAAGTACAGATATAAATATTAATAACTGGGAAAAAGCTCGAAAAATCCAAAATAATAAAATTGAAGCAAATCTTTTAGATTTAGGTTTTTCAACTTTCTTTTTAAATCATACAAATATATCTGGAATTATTAATGGAGGAATAATTGGTGGTAAAAATCAGAATGGAAAATATAAAATGGATTGTCGTTTTAATAAAAACGATTTAATAAAAAGAATAAAGAGGATTGCAAAGTATAAAAAAAATATATTCTTATATAACCTTGATGCTATTAAGTTAATAGAAAAGATCCAAAGAGAGTCAGAGAATTCACAAACAATTTTTTATTTTGACCCACCATATTATCAGAAAGGGGCTTCTCTTTATATTAATTATTATAAATACGATGACCACAAAACTGTTAGTGAATCAATTAAAAATATTAAAAATATTCATTGGATAGTTTCATATGATGATACTCCTGAAATAGAAGAACTATATAAATGGGTTGGAAAAAATATGCAAAAAAGATACTCCATTTCTCATAATGCCCATAGGGCGAAGATAGGTAAAGAAATTTTATTTTTCAGTAATAATTTAATTATTGATCCTGAAATTAATAATCCTACCAGAATATAATTTGAATTTTTAAGTTAGAAATCAGAAAAAATGAAAGCTTTAATATTAGGTGCAGGCGCATCAAAAGCTTATTCAGACTCTTTTACAAATGAACGAATGCCAATCTCGACAGATTTCTTTTCAACATTCAAAAAACTGAAGATTTCTGAGAATCCTTGGGTTCTTATTGGCGACTTTTTAAATTATTTAAGAGATTATAAAGGAATCACAATTGAAACCTTCCATAATTATAATGGCAATATCGAGCAAATACACTCTGAAATTGAGCATAGATTATCGAAGGCTTTAATTAAAAGTGACAATTTCTTTAAAGAAATTGAAAATATGGTTTTCCTCAAGGCTTATATGCAATTAATTTTTCTTTTTGTGAGTGTAATCAATGAAATTCAAAATGGTCCTGTTTCAAGGCCTCATATTAATTTAGTACAAAGACTTAATTCAAATGATACTATTATTACTTTTAATTGGGATACATTAATAGATAGAGCTTTAAAATACGTTTCAAAATGGAATACGAACAATGGTTATTTTGTAAAGCCAAAAGAGATATACAGAGATAAATGGATTAAAAATAATAGTGATACTCCTAATGACTTTCCACTATTATTGAAACTTCATGGTTCTAGCAATTGGCTTACAAGTCATACTCGACCAGAAAACCACAAATTGAAACTTACTCAAGAGTTATCTCCAGATAGTTTTTTTGTATATGAATCAACTATTAAACCATATAATACTTATTATGGTAGATATATGAATGGTTATCAAGATTTCTCGTATGGTTATTATCCTCCTAATTTGCCATTAATTGGAGAAAAAATACCTAATGGTCGCATATTAATACAAATGATTCCAAGAAATCCATTTACTCCGAAAGGAAAATATTCTTCACATGGTTTAGTATCGATGCCCTTAATCATACCTCCAATAAAGAATAAAGATTATAATCTTTTTGGTGATTTATTTAAAAACATCTGGAGGAAAGCTGAAGAAGTATTAAGCAAAGTAGAACATATAATAATTATTGGATATTCTTTTCCTAAAACAGATTACCAAAGCAATATTTTATTTAAGAATGCATTTTTACGCAGAACCACCATGCCAAATATTACAATCGTAAATCCCAATCCTGATGAAATCGTTGAAAGATTTAGCCTAGATTACGGAATATTAAAAGAGAAAATTGTTGTAATTAGAGAATATTTTTTAGAAGAGTTTGATTTTAAAAGAATAATAAAATAGCTTACATTTAAGAGAGTATTATACATCATACTGAAGGTGGGGCCAATTTAAAAATTTTACGCTATCTTTAAAAATACAAACTATAGAAAGTGAAGTGGCTCGAAGAGTCATCACAGTTTATACACGAAAATATTATGTAAAATTTTTTTCAGGTTAAAAAAGACAGTAGCAGTAGAGAGTCTTATAAGCTTAACAAATAACTGAAGGTATCATGGCTAATATTCTAAGTTTTTTTCTTAATACCAAAATCAAATCTAAATATATCAAGAAATTTCTTCTCAATATTATCAGTAATATAAATATATAATTATTGTCGCAGGATTATTTAAAACTAAGATTTATATTATTTTTTACAGCATAGGCTTTAGAAAGTGATATAAACATTGCACCCCTACTTTTTTTAATTTTCCCGGTAAGATGTGTATCCTTTATTATACTTAAAAATATTCTTATCTGCTGTTCTGAGATCTTATCAACTATGGTTCGGAATGCTCCCAGGCTGTGATTATCCCCTAGCTCTTCTGCTATTTCTCTTGCTAGTAGCTCTTTTCCCCTGGACCTATATCTATTTGGTCCATGATATTCCTCTACCACACTGTTATTGGAATATTTACCTTTTGGATCAGTGTTTTTTTCTTTTCCAGAGTCTTTAGGCTTTGTAAAGTTACAATTTTCCTTTTCTTTTAAGGATTCTTTTATTTTTCT
>JABMRD010000155.1 GCA_013202875.1 Actinomycetota bacterium | reverse complement strand
GAAAGATCATTGAAGTGAACCCCTAAAGTTGAACAGATTCTTAAGACAGGTTAGAATAATTAAAGGAGTAGAAAGGGGAAAAGATAATGAGCATACATAGGAAAAAATATTCTAAGGATTTCAAGATAGAGCTGGTAGAGAGTGCACTGAAAGGACACAGCATACTAGAACTTGCCAAAGAAAATGATATATACCCAGGACTTATAACAAGATGGAAAAGGCAGTATCTGGACGGTAAGTTCCATGGAACATCAGCAAGTGATACCGAGCTAAGAAAGATGAAACTAAAGATATGTGAGCTTGAACAGATGGTGGGAAAGCTCACCATGGAAAATTACCTTTTTAAAAAAGAAAAAAAGTTTGCACTTGCAATGAGAAAAGAAGTTTCATCCATAATAACCGGTCCAAATTCAGAGGAGTTAAGAAGGGATGTGAGCTGATGGGTATAAAAAGACCAACATATTACTACAAGCCAAAGAAAAACCTAGAAAAAAAGAAGCGTGACGCTGACATTGCCGATGCCATTGAAGCCATTGCCTACCAGTATCCCTGTTATGGCTACAGGAGGGTAACTGCTTCTCTTAAAAGGAAGAAAATGGTAGTAAACCATAAGAAAGTGCTAAAAATGATGAAAAAGATGGGAATACAGTGCAGAAAAGCTAAAAGATTTGTATCTACCACCAACAGCAGCCATAACCTGAAAGTTTATCCTAACCTGGCCAAAGATCTTGTAGTAGATAGAATTGATAAGCTCTGGTGTGCTGATATTACCTATATCAGGATCCTTACAGCCTTTGTATATCTTGCAGCCATAATTGATGCATTCTCAAGAAAGATAGTGGGCTACGGCATTGGCAGGACACTTGCTGCTAAACTACCACTTGAAGCACTCAAGATGGCAATTAAGAGTAGAAATACAGATGATCTTATTCATCACTCTGATAAAGGAATCCAGTACTGCAGCCATGATTACATAGATCTTTTAAACGCAAATGGTATTTTGGTATCAATGTCTGCCAAGGGTAACCCCTATGAAAATGCTTTTATTGAGTCATTTTTTAAAACACTAAAAGCAGAAGAAGTATATCTATGGGAATATGAAACATATAGAGATGTTATAGAAAGAATTCCATATTTTATTGAAGATGTATACAATAGTAAAAGATTGCATTCTTCTCTGGGCTATATGCCTCCAGAAGAATTTGAACATAAATTAATTGAAAATAATTCCTGTAAAGTTTATTCTGAGCTAAGACAGGTTGGTGTTTAGTTTTTGGGGTTCATACCATATAAGATCATATATTCCAACCCCATGCATAAATGAGAATAGTTCATATAGTTTACCAAAACCTGCTTAGGTTATGAGGTCATATTTTTTTGTCTCTTTTAACAAGAGCGGCTACTTTTCCCTTACTTGGTTTATATGCTTTTATCTATATCCATTTGTTTATACCTATTTTCAATAAAAATATGGCAGGGATAAAAAAAATTATTCCTACTGGTAATTTTAGTTAAATTCTACCACTGTATGACATGTTTTAGTTGCTTAATCCGAAATTACTGAAAATGGGTCTTATCAGCTGGTTAAACCTTGGTTAATTTAGTGTCCAAATTTTGGGTTTACTTTTGGATTTCATATAATTTTAAATTTCAAAATAGTCATAGAAAGCTTTAATCATGATCATTCCAGCAGCAGCACCGGGGTCTTCAATACCAGATGCTCTTTTTGTATGATATATAGCCCTACCATGAACCGAAGCCATCTTCTTTGTGGCTTCTAGTCCCTCAACTGCACTTCTGTAGGCATCAATAAAACTTTCTTTTAAGTTTTTTTTGTTTTTAGCAGCTAATTTTAGAGCTTTAGCTGCAGGATATAATGAATCAATAATGGTCTTCTCTCCTGGTTTGCCCTTTCCTCTTTCCATAATTCCTTTGACAAATGCATCCATCATATTTGCTAAGTCATTTAAATTAATTTCTGTTCTATCAATAACAATTTTCCCAGCCCTCATAAACCCAGTTGCAACAAGTGCACCTATTGTAGATGAAGCTGCTGAAGAAATGGCAATACTTGCTTTTATCAAAATTTCCCCCACACTATCTTCTTTTAAATTTGAGACTTCTTCAACAACTTTATTGAATCCCTTTTTCATAGTTATACCTAAATCTCCATCACCCATAGTTGAATCCAATTTGAACAAATATTCTTCATTTTCAATCATTAAATCTTTAATTTTAGTTAGTATCTTCTTTATATCACCAGAATTTAACTTATCCATGGTTTTATTCTTCCTATTTATTTAAGTTCAGCTTGTTCGAAAAAAGGTGTTCGAGCTGGTTTTTTTAACAACTCTTTTAACTCTTTATCAAGCCTTAACAATGTTATAGACGTCCCTGCCATTTCCATTGAAGCTGCAAACTCACCAATATAAGGATGAAATACTTTAATATCTTTTTCTTTTAATATTTTTGCAACTTTTCTATAAACTACAAATAATTCTTCACGCGGTGTTGCACCTAACCCATTTATCAACACTGATACCTCATCACCTGATTTATAAGGCAAATCATTTAGAATAGAATTCATAATCTGGTCAACTATTTCGTCAGCAGTCTTTAACTTATCTTTACCCATCCCAGCTTCCCCATGAATTCCAATTCCAATCTCCATCTCCCCTTCTTTCATCTCAAAGGTCGGTTTACCAACTTCAGGTATAATGCATGGAGATAATCCTACACCCATAGTCCTAACATTTGTACAAACTTTTTCAGCAACTCTTTTAACCTCGTCCAATGAAGCCACCTCTTCTGCATAAGCTCCGGCAATTTTATAGATATAAAATAAGCCTGCTACGCCTCTTCTTTTATTCTGCTTTTCCTTAGGGGCAGATGCAACATCGTCAGTAGCAATTACCTGTTCAACTTTAATGTCTTCCATTTTAGCCATTTCTGCAGCCATATCAAAATTTATAATATCTCCACTATAATTTCCGTAAATATATAAAACCCCATTACCTCTATTAATTTCCCTGGTAATCTCAAGCATTTGATTTGCACTTGGAGAAGCAAAAATATTTCCGACGGCGCAACAATCTAACATTCCTTTACCAACATAACCAAGAAATAACGGAAGATGTCCTGACCCACCACCTGTCGAAAGTCCAACCTTTCCAGGTTTTTTTTCATCAGAACGAACAATACACCTAAGATCATTTTTTATACATTTTAGCTGATCTGGATATGCTGCAAGAATTCCTTCAAGCATTTCATCAACAAAATCTTTTGGGTTATTTATAATTTTTTGCAATTAAATTTCCTCCTCTTGCTAAATTTAAATATTTCTACATATAATTTTCTTTCTTTTTAGGACAGTATAAATTCTCTTTTCGTAGTGTTGTCGTCTGAGCTAAAGTTTCATTAATCATTAATCCTCAATCTAGTTAATATTTTCCAAAACTAATAGCTGTATCGAATAGTGCAACAATATTCTCAGGTTTAACAAAAGGCTGGATACAATGAATAGAGGCAAATACATAACCACTGCCAGGTGCAAAAACTAAAATATTCTTTTTTACTTCTTCTTCAACATCTTTTGGTGATCCAGTCTCTAAAATAACATTTGAACAACTAGCCCCCCCCCAAAGAAAAGTCTTTACCGAATTCTTTTTTTAATATTTCCCCATCCATATTTTTAGCGGTTATTTCTACAGGATTAATTATATCTATACCAATTTCAACAAAATCAGGTAAGAAATCGTAAATACTTCCGTCGCTATGAATAAATATTTTAGCATCAGTATATTTTTTAATAATTTCTACTATTTTTTTATGCCTCGGTTTAAAAATTTTCCTGTATATCTCTGGTGACATTAAAGGACCATCTTTAAAACCAAGATCGTCATTCATTTTTACTACCTGGATATATTTGCCTATCAATTTTAATGCTGTTTCATAATACGTCTGTAACCATTCGGTTAATTTATCTACCAAATATTCAGTAAACTTTTGATTGGCTACTAAATCGATAAGGGCATTCTCTAATCCTCTTAAAGTTAGATATTGTTCCAATATTCCAAAAGCATGTTGAAAGAACAATGCCCTATCGGTATTTTTGTAAATTTTTTCTATCTTTACTTTTAAATCTCTATATCTACCTTGATCACATGGATCTGGAATTTCATATTTTTTTAATTCTTCAATATTGTCTATTTTTGATAATGGGTTGTAGTCCCACTCATAATACATAACACCTTCTGGTTTTTTATAGATATTTCCCCACTCATCTTTCCATTTCCCAGTATTAGCATCAATCTCTAAGTTCCATTTATCTAGCTTCCCCGGAGTAATAATTTCCACATCAGATTTAAATCTTTCCTTTATCCTTTTATCAACATATACGGCTTGGGTCACAATGCTCTGAAAATCATTTCCTGGGTTACTTATTTTCAAATAATTTGCTAAAGCTTTATGGGCATGTTCGTGAATTAACGTAACTGTACTACCTCCAAAATCGATAGGAATTCTATCGGGTTCCTCATGTTTTAATGCTTTAACTATTCTCTCTCTTGAAGTTGAATATTCCATATTTTGAATTAAATAGTATAACTTATTTATTGATAAACCATTTTCTATTTAATATATACACAGGAACAGCCCCTAACCAGTAATTGAGCCAAATAAAAGATCAACACATTCTTTATAGCTCGAATACAAAGTAACAGTTCGAAATGGAAACGTAATTATGATTATCTCTGAACTCTGCCAGACTTATTACCTTTCATAAGCATTTCTACTTCTTCTAAAGAAACGAGATTGAAGTCTCCATGAATACTGTGTTTCAAACAAGAAGCTGCGGTTGCAAATTCAATCACATCTTGCATTCTCATTCCAGTTATAAGTCCATAGATTAACCCACCAGCAAATGAATCACCTGCCCCAACTCGATCAACAATATGCATCTCATAATGTCTACTTACATAGTATTTATTCCCATCATAAAGCAAAGCTGCCCAATTATTGATAGTTGCAGATATACTTTCCCTTAAAGTTATTGCAACATATTTAAGGTTAAATTTTTTATATATTTGCCACGCTACCTCTTTATATTTTTCTTCATTCAATTGACCACTTTTAACATCTACTCCCCTCGCTTTAATGCCAAACACCATTTCAGCATCCTCCTCGTTACAAACCAAAACATCCACAAATTCCATCAATCTAGTCATAGTAGTTCTTGCTTTTTCTTGGCTCCAAAGCTTTTTCCTGTAATTAAGGTCGCAACTAATTATTAAACCAAGCTTCTTAGCAGCCTTACATGCCTCCATAGTGATTTCTGCTACGTTGTCAGTTAGAACTGGAGTAATTCCTGTAAAATGAAACCAATCCTTCCCCTGGAAAATGTTTATCCAGTTAAGCTCTTCCTCTTTCAGTTCTGTAATAGAACTTCCAGCTCTATCATATATAACCTTAGAAGGTCTTTGAGAATATCCTGTTTCTAGATAAAAAAGACCTAAGCGTTTTCCACCTCTAACAATATAGTCAGTATCAACACCAAAACTTCGTATATAATTAATGCATGCCTGTCCTATCTCATTTGAGGGAATTTTTGAAACAATAAAACTATCAACCCCAAAATTTGCTAATGATATACATACATTAGCTTCCGCTCCGGTATACAATGCCTCGAAATTTCTTGCCTGAATAAAACGCTCATATCGATGAGTGCCTAATCTCAACATAATTTCACCAAAAGCGATAACCTTTTTATTCACTTTCATTACCTACCCCAATCTTTAGTACCTTTTTATAAAATTAATCTCAACTTAACTATTAAACTTTTTAACCAGATTTACATAATGTTTTGCCTTTTCCTCTATAATATTATAGTCACCTTTCTTTATTGCATTCTCGTCAAGAATATCTTTACCTATACCAAACGCAGAAACCCCTGCATTTAAAAAATCGAGAATATTTTCTGTTGTAATTCCTCCTGTAACCATAATATCTAGCATTCCAAAAGGCCCGGTAAGATCCTTAATATATTTTGAGGTAAGGATTCTAGCAGGGAATATTTTTATCATATCTACACCATATTTATTTGCAAAATACACTTCTGTTGGTGTCATGGCACCAGGTATAACAGTGATATTCTTTAGTTTTGCTAAATCAACTATCTTTTTATCAAATATAGGGGAAACAAGGAACTTCGCCCCTGCTCCAATTGCTTCTAAAGCCTTCCCCATCTCTAGCACTGTTCCAGCACCAACTAAAATATCACAAAAACTTTCGTTAATTGTTTTTATTATCAAGGAAGCTTCTGTGTTATCCATAGTAATTTCTATCACTCTTATCCCCCCTCTATATACTGCTTCAATAATATTTTTCATATGATTAAGTCCCAAATTCCTTGCAACTAAAATTATTTTTGATTCTTTTATAAACCTCTTAACATTTTTACTATCATTAAAAGAAGTTATTATCATTTTATGCATCCTTTCCTCAAATTTTATCTATATAACTATTGTTCTATCTTATATCCAAAATAGGCTGAAATTTCTTTACTTGTCTTTACCAAATCCTCAATGATAGTCTCTAAATTATCTTTATTAATTCTCACAATTGGTACAGAGATACTAAATGCTGCTACTGCTTTTCCTGTATAATCAAATATTGGACTGCCAAAACACATCCCTCCTGTCTGATGTTCTTCATTGTCAATTGCATAACCCGCTTTCTTAACTTGAGTAAGATGTGACCTCAATTCTGATGGATCTGTTATTGTGTTTGGAGTTGTTTTTTCCAAATTGATATTTTGAATAATATTATTAATTTTTTCCTCTGATAAAAATGCCAGAAGAACTTTGCCTAATGCAGTGTTGTGTAAAGATACCCTTTTCCCAACCCATGATCTTATACCTAATGATGGTGCATTCTCAAATTTTTCTATGTACACAGCCTCTTGGCCATCTAGAACAGCAAGATGAACATTTTCTTTATATTTTCTACTTAGTTCTGTAAGGAAGGGAATCGAAATTTTTCTAATGTCCATCTGTTCTAAAAGAATATATGCTCTTTCAATTATTTTTAAACCCAAACTATATTTTTTATTTTCATTGCTTTGTCTTAAATACCTGTTCTTCTCAAGAGTTTTTACTATAGGATAAATCGTACTTTTTCCAAAACCTATAATTTTAGCTATTTCAGTAATGCCAAGTTCTACCTTCTCTAAGGAAAAACAATCAAGTATATTCAAAGCCTTTTGAATTGCAGATACCTTATTTACCTTTTGGTTCAATTTTTTCTCCTTAAGCCTGAAATTTCATAAAATATAAAATATTCATCGCTGTTTAGTATTGCTATAAACATAACTACCTTTAAATTCCATAATTACAGATTTCACACTAAGACATGATCTTTCCAACGCTTTTACAATATTTGTTGGCTCTGAATGAGTCTCTTTAAACATACTATAATGCATTGGAATAATAATTCTAGGTTTGAGCTTATCAGCAAAGAATAAACAGTTTTCAGCGTCTAGGTTGCCTGCTTTCCCATTTGCAGCAATTAATAAAATGTCAAGTGGTTGATAATTTAAGTTATCTCTCATAACCTCTTTTATCAAATCAGCACTGTAAGAAGCATCTGATAAAAAACATATATTAATATCATTTTCCCTCAGGTAAAAGCTTATTGAATCACGAAAATGAAATGTGAGAAAAGCAGTAAGGTTAATCCCATCTATTTCTATACTATCTCTTCCATTAAGTTCAATAACATTATCCGGTTTGACTCCTAATTCAAGATAATGGTAACAACAGCTGTATGGACCAATAAATTTAGCCTTCGGATTGGCTTTTGCAATATCAGGTATTGACCATGGGTCTAAATGATCCACATGATCATGAGTGCAGATAACAAAGTCAGTCCTTACACTTTTTTGATCTATTGGTACTTCTACCATTCTTTTATAATCTCCAGGAGGCTCTTTCATCATCCCTAAAATTGCATGTCCGGCATCACTCAAGTAAGGATCAACATATATAATCTTTCCTCCTTTCGTCTTTAACACAAAACTCCCACCACCCAACCAGAATAGACCAATGGAATTAAATGGTATCACTGTATTATCTATGTTTTCATTAAGCCTTGTCATATTTTACTCTTCATTAAAAGGGAAATAATGTACAGACTGTCATAGTTTGTTAATGTCATTTTCATCTTCAATCTTAAACTCAGGTTGTAAAGGATTTATAGACCAACCACCATCAACATATATAATATTTCCTGTTATATAATCAGCAAAATCAGAAGAAAGAAAAGTAACACAGTATCCTATATCATTAGGCTCTCCAAATCTCCGTACAGGTATAGCTCTAAGGTATCCATCCCTTACTTCTGGTTTTTCTATAAAGTCAATCTTAATTCTAGGAGTTTCTATTACACCCGGAGCAATAGCATTTACTGTTATTCCAAAAGGACCAAGCTTTACCGCCATTTGTCTTGTTAGAGCATCTACACCTCCCTTCGATGCACAATAATGAGGCATCATCCTAAAACCAAGTTTACCACCACATGACGATATATTTATTATTCTTCCCCATTTTTTCTCCGTCATATGTTCTGCTGCTTTCTGGCTTAAGAAAAAAAGTCCTTTTAGATTTACATTTAATGTTAGATCCCATCTAGTCTCATCTACTTTAAAGAATGGGGTATGTCCTGCAGCCTCGCCCGCATTATTTACAAGTATGTCTATTCTCCCAAATTCAGATAAAGTTTTTTCTATTAACCTATCAATATCACTAAAAGATGCAATGTCAGCTTGTACAATAATACATCTTCTTCCCATTGATAATATTTCTTCCTTAATTTCTCTCGCAGCGTCTTCACCTTTGTAATAATTAACAACAACATCTGCACCACTCTTGGCAAGAACAAGACTAATACCCTTTCCTATTCCACGGGCACCTCCTGTAACTATAGCTGTCTTCCCATTTAAATTCATTTTCCCTCCCTATCTTTAAAAATTCATGTAATAATTATTTAATAGCACCGAATGTAAGACCGCTAATCAGTTTTTTCTGAATAATAATGGTAATCAATAATGCAGGAAGTATTGTTATTATTGCAAGAACAGAAATATTCCACCACTCGATACCTCTCTGTGTGCTTTGCCCTGCAATAATAAGAGGTATGGTCCGTGCATTTTGGAAAGTTAAAATAAGAGCAAATAAAAACTCATTCCAAGACATTACAAAACTAAAAAGAAATGCTGTTATAAGCCCAGGATAAGCAAGTGGAATAACAATCTTCAAGAATGCCTGGAATCGAGAGCATCCATCGACCATTGCTGCCTCTTCAATATCCTGTGGTATTGACTCAAAATAATCCTTCATTAACCATATTGCAAAAGGTAGATTAAAAGCAGTATAAACAATTATCATTCCCGATCTTGTATCAAGAAGTTTTAATACACGAAATAATATTAAAACAGGTATAACTATAGCAATGGGTGGGAAAAACCTCTGCGAAATAATCCAAAAAGAGATATCCTTATTAGAAAAGAATCTCCATCTGAATCTGAATCTACTTAGGGCATAGCTAGCCATTGAGCCAATAATAACAGCTAAGAAAGCACTTATCGTTGCGATGATGATACTATTCATATAAGGAGGCAAAATTTGTGCCCAGTCTCTTATAAATAAATTTTTCCAAGCCGTAAGAACAGGTTGAAAATCGATAAATGGAAAATACTTAGGACCTTGAAATACATCTATGGGTTTTTTAAAAGATGTGACAAAAGTCCAATATAATGGAAATACTGCGAATAATAACCAGATTATAAGAATAATGTGGGAGAGTATTTTAGGGATTTTTTGCTTCATTTAAAACGCTCCTTTAGTCGTAGAAATATAAAACCGAATACCATTATAGCAACCAAAATGGTATACGCTATTGAAGAGGCGTAACCAAGATTAAACTGCTTTACCCCACTTATATATCCATATAAAGTAATTGACTCGGTAGATACACCGGGACCTCCACCAGTTAATACATAGATGATATCAACAATTTTAGCAACTTCTATTGCCCTAATTAGAATAACTGTAAGAGAAACAGGAAGTAATATTGGAAAGGTGATATAAGCAAATACCTGTGCCTTACTTGCACCATCCACTCCAGCTGCTTCGTAATATTCAGGGGATATTGACATTCTTCCAGCAAGGAGAGCTAATATCATAAAAGGTGTCCATTGCCAAAAATCAACAAGCATGATAGTCAAGGGAGCAACTATGGTACTGCTAAGCCAGGGAATACCAGGTAGATTAATTATACTTAGAAGATGGTTTATGGGCCCATAAGTCCCATGTAACATCATTCTCCACGTATAACCTATTGCAACAGGTGTGAGCATTATTGGTATAAGAAAAACTACCCTGTAGAACTTATTTATCTTTGTTTCTTCATAAATAAGCATTGCTAAGAACATTCCTACTATATATTGGAAGCCAACTCCTAAAATTACATATATGAATGTATTTCTCATTGATAAAATAAAACGAGCGTCAGAAAATAGCCTTAAATAATTAGTCAAACCAACAAAGCTAAACCCCTCTCCAACTTTAGCTAGAGAGAAATTAGTAAAACTTAAAAGCAGAGAAGCAACAGCAGGAAAAATACCAAATGCAAATAATATCAAGACAGTAGGTAGTATGAATATATGTTTTATTTTAATCTTTTTAAAACCCGCCATTTATAAAATTATTTCCTTTCACCTAGTAAATTATTTATACTATCATACCAATCTATTATAAGCTTCCAGTCTATTACATATTATCCTTTTTATAAATTGATATATACTATACTAATATGACATAGTAGAACTTTTTTCTTCAGCAAGGGGAGATTAGTTAAAACTAACCTCCCCTTGCTTATAGAAGTAATGGTAATACTCACCTACTTTTATTGTAGTCCTAAGGATGCTCTATAAAGGTTAAGCTGTTTTTCCCTGTCTAATTCATCAGTTATTTTTTCCCACTCGTCATAGGCGTTGTTTAAAGCTTGTTCCGCTGAAATTTCTCCACTAAGAGCACGAGACAAATTAACATCCAAAGCATCAAAATACCTGAAAGCCCCTGGTATCCTTAGGTCAAGCTGTACATTAGGATGGTCAATTGTTTCCATTATAGTATCTAAGTATAGTTTAGGGTCATCCTCCCAGTATTGTGCCCATGCATCAACATTCTCGAAGTGGCTGTATCTATAGGGATTTACTCCTGTTAGTCCAGTGACAGCATCTTTAATACTTATATCTGGACTTGTTAGGAAACTGAGAAAATCATAGGCAGCATCTGGGTTTTTGCAATTGTTTGTAATAGAAAACAACCATCCACCAAATGCTAGAAATGGTGCATGATTTACTTCTGTCATTTCCACCCACTCTTGAAGTTTGTGGCTCCAAACCTCTTTTGTTCCTGGAAGAATAGAGTAATTAATATTACCCATAACTACTGATATCTCTGGGTTTTGTGCCATAGTCCCTATATCGCCCCAGTCCAATGCAAGAGCACCATCACCTGCTACAAATCCCCCTCGTACTTCACTTGCGGCATACCCCAACATATCAGGAGGTCCTAATTCTATCATCCGGATAAAATTCTCAAGTGACTTTATGTGTCCAGGACTATTGATATATGGTTCCATTGTTTCAGCATTAAAGAAAAGTCCACCCGGTACATAACCCTCGTGACCTAGAGGCAGGCAGACATAAGGTGCAGTCCTTGAGAAATAAGCCCAGAAAGTTTGAGCATTCCTTGCCATATACTCCAGGGTACCATAATTGACTTTACCATCATTGTCCCAGTCCCATCCATTAAAATATCTTGCTATATCTTCATATTCTTCCCAGGTTTTGGGGGGTGCAAGCTCATAACCATACTCTTTCTTAAATTCCTCCTTGTATTCAGGATTATCAATGGCATCACTCCTATAGTATAATATATGATTATCACCATCGAATGGAACCGAATAAGTTTTCCCATCCCATGCTGCTATTCCTTCCCCATAAGAGGGGAGAATATCATCCCAAGCTATCCTCTCATCTGCAGCTATGTAATCATCAAGAGGAATTACATATCCTCCTCCAGCAATATCGCCAATATAAGCCGCGCTGTAATGTACTATATCGAATACTTCAACTTCTCCAATTAAAGAACTCATGATTTTTTCGAAAAGTTCACCAAAGGGTACTTCAATTAAATTAACTTTTCCACCTGTCATTTCTGTCCATTCAGGCGAGTGATCCTTTATTGGTCCACTTGTAAAAGGACCAACCGTTGAAACTACAGATAATTCAACTCCCTCATAGGGCAATGCTACTACTTCTTCTTCGGGTGGTGTCGCCTCTTCTTCAACCGCTGCTTTTTCTTCAGCTGCTGCTTTACAACCTGCTAGAGAAAACACTGCAATCATTGATATGCTCATCACCACTACTAACAACCATAATAATGACTTTTTCATTTTTACACTCTCCTCCTCAATTGTTTACTTGTTAAGTAATTTTTTGTAAAATTCTTCCTGAGATTTGTTTAGTATGAAAGGATTCTGGTTATTATTGTAACTAAACAAATCTCATCTTTGATTTAACATAACACTCACCTCCTTCTCTGTTTTTCTTGTTATGTTATTTTTTGCACCAATACTTATTATTTTGTTTTCGGCTTACATTCTACAACTTACTCCCCCAGTAAAAATTTTTATTTTCGATTCCTAATTCCTAATAGATTTCTTTTATAGTTAGTCTAAATATCTAGATATTACTAATATTCTACTTTCAAATGTACATTTGAATGCTTACTTGTTTCATTAATCCAATAAGTCTCTATAAATTGTTAAACAATATTTTTCAACCATATTAATCATCAAATTTTAATACACTCTTAAATATGACATTATATCCCTATTTGCTTTCCACTTACTTTTTGCTTATGCAGTTTCTTTATAAAATCAGATATTAAAATAATTTGCACAAACATTTAATTTCTCAAATATATTTGTTGTTGCCATTAATTAATATGTTCACTATATTCGTACAAGGTATTTTATTTACGAACTTATTCTAATTATAATCATTATATTTGTCAATACCCGAATTGCTTTTGTGCTTTGTTCTGCGGTATTGACAAAAATGACTCAATAATCGTAAATACTCTCAGATCACGATGGTAGATTATAAGTAAGACTGTGTGCTTGCGGTAATATCTACTTTTTTTTATACTCAAGTTTTTCTTTTAAATTATTCATAAATACAATTTTATCAGTAAATTTTTTCAACAAGGAAGAATATTTGTATTTATTAGGAATCATCAAATGAAGTAATTTATCTTGTTTTATTAAATAATCTACCAAACAGTGGATATCGCCATCAACTGATACTACAATTACTGTATTATAATTTTGCATTTCAATAACTGCTTGCAAAACCAATCCAGCATCAATATTACCTTTAGTTTTTCCGCTTGGTAAAATAAGAGTGGTTTAAAAATTATATTTTAAAGCAGGACTACCTGAAATTAAGATTTATATTATTTTTTCCAGCATAGGCTTTAGCAAGTGATATAAACATTGCACCT
>JABMRD010000154.1 GCA_013202875.1 Actinomycetota bacterium | reverse complement strand
GCCCAATACAATCCATTCCTGTAAGAAAAAAAATTTATAGGACGTGTCTATTTTAAAAGTACTTCTGATTTAATCAGGACTTCTTTGCGCCGAGTAGCACCGGAGGGCAAAAATTCCTCCCCCCAGCCCCCCTCCTTTTTGCCCTTACTTGAATTTTGTCTCTAAACAAAATTAGTTATTGATGTTTAGATTATTCCTTCTTCTTTCTTTATTATTCAGATTAGTTTAAATTTTTTAAAAACTGTTCCAATAATTCATGATATCATCAAATAAACGCCAATTTTTTAAAGAGATTGAGAATGTAGCTGTATGTAGTTAATCCAGAATTGAAAAAATTTTATAATTTCATTAATGAAAATCTACAAGAAGCATCTCAACACTATTCTTTGCGCGATTCTTCATTGTGATTTGTTCTCTTAGTTTATCTTTTTTTGCAATTAATTTACTGTTTCCTGTAAGAAGATAAGCTCGGCGTATATAATCAATTGCTAATAATGGATTTTTTTCCAACTGTTCTGCCATAATTTCAAAATGCTCAGCTTGCTCTAAAAGCGATTTAAAAAATTTATTTATTTTTTCTTCGAAAGATTCATCAAACTCTATATATTCAGTCCTAATAAAGTCAGAGGGTATTTTGGTATTTTTACTTTTAATTATAAGTGTCTCTTTGCCATATGATTGTAATATACCGATTTCGTAAAAGATATTAGCAAGAGTCTGGGGAGGCATTTCCCCATCAATAATAGCAATACCTAAAGGAACTTCCAGTATTAATTTCCATATTTTCATTAAGAAATCTTTTCCAGTTACAATACTATTAGCATCGAAATATTTGAAACTTTTATTATTCAGACTTTCCTTTAATTTTGCTTCAATTATTGAAACAGCAGTTGGAATAGGTTCTTTAAATTGTGTCATTATAAAACATGTTTTAGGCTTAAATTTGATATTCGTTGTATGTGCATCCCCATCTATTGGTCGATAAAAAATCATTTCTTTTTTTTCCTTGCTACTGGTACACTCTTGTATGGACCATTACTTTTCTTATGAGATATTATTTTCCCTTCTGAACGATTAATTTTTACATAGTGACCTGATTTGGGGTTTTTTGTTTGTATGATATCTTTCTTTCTTGTAGACATATCTTCCTTTTTAAAATTTTAATAGAGAAAAATAAATTTTCTGGATCATTTCTCTACAACTAATCAGAAAAAAAATTAATATACTTTTTCATTTTCCTTATAATAATACCAAATTTCTATTCATTACAACCCCATGAAAGAATAAGAGAAGATGTAGCTATCCCTTCTGAGGTTGAAACCTTTACAGTCAATTCATAAGAATCATTATTATTATATAAATTTATTTGAGCTATATTCTTGCCCCAAGTTCCACTTGAATCATCTTTTGAAAATTCTATTTTTGGCAAAGGATTGCCACCAACAATGGCTTTTATCCTATAATAGCAGATATTGTTATCCTTTAAATATATTGGTCCTTCATGAATCACTAACTTTACAGTAGGAACTGTCCTTTCCTCTTTCATTGAGCTATTACCTGATTCTTCATCTTCTTTTATCAAGTTATTATTTTTTGTAACTTCATTATATTCATTTTGTAATGAAACGTATTCGTCTTCAAGTTCCTTAAAACTATTTGACAGTTCTCTATTTTTATCTTCCAGCTCCTTATTACTAGATTTAAGGTTTTGGTATAAAGAAAAATAATTACTATATTGTTTGAAAACTCCAGATAAGTTTGCAGATAAAATAATAACAACAATCAAACTAATAAATAGAAATATTGATAGGGTAGTTATTTTATTCTTTGACTTCCGATTTTCCCTGAACCTTGCTCTCCAAATATCTTCTTTTAAGTTTTCTATATCTTTGTTCTTTTCTTTTAATAACTTTTTAAAAGAAATTTTCTCACTCTTCGAAATCAATTTTTCTTTGCTGCTATTGTTAGTTTTCTTAATCTTTTTTACCTCAACGGTTACAGTAATGTAATGATTTATTTATTTAATAATTATTCTTTTGAAGACCTAGTGCCATCGCAGTATGGAAACTTTGAACATCCATAAAAATACCCATATTTTCCCTCTCTTAAAACCATTTCAGAATTGCATTTAGGACATAGTAGTTCATCCACATCTGTAAATAATTCTTTTTGGTTACTTTTGTGAGGAGACCCTCTACGTTTAACTTTGCAAGTATTGCAGATTCTTCCAAAACCATTTAAAAGATTGCTGTCCTTGAAATCAGAAATAGATTTTATTTTTTTACATTTTAGACACATTTTCATCTTACCATCTATCATGTTTTCAACAGTATTCTGTATATTACTTTGAAAATAAGTCCCCTCATTGTCACCTTTTAGAATTTGATTTATTTGTTTATCCAGAGTATCTATTGGGTTATTGCCAATATTAAATCTATTAATTCTAATAAAATTATAGCCATAACTTTCAATTACTTTCTCCCTATAGAGATGTTCATCAGTATAATAATCTTGGTAATTATATTCATTGAGATCAAAGCCTTCTTTAAAATGATCACTCAAGCCATCATACTCGATAACAATCCTATATTCCGAATTGCCATTTGAATAAATAATTAAGAAATCAACAATATATTTAGGATGGTTATATCTCTTATCTAATTGCTTGAAATACTCCCCAATTTTAAACTGTGGTTCAAAATGTATATATTGCTTATTCTCTTTCCAGAAATTTGTTTGATAAAACCAATTCATTACCTTAGGTTCCATTTTTGATTTTGAATCGACCTGGCTAATATCTTTTTCTTTTTTTGCTTCCTCAAGGATACTGAAGTAATGTCTTAAAGCTTCGCCTATGGAACCACTATATTCTTCTGTTGGTTTGCTTAACACAAGATGCATGCATTCCTTTGCCCTGCTGAACCCTACATTCAACCTTTGTGCTTTAATTTGACCTTGTTCTTCTAAATCAACACTCTTTAAATCTTTTATAAAAACACCCCACAACCTATCCATTTCCTTTGTTGCAACCATAGAATAAAAAATTATATCCCTTTCTTCACCCTGACAAGTATCAAAAGTCATTATTTTTAACTTTAGTTTATCGAATAAATAACTGCTTTCAGGTAGGTTATTGATTTTTTCCATTAATAGCTTTTGCTGATGGGTATGGGGAGTAATTATTCCAACACTTTTTTCAATTTTATTTTCTTTCATATTGATTAACTCAGAAACTATGAATTCTATTTCTGGAATATTAGTATTAGAAATAATTTCTTCTTTTCCGTCATGTTTAATAAATGTGAATTTTAAAACATCATTAATATGTTTCCCTCTTATCTTCATTACTTGCAAATTATCTCGATAAAAATATTTATTTGAATATGAAATTATTTCCTTATACGCTCTAAAATGTTTGAGAAGTTGTACATTGAAATTATTAATAGATTCAAAAAAATCCAATATTGATGTTTTTATATTAAATTTTTTAAGACTTGTAATTTGAGCAACCCCAGTTGAAACTTCTTCTTTAAAAGTTATCTCAAGATTATTTAAATATTCTTTATTGGTATCAGATCTGGCTAAAGCTGCTTTTGTATTACTAAACTGTTTTTTATCACCAAAAATTACTACTTTTTTTGCTCTAAGTAATGCTGGAAAAGCTTGGGCTATACTAACTTGAGATGCTTCATCAATTACAATTAAATCAAATATCCCTGGTTCAAGAGGAATATATTCAGCAAAATCTCTTATTCCCACTAAAATACATGGAAATGCATTCTTTAATTTGTCAAACTCTTCTTTAGGAAATTGTTGTTTGGTTCTTATAATATCTCTTAATTTTCTTGCAGTATTTTTATTATTATCAGAAAATTCCACAACTCTACTATCCAGCAAATAAGTCATTTTTGTTGTTAGTAGACTTTCTATTTTATCTTTTTCTTTAATGTAGTTAATGTGGGGTATATCATTGAAAGTATCTTTTACCTTTTGTTCCAAAAAAATATATCTTATTAATTTCTCAAATTCAGGATCTGGTATTTCAATCAATGGATTTTTATATATTGTTGCTAAGGTATCAGTATTAAGCTTAGATTTTTTCAGCGTTTCAGGATATTTTTCTAATTCTTTGTAAATTAAGGTAATACTTTTAAGTAAACTATTTAGCTCTACAACTAAATCTGAAACATCTTTATCTTTCAAGAAATGAAATAGTAGGTTTAGGTAGTCTATTTCTTCTTTTTTGAATAGTTCTTTCTTATCTATAAAGTCTTTACTTTTTTTCAATATTTCTAAAACAGATTCTAATTTATAAATACATTTTTCTGGATTTTCAATTTTTACATTTAAGAATTCTTCAATAAAATTAGTTCTAGTAATTCTTACTTTTTCCTTTTTAAATAAGAATCCAAATACTTTAGATTTTAGCTCTCTAAATTCATTGATATAGAAAACTATTCTATCTATATGCTTTTTATTTAATTCAGAGAAATCTTTTAAAAATATTGTTTTTTCCCTAAATTCTTCTTCCACATCTTTGGCAATCTTCAAAACATCATTTACAGAGTGGACAAATTCTTCAAAATCTTTTTTAGTTTCAAAATCATCCATAGTAATTCCACAAAGTTTAAAAAGCTTATTTAAATCATTGTTTTCCTCATCTTTTAAATCTTGGTTCAATTTTTTTAGAATTTCTCGAATTTCTTCTTGGATTATTGAAGAATCTCTCTGGCTAATCCATTCGTTCAGATCTAAAGGATAATTTTTTACATGTAAGTAGTCCCTTAGTTGATATAGCTCGATTATTTCTTCTACATTTATATCCATTAAAGCTAGCTTTTCAACTTCTAGGCTTTCCTTTAATGTATCAATAGATTTATTTATCTTAGACTCTAATTGTTCATAGTCATTCTTTACGACTCTATAATATGTTTTAATTTCAGCTAGTGAATTAGTTGATAATATTTGAGCATAGGTATTACCTGTTTTACCTAGTCTGAGAATCGGATTTTGAAATTTTTTATCTACTCTTACTTTATTCATAACATTAGATATTTTATCCTCAACCACATCCAAAGCTTCTTTTTTATCAGATAAGAATAGAATGGACTGATTCTTCAAAATTGCATCAAAGACAATAGCTGTTATGGTATGGCTCTTTCCAGTTCCCGGCGGACCTTCAACCGTTATATATTTACAATCTTTATGATTTAAAGCAATTAATATCTGTCGTTGTTCACGATTAAGTGGAATTGGGCTATTTGTAACCAATTTATCTTCTGTGTTTAAACTCTCCCAATTGTCTTCAACTTCAATACCAAATGAGGAAGGTTCTTCAAAGATAAAATCATTGATGAGTTTACAAAACTCATCTGTTATTTCATTATCATTTAAAGAAAGCATCTGCAAGATATTTTCATAATCATTAACAATAGACTCATCTGACTTTTCAGCCAAACAAATATAGGAATTATTTGATAAGTTTACCAAAAGACTTCTTGAATATTTTATATCACTATCATTTATATCGGTTTCATTTTTTAACTCAAAAAAATTAATCAGTTCATGCAGAATATCACTTACATAATCCTTGAATCCATCTCTATTATTTGCAAGGTATATGATTCTATCCGTAATTTTTTTTAAACTACCTTTTCGCTCTTTTTCTAAATTATACTCTTGAGCAATAAATTCTAAGGCTTTTTTATTAATATATACCTGGGAGTCTGGTTTAACTATTAATACGTCTTTGTCCAATTCAATATTTAATGGAATATAAAAAATTGGATACTTAACACCCCCAAATCTGATATCATAGAAATATAGATAAAATTCTTGGTTATCTAGGATTCCCTTATTTCTTAACATTTCATAGATTTCTAAATACAAATCATTAATCTTAAAACTATCAAAAAATTCAGTGATATTTGCTTTTATATCTTCAATTTTAAAAACTTGTTTAATCTCTTCTTCAACATGGATTTTATTTTTTGAAATCATAAAATTAACAATCTCGGAAATCTTATTTTCAATTAGTTTATATAAAATATCAGTGAGTTCTTCTTCCATTTGAAATATGCTACCTTCATCACCTAAATCAAGATCTTCAATAGTACTTTCAAGGTTTAAAACCAGAGGTAAAACTAATTCTTCTTTTATAATCTTTCTTGTCCTATCAATAATAATATTCAAAGCCTTAGAGTGCTCTTTCTCGTGGGTGGTAGTAATATTTTTTATTTCATCTTTAACTTTTGCTATTAATCCAATAATTTGTTTCTGGGATATATTTTTTACTTGTAAGCTGATGAGATTAATTAGATTCTGTGGAATATTGGTTTTATGGGTACCTTTTTTTATATTTATTAAAATCTTGTTGTCAAATCCATCATTAATTATCTTATATATTTTTTCCCCATAAGTTCTGTATTTACTTAGACTGAGACCTACTAATAAATTATCATTGTCTCTCAATTTTATTGATCTTTTAGGTTTTCTCCTTTTATGAAAATCAGTTTCTAGAAAATCCATGAAATATTTCGCTAGTTGTCTAATAAAGTTTGCACTCGTTTTAAAAATTTTTTTACTCCCCGAAACCTCATCATGTATTAAATTTTTTTTGACTTCACTAGACTGAATGCCAGAAGTATCTTTATCATTATTAGAAAATTTTTCCTTTTGTTCTTTTTCGAAAAGAATAGATTGTTTGCCGCAACTCCAACAGTATTTTGCTTCGTCTTTTAATCTCTTACCACAATATTTGCAATACATGTTATCCCTAACTATTACAATTCCAAAAAACTTAAATTTACTATATTATAATACTACATACTGTAAGATATTTTAATAAATTTTGTTGTTATAAGAATTAAACTTTATAAGTGATTTAAAACCTACCTAAAAACAGTTTGTGATAATACCACAGCTACTCCATTTATGCTTCTATATATTACCTGTCCAGGGTCTTACATTCTTAACATTTTCAGTTATAGATTATAGTGATTATTCATGTTTAATGTTTTGGAACCCGGAATGTATTCCTATGGATAGCAGTAGGGCAAAAAGGAGGGGGGCCGGGGGGAGGAATTTTTGCCCTCCGGTGCTACTCGGCGCAAAGAAGTCCTGATTAAATCAGAAGTACTTTTAAAATAGACACGTCCTATAAATTTTTTTTCTTACAGGAATGGATTGTATTGGG
>JABMRD010000153.1 GCA_013202875.1 Actinomycetota bacterium | reverse complement strand
CCAGGATTGGGACACATCCAATATCTAAACTTTTATTAGCTTTATTTTATAAAAAAAGTTATAATACTTACTCTTCCTATGTTTAATAATGTTCCTTCATAGTGATAGAGCAAATATCTTGCTTCTACCTCCAAAGGCAATGTTATTAGACTTGAAGAAATAAGAAAAAGGAGGTTAGAAAAAATGCAAGGTAGTAAACTATATGTAGGTAATCTTGATTATTCTGTTACTAATGAGCAGTTGGAAGAGCTCTTCTCTAAATTTGGTAAGGTCAGCCAGATCGATGTAATCACGGGTAAAGGATTTGGATTTGTCGAAATGTCTGATCCAGCTGAAGCAGAAAAAGCAAAAGAAGAACTGGATGGTAGTGATTTTGGTGGGCGCACTTTAAAAGTTGGTGAAGCTCGTCCCAAAAAAGAAAGACCAAATAGGGAATATCGAAAATATTAAGATTATTAAAAAATAATCAAAATTCGATATAATAGTAGGTTAATCCAATAGCAGATAAAAGAAAGGAAAATTTTTTATTCTGGTTGTAGGAGCCTTTTCTTTTATCTGCTAAATATTATTTAAAATCCTGCTTATATATGGGAGTCAGGTTATTAAAGGTCTGCCCCAATCAATTGTTGATTTCTTTTAAATTTGTGCCTGCTCTAAAACTTATAGGACTGCTTTCAGTTTTTATTTTCTTATATTTATATATAATCTGATATAATTTTTATTTGATATGTCTTGTTTATTTTTAAAGGAGTATAGATGATTATAAAAAAGAAAAAAGATTTTAATCCCCGCATTATGGAAGATGATAAGTCAAGTGGTATTAAGTTTTATCCTATGCTGACTGCAAAGGACGGCACGCCGGTTTTTGCCATGAGATTGTTTGAGATAAGTCCTGGAGGATATACGCCCAGACACCAGCATAGCTGGGAGCATGAGGTATATATTATAGGCGGTGGTGGTTTTGTCCTTAAAGGGGAAGAGAAAATCGAGATCGGAAAGGATGATTTTATTTTTGTGGAGCCTTCTGAACTGCACCAATTCCAGGCAGGGGAAGATGGAATGAGTATAATTTGTGTGGTGCCCAATGAAGGGCAGCCCTCATAAATTTTCTATCCGTTTTCCGGATGATCCAATAAAATGCGGCAATTTCGTTTCAATTTATGATCTTTAGGCGACATCAATTTTTTTCATACGAAGGATTGAAAAGAAGACCAGGAGTATGATGATACAGAATGAAATGATGACAGTGGAAATCAAGGAATTATCAAAAATATACCCAATATCTGCTGCCTTTAAAAGCAGATAATTGGGAAGATATGCTCTTACTACCTTAAATTGATTGAAAATGCTTAAAGTATATCCAAGAACAAGAACTGTAATACCAGCAATTATACCTCTTTTAAGTAGGCTGCTAAGATATAGTAGTATAGATAACAATACGGAATAATAAAGCATATATAACAGTGATGATTTTAACACAATTTCGATTGATAATATTCCACCGGTAAAAAGCCTGTTAATATAAAAATAATTAGTTAAAAAGGCTATTAGTATAAAAAGAGAAATTGTAACCGTATAGTGGATATATTTTGCAAGTACAACACCTGCAGGGTTTGCTCCCCTGGAATAAGGAAAGACTAATTTTTTTAAAGAAACTTCATTAGAAAGCAGTCCCATTAATGTAAATGCAATAAAAAGTGTTCCGATTTGAAATAAATCATTTAGAAAAGTCTGGAAAGCAGTATCGCGGGTAAAGGTGGAGAACATAACAGCTATATCAGGAGGCAAGTAATTCTTCATAAGCAAAGGCAAAAGCTTTAACATCAGGGGATCCAGAAGAGCCCAGAAAACAATACCAATAAATAAAATCAGATATTTATTAGTTCTAACAGACTCTAATATCTCTTTTTTAAAATAAGCTTTAAATGATTTCATTTTTACTTACTATTCTCATAAAAATATCTTCCAGTGTGCTTTTCCTGATCTGGTAACTGGTAACATTGGTATTAAGTTTTGAAATCTCTTTTAAAATTTCACTTTTTGCGTAATCTATGTCTTTAACATAGATGCTTATTCTCCGGCCATTTTCTTTGATACTTTCAATCCAGCTAAGTTTTTTTAATAAATCTACTTCATTTTTGGGATCTTCTTCAAATTCAACATCAAAAATAGGCTGTATATAAGTTTCGTGTAACTGGGACAGATTTTTAGTCAAAAGTATTTTACCCTCATCTATAATACATATTTTGTCGCATACCCTCTCTGCATCATTTAAAATATGCGTCGACAGGAAAATAGTAATCTTATCATCCTTAAGGCCTTCGATAAGTTCGAGCATTTCCACTCTTCCCTCAGGATCAAGCGCAGATGCTGGCTCATCTAAAAAGAGAATTTCAGGGCTGTTCATAAATGCTACTGCCAGTGCCAGTCTTTGTTTCATTCCCCGTGAGTATCCACCAATACGTCTTTTCCCCTGTTTTGCTAGTTTAACTGTTTCCAGAAGTTTGCCAACACTTTTACTGGATTTTTTTAAATCGCATCCTATAATTTCACCAACGAAATTTAAATACTCATAAGCATTCATATAATTATAAAAAGTCGGGGTCTCGGGCAGATATCCAATTGATTTTATCAGTTCCTGTTTGTTTTTTAAAAAATCCTTGCCCTTAATGAATATTTTACCTTCATTAAATCTAATTAAACCGGTCAGGATATTCATTGTGGTGGTTTTCCCGGCGCCATTCCTTCCGATGAAGCCAAATACCGAGCCTTTTTCAACCTCAAAGCTGATAGATTTCAGCGCTTCCAGGCGGCCATAGCTTTTTCTTAGATTAGCAACCTTAATCATTTTCTATCTCTTTCTTTTTACCTATTATTAAGAAAACAACCGGGCCGATAATATTTATAAAAATAATAATCAGAGCCCAGCCCCATTTTGGTAAATATGCAGCTTCATTTTTAAAAAGCTGGACCAGGGCAAATATCATCAGGCCATACTGAATTATTATAATTGGAATGAAGAAGGGTAGAAGCCTTAAGATTTCCGTTATAATGAAGTTTATATCTATTACAGTTATGTGAATCACCCGCTTATTAAAATTTATATTTTTATATATTATATACTTTACACAGAATAATTGAAGAAATAAAATAAGGAATTTACTTGTTTGAACACGGGTTTTTTAAAATGTTCTAACAAAAAGTTTTGTAAGTAACTATTTTTGTGTACATTATTCATTTAATAATGTCATGAAACATGTCCAATGCATTCTGTATTGTTAGCTAAAAAATGTATTGATAAAAAGAAATTAACATTATATATGTATTATTGCGGTATTAAGTAGCGTCAAATAAGGCAATTCGATGCTTGACTATAAAATCAGCAAAGGATACTATAATTTGCAGATTGGCTTGGATGTACTTCAGAAGTTTTTTTCGAAAATGTTCAATGGATTTTTAAAGGAGGTATTAATGGATATTATTGTAAAGGATAATTATGGGGAGATGAGCAGATATGCAGCAGAGGTTATTGCAAAATGCATAAGATCAAAACCTGATTGTGTTCTTGGGCTGGCAACCGGAGGCACGCCAATAGGGACATATAAAGAACTTATAAGGATACACAAACAAGGGCTTGATTTTTCACAGGTTAAAACTTTTAATCTTGATGAATATCTTGGGATTGGTATTGATCTTAGTAAACCATATGGTCTGGACCAGAGTTATGCAAGGTTTATGTATGAAGAACTTTTTAAACATATAAATATTAAGAAAGAAAACACCCATGTACCTGATGGGCTTTCAAAAGAGCCGGAGAAGTTTTGCCAATGGTATGAAGATGAGATAAGAAAAGTAGGAGGCGTAGACATACAGCTTCTCGGGATAGGCGGGGATGGCCACTGGGCATTCAATGAGCCCGGGTCGTCGCTGTCATCAAGAACAAGAATTGAGCCGTTAACAAAGCAGACTTTAGATGATAATTATGAAAGTTTTTATAAGAAAGCAGAAATAAAAAAAGAGCAGATGCCGCATTTTGCAATCACAATGGGAATTGGGACAATTCTTGAAGCGAGGCATGCACTTATGATTGCCAATGGAAAGAAAAAAGCAAAAGTTGTTGCTAAAGCTCTTGAAGGGCCCATAACATCTCAAATCACCGCCTCAGCAATACAACTTCATAGTGGAGAGACTACTGTTATACTTGATCAGGATGCTGCCTCAGAATTGAAAAATATAGAACATTGATAATTTTTTAATTTAATTTATCTTCCACAACTTTGGCTATTTTGTTGGCAAGTCTTTCAGCATCGCTTTTGGTGGGGCCTTCAAGCATCACCCTGCAAATAGGCTCGGTGCCGGAATATCTTACAAGAACCCTGCCCTTGTCAGCGAGTTCCTTTTCAACTTCTGATATTATACTCTTTAGTTCAGGTATTTCTTCAAGTGGGGCCTTCCTTTTAACCTTAACATTTATCAGAACCTGAGGGAAAGTTTTAATAATCTTTGACAGTTCCGAAAGGGGCTTGTTTTCTTTTTTCATAACGGATAGAAGTTGTAGTGCGGTTAAAATACCATCACCTGTGGTATGGTGTTCTTTAAAAATTATATGGCCGGAATCTTCTCCTCCAATAACACTATCATGTTTTATCATTTCCTCAAGCACATATCTATCGCCAACTTTTGTTGTTACATTCTTAATGTCCATCTCTTTGAATGCAACAGAAAGTCCTAGATTGCTCATTATAGTTGTAACTACAGTGTTATTCTTTAGTATATCCTCCTCTTTCATTTTTTTTGCGCATATTGCAATTATCTTATCGCCATTGACTATGTTGCCTTTTTCATCAACTGCTATTAACCTGTCCCCGTCACCATCAAAAGCGAGACCGATATCCGCTTTAGTTTCAACTACCTCTTTTACGAGATTTGCCGGATAGAGTGAGCCGCAATCCAGGTTAATATTCTGGCCATCAGGGCTGACATTTAAAGTAATAATCTCAGCCCTCATCTCCTTAAACAATGTAGGGGCAACTTTATACGTGGCGCCATTTGCACAATCAAGCACAATCTTCATTCCTTCAAGGTTAAGATTTCTGGGGAATGAATGTTTGAGGAATACTATATACCTTCCACTTGCATCTTCTTCCCTGAACGCACGGCCCAGATTTTCAGCACTGGTAAGAAGAGACGGGAGTTTTTTTGAAAGTATCAGCTCTTCAATTTTCAGCTCTTCTTCGTCAGTTAGTTTATATCCGTTTTTTGAAAATATCTTGATTCCGTTATCCCGGTATGGATTATGTGAAGCAGAAATCACTATTCCTGCGTCCGCGTTCAGGTTAGTAGTTAAAAAAGCAATACCAGGGGTTGGTACAGGACCCACAAGTATAGCATCTGCTCCCATAGAACATATGCCTGATACCAGGGTACTTTCTATCATATAACCAGAAAGCCTTGTATCTTTACCTATAACAATTTTTGAGTGATGTCCCCCTTTTTTTAGTATATACGCAGTAGCCTGCCCAATCTGTATAACCATATCAGGGGTGATCGGATATTGATTTGCAACTCCTCTTATTCCGTCTGTTCCAAATAATTTGCCCATGTCTTTACCTCCTTTTTGCAACCACTTTTTATATCTTACTAATTTCAGTGCCTCTGTGGTTACATCCTTTGCTCTAATTTTTGTGTTTGTTTGAGTTTGATTCAACTATCTTTAAATTTGCCAGTTTTGTTCCTGCTCCAAGATTTACCTTACCGAGAATACTGTTACCAATATATGCAAAATGTCCTGCCTTACTTTCTCCTGGCATGGCACAGGATTTTAACTCGGTTGTATGTCCAACTACACAGCCATTTCCAACAAGGGTATCACCTCTTAAATAAGCTCCCTGGCGCAGTTCAGTATTGTCGAAAAGGTTATTGAACCGGGTTTGGGAAAGATCAAAAAAATCTTCTGGCTTGAGCATTTTTCTCCTACTTGCAAAAATTTCTAACCTGGTAAATCCACTGCATTATACAAAGTTTATTTACACTTTTCAACTCTGTGAATTCGTATGATTGAAATTCATTCATATATTGTTTAAAATTTTAATACTATGAAAAATAACAAATTAATAACTCTAACCAGGGAAATACATGAGAAGCCCATCAACTCTGTATTGGATAATTAAGGCTATCTACCAAACATGACTAAAAGGGTTCATATCCAAAACATTAAACATGCTATTGTCCTATATCATATTTTTAACAACAATCCATCTCATTTAAAAAATGGTGGCGGCAAGACAAGTGAAAGCCAGGTATTATTTTTTGAGTCAAAACCCTGATGCCAAAAAAATACTGGATAAATTAATACATTGGATAGACAATAATTCAGTTAAAAATATTTTAAAATTATGCTCATTTAACTGGTATTTTGTGTAAGATAGAGGGAAGATAATGAATTGCCAAAAATAAATTTAGTATATTGACTAATAAACTTTTTCTGTTATAATTTTATCACAAATTTAATAACAATAAGTAAGTAAGTAAGTAAGTAAGTAT
>JABMRD010000152.1 GCA_013202875.1 Actinomycetota bacterium | reverse complement strand
GCAGTAAATAAGAAGATGCTACAAAGCTCTTGTTGATTTCCTTATAATTATTTTTGGTTCAACAACTACTTTTGTATTTTCTTTCTTTTTTGTTTTTATTTCATTTCATTAAAAAGTGCTTTTGCGGTTAATTTCCCCAACATTTGACAATATCTCAGAAATAAGACATGATGACCAGTACAATCTTAGCTTCTTTTCTACAGAAGAAGAGGCATAAAATGCTCTCCAATCTGCCAAAGCTTTCCTTAATGAAATGGAAAATTTGGTTAAAACTATATCAAAATAATCTTTATTCTCTTTCAACAGATATAGTAGCCCTGGTAACTACTGCTGCAATAGCACCTATTGCAGCCCATACCGGTAAAAGTATCGCCCCAACCACTCCAAGTGTTAAAGGAATCTGAATAAGTGTTTTCCCTTCTTCACCTTTTACCTCAAACTCCTCATTATTTTCTTTGGTAATTTTTATCACCTGCCTTTTAATTAAACTCATGTACTAAACATCTACCAGGATTGAAACTTTAATTGGATTTTTAATATTTGTATAAAATTATATCAGATCAGGTCCCTGGACTGAATGATATAGATAATAGATTAAAAGATATTTACAGTATTATTTTTTAATAATTGGATTAAATGACAATTTTTTTATCATTTTTTCTATATCAGTATCTGACACAAGCTCTTTATAATAAACTCTTAGAAGGTCTTTTGATTTTTCTTCTTTAGCAATCTTCCAATTTGATAAAATCGATGCTGGGCTGATTGGTTCCCTTATTTCTTTTTGCACCATTAGATTAATGATTTCATCTAGTTTAATATCATAATTTTTTAAAATCATATATTGATCATAAAAATCTCTATATCTTGCTCTACCACTCATTGCTCGAATTTTTTCAGCACTAATCTCTCTTATATCCATAACTTTTAATTTTATTTTAACTTTCCAAAAATTCTTATATCCCATTTCTAAAGGTGTAATCACAACATTTTGAGTAAAATCAATTTCTATTTTTAATGAATTCGGCATATTAAGTGGGCCCTGATATTTCAGTTGTTCAATTTTTATGGTTGTATTTGAGATAAATGATTTTTTTATTTCTAAATAATCTTCCAGTCTTAAAACATCCACTACATCTTCTAACTTAATATCTTTCGCCATTGAAGTAAAATCAAGATCTTCAGAAAACCGAAGTTGGGGCAAGTAACAATGATAAAGTGCTGTTCCTCCCTTAAAGATAAGCTTATCCTTCAAATGAGAATTGTAGATGCAATTCAATACAAGAGTTAAAAAATAATCTTTTTCAGCTTCAGCTAATCTATATCTTAAAGTATTTTTATTAATCAAACTTAGTTGTTGCTTACTTAATAATTTTATGGTCATAATATAGTCTCCACTTACTGCTAAATTGCTTAGAATCATTTGTCATTTTGCTGTAGCTTTTCTTTCCATTAACTATTTTATATAAATCTTCTGTCTCAACCCCAAGCCTATCAAGTAGAAATCCAACTTGCCTGACAATAGTATCATTAAATCTTTTTGTATAATCTATTAACTTCTTAAAATCAAAATCACTCCTGTGCTCAGTTAGTTTCTCCCAGATTAAGCTTATATTATAAGAATTTTTCCTAAAATAAAGCATATCTAATATGGCTTTCTCCATATTAGCAACATTTACAAAATCAGATTCTATGCGTTCTCTAGAAAATCCGAAATAAAACTTTTTTTTAATCTTTAGAAAATTAATTATGGTACCTTGAAATTTGTACTTTCTTGCTCTCATAAAAGTAACTGATTCTACAGTAGACAGCATCTGATCAAAAATCCCATGATGTTGTAATGCACTTTCAAATGAGATATAGGAATTTTTATTTAAAGCTTTTGCAATTAAGTATATGGATAAATCATTAAAACCAAGAGTGCTAAAGTCAGTAACTATTACATACAACCCCTTTTTTATTCTAAGCAGCCAACCTATTTTAGTCAGCAGAGAAATACGGTTGTTTGCCTCTTCTACTGAATAATCCTTTCTATAGATATTCTTTAACTGACTGGAATTTACAATTCTACCATAACTTAGAATTGCATTTTCTAATAGTTTTGAATCTTTTTTTGATAAAATAGTGTGTTTCATTGCCATAACATAATGTTTTATAATTATTATATGGACATATTCTACACTAAATATTTTTTTTTACAAGAATTTAGATAAGAATTTCGTTGTGGTACTACTTTTTGCTACTGGCAATCTCTTTCGCCAGCCACCAGCGCGCTCCAGTTCCCCATCTTTCAGCGGACCTTCTTTACCTCTAACGAAGAAGCCTTCGGGAGATAGAGTGAGAATACCTCTTTCGGACTAAGAATTTTTATGTTCCCATATTCTCTTAAATTTAGCAAATGATTATCTCCGGAAGGATGTGTCCCAATCCTGGTACCTAAAAGAATTGACAACATACTCATAGAATTATATATTTATTTTTACGTGAAAATAAATATTATAATTGAACTTAAATTATCTCACCGTAAAAAGTAATTTTAAATATTCGGGAAGAGGGTAATGAAACAGGTATTAAACGATAATTGGTTTTTATTTTGCTCAAAAGGTCTGAATGACTATGGAGAAACCATATCCAGGCCAGGGTATGAACACGATACTTGGTATCCCACAAGTATTCCAAATACGGTCGTTGCAGCCCTGGTAGATAACAACGTCTATGACGATCCTTATTCTGGACTAAATTTATTAAAAATTCCCGGTTATAAGAAAGACCGAAACATCAATTTTTCGCTACAATACAAGCCAGAGGATAGTCCCTTTCGAAAATCCTGGTGGTATAGGACCGAATTTGTTATAGATAGTTCCCTGGAGGGGCAACAAGTCTGGCTTAACTTTCGCGGAATTAATTATTCTGCAAATATCTGGCTCAATGGTAAAAGAATTGCCAGTACCGATTATGTGAATGGAACCTTTCGACTGTATGATTTTGATGTTACTAATTTTGCACTTACCGGTAAAAAAAATGCCCTGGCTATTGAAGTCTTTTCACCGGGACCCGATGAACTGGCAATAACTTTTATTGACTGGGCACCCGGCATGCCGGATGATAACATGGGGATCTGGCAGCCTATAATTTTATATTCTTCCGGACCGGTTGCTTTAAAAAATACATTTGTCCACACCCGGCTCAATACCCATACACTGGATGAAGCAGAACTGGCGATTGAAACTGAGATAGCTAATACTCAAGATCACGCAGTAGAGACAGAAATTGAATGCACTATAGAAGATGTAGCGTTTAATAAACACATTACAGTAAACCCCCTCTCTACAAAAAAACTCATTTTAACTCACCATGAATTCCCCCAATTAAAAATAAGAAATCCTCGCTTATGGTGGCCTTATCAGTTAGGAAAACCAGAATTGTACGAACTCAGAGTGATTTTAAAGGTCAAAGATAATGTTTCAGACAGCACAAACGTTACTTTTGGAATTCGCGAAATCAAGACAGTCAATAACGAACATGGAGCGCGATTATTTCTCATTAATGGCAAAGAATTATTAATCCGGGGAACTGCGTGGACCCCTGATTTAATGTTACGACAATCAAAGAGACAGGATGAAATTGATATTGATTTTCTAATTAATTTAAATATGAATGCAGTGCGCCTGGAAGGGAAACTGGCCACTGATTATTTCTGGGATATATGCGATCAAAAAGGTATACTGGTGCTTGCCGGTTGGCCTTGCTGCAATCATTTTGAAAGATGGGATATCTGGAAATATGGGGATATCGATGTCGCCAGAGAGTCCGAGAGGTCTCAGATTTTACGTTTACGGAACCATCCCTCATTTGCTGCCTGGTTTTATGGCAGCGATTTTCCGCCTCCAGAGAATGTGGAACGGGTCTATCTGGAAGTTTTACAGGAGACCTATAATAACTTACCAAGAATTTCAAGTGCATCACATAAACCATCAAAACTTACAGGTGTTACCGGGGTCAAAATGACCGGTCCTTATTCGTATGTGCCTCCGATATACTGGTATGACGAGGAAAGAGAAGGATATGCGGAGCGCTTTAATACTGAAACCTGTCCGGATGTTTGTATTCCTATAATGGAAAGTATAGAAAAGATGCTCCCAAGGGATCAATTATATGTTGGAAGTGAGGCATGGAATCATCATGCCGGAGTCGGAGAGCAGTTTAATAACACTGAAAAAATTGATAAAGCAATTTCAAAACGCTACGGTCAACCAAAAGATCTGTCCGACTATTTGAAAACAGCCCAGGTTCTGGGATATGAAGGCTGGAGAGCAATGTATGAAGCGCATAACCGAAATTTCCCGAAAGCAACAGGTATTATCGGCTGGATGCATAATAGTCCCTGGCCGAGTCTTATCTGGCAATTATATGATTATTATCTAAATCCGACCGGCGCATTTTTCGGTACAAAAAAAGCCTGCGAACCTTTACATATTCAGTATTCATATGACGATCATTCAATCTGGATTATTAATAATGAGCTAAAAAGTTATCCAGACTCAAAAGTTTTCATTAAAATGTATAACTCTGATTTAGAAGAAAAATTATCTACAGATTTAATAGTCAACATCGAAAAGGAGAAGAGAGAGAGAATTTTTACTTTACCAGTGATTAACGATCTCTCAGTAGTCTATTTTTTAAAACTCAGTATCGAAAAAAATCAAATTGTAGAGAGCACACAATTATACTGGTTGACGACAAATAAGGATATTTTTACAGGTGAATATTTCTGGTGTTATTCTCCACTTAAAACTCACGCAGACATGAGTTTAATAAGAAAAATGCCCGGGACACATATAGACGTTGTTTCAAATGTGCAAAGGATAAATAATACTTATTATGCAAATGTGAAAATCACAAATTCAGGTGAGTATCTGGCTTTTTTTATCTGGATCAAATTATATGATAAAAGAACAAACAAGATTATTGCCCCGGTTTTCTGGAGTGATAATTGTGTTTCACTATTTCCATCTGAATCAGTTCAGATAAAAGCTATGATCCCGGGAGATTTCACCAATGGTGACATTATTGTTAAAACAGAAGGCTGGAACTGTTGACCTTCTATATATCTCTCAATTTATTTCTAT
>JABMRD010000151.1 GCA_013202875.1 Actinomycetota bacterium | reverse complement strand
GGGATTATCATCCCAGACTACGTACCATTCTTTTTTACAATAAGGACAGGTTACTTTTAAATTATAATTTCCCGGTTCTTTTTGGTGATAAAAAGGAACCATATCCCCATTTACCGGCCAACTTTTTGTTCCGTGGGTTTTATAACAGTACTGGCAGATAAGCTTATCGGCAAATTCAGAAATATTCATTATTTCCTCCATTCGTAATTTAGTTAAGAAAACTTCTAAAATTTGTTTCAAGTATTAATTAATCCATAAAATTCATACTCACCGTATAAAAAAAGAAGATATGTCAATCAGTATCTTTTGTCTCCAAACCTGTGAGCCACATTGCCTGAGCTTTTCTCCAGTGAAAGGTAAATAGCGGAATTGATATAATTACCAGAAGTATTCCTCTCAGTAAACTTTTAAATGCTATATCTTTTTCACTCTGAAGAGAGGCATCCAGCTCATCTTCAGTTAATTGTTCTATTTCTTCCCTGGATAGGTTTTGGTATTGATCTGTTGAATACATAGTTCTTATGTTGGACCTTGTCACATATGTTGTTGGTTTTACATAATTGATAGCACTATCATAAACCATAACGAGTCCCACTATGAAGATTATAAGTGCAATAAGGCAAACAATGTATAAATAAATCTCTCTAAAATAAACTCTCCTTGCCATTTCTAACCTCCTTGATTATAAAAACTTACTAAATATTATACTTTCAAACTGATTAAATTCCAATTTAAAAGATAACTTACTGCTGAATTTCTAAAATAATAGCTGATATGGAAAAATAGTTTAAAAATATGATATATTATAGAGAAAAAAAGGAGAGGTAAGAAATGAACTGCCCCCAGTGTCAGGAAATTGTAGAAGAAATAAAAGGTTCTCCAATTAGTCCTTATATCAACACCTACAAATGCACCAAATGTGGTTGGCGGAAATTAAGATGTGGAAATACAAGCTGTGACGGTTGTCTGGAGCCAGAGGAAATGGGTTATCCCAATACGGTGAGATACAACTGTGTAAAGTGCGGCTGGTCCGGCACCGGTACAAGATTCAGTTAAACAAGGTGGAGTATAAATTTAAATTTAAGATTAAGGACACTCTAATATATTGGCGAATTAATTGAAACTACCAAGATTGACACATATTGGAAATACTTTTAAAAAATGACAAACAGACTGACAATTATATTAATATTTGCAGCAATTGCACTATTTCTCGGCATTTTAATAGTTGTTACAAGCAGCTTGCTTCCAAAGAAAAAAGAAAAGTCGAAAAAGGTGCAGGATATACTTAAAATAATCCCCAATAAGAATTGCGGCGCGTGTGGATATACCAATTGCGAAAAATATGCAGAGGCTATTGCAGAAAATCCTGAGGTGGCTTTAAAGGATAAATGTCCCTTCATGATGAGTGATAAGGAAAAATTGTCTGAACTTGAAAAAATATTAGGTGTTAAAATTAATAAAAATAAATGAAGATATTTTTAAACATCTGAAATAAGTTTAAGCGGGCCACTTACTTCCGGATGAGAAATTGATTACATAGTAGATGAACAGTGTCAATATTTAAAATATTTTTTATGGAAACATTTATATTTAAAATCAAAGATAGTATTTTGATATATAAATGCATTATTTATTTATGTAATTAAGAATGTTATTGGCTGAAGATAGTGGACAAAGATAGAACTAGGATTTTGTTATTGGATGAGGAAAAATTGTAATAAAAAATAGAATCGTGGTTCTTTGACTTAAGCTTCAGTATTCTGATAAAATCAATAATGCGGGCGGTTAGCTCAGCTGGTTAGAGCGCTGCGTTGACATCGCAGAGGTCATTGGTTCAAATCCAATACCACCCACCATACTTTACTTTCCAGACAATATGGATTCTTTAATTTCTTTCATAAATAAACCCTGGTTAGTTGACAGGCGGCTTCCTCTCTTTTTTAAATAGGAAAACCTAAATGGTGAATACTTCTCAATTTTCCGAGTATATGATCTACTATAAAATTTATTATTAAGCCCAATCGATTAAATGAATAATATTTTAATACTTTTTTCCATCAGGCTTTTTAAAGAGTCCAGATTGCTTCCATTAAAACAGTTAATCTGGTCCAGCTGAACTTGCAGATTTCTTTATAATCTTATTGCCCGAACTATAAAACGTTTTGGAATTATTAAGCAATTATATCATTTTTTGTAAATAAGTTATTAGAAAAGTAAAAGGTGGTAATATTTCGACCATTGAATAGAATAAAGTTGCAAAAGGTAGTATTATATGTTATTATGCTTCATATAAAAACATTAAGGAGATATTAAAAATTATGAGTAAGGCAATAAAAATTTCAGACGATATTGCAGAAGAGGCAAGATTAACAGCAAGAGTGGCACGCCGATCTATGGCAGGACAGGTTGAATACTGGGCATTTATCGGCAAAGTCGCAGAGGACAATCCAGACTTATCTTTTTCAGTAATCAAAGATATTTTACTTGGGAGGGAACAGTTAAAAGAAGGGCTTGGAACACCTTATATTTTTGGGGAAGGTGATTAGGAATTAAAATAATTCAATCACCACTCTTCCAAAAACAGAAGAAAAAGTTATATAAGAAACAGATAAAAATACTTGATGAAGAGATTAAGAAAATAGCAGGTAAACCAAAAATAGGCCAAGAAAAAAAGGGATCTCTAAAGGGTGTTCGGGTATATAAATTTCATATTGAAAAACAGCTTTTCTTGTTGGCTTATGAATTAGAAATTGACATTCTGAAGCTGATAATGGTTGGCAGTCACGGAAACTATTATAGAGATCTTACCAAGTATTATAATGAATAAATCAAGATTACCATTATAGAAATGAAAATTGTTGAATCTTTGAATGATTATATTGGCTGGGTTTAGTGGACAAAGTTAGAACCAGGATTTTGTTACTAAATGAGGAAATTTTTATACCTAAATTGAGTCTTAAACTTAATTCACACTTGACAGCGTTCTAATTTCTTAATATGATTTGCTTTGTAAATAAGATAAATCTTGTAACAATGATATAAGCGGAGAATCAGGTATGAAAGCACCGGAGGGTAAAAAATTTTACGGCTCGGTAACTGTAAGTGAGCGGGGACAGGTAGTCATACCGTCAGCAGCCAGAAAGGATTTTGGAATTAAAACCGGTGACAAACTGCTCGTTTTTGGAGATCTGGAAAGGGGACTTGGGATTGCCACGTTCAGTATCATGCAGAGAACAATGGAAGGTACCATGGACCTATTTCATGAAATAGGGTCAAAAATGAAACATAAAGAGGACAAAGAATCTAAAGCAGATAATAAAACTAAGGATGTCAAATGAATTCAGCAATAAGTATAGAGAACATTAAGAAGACTCTGGGAAATCGAGAGGTTCTGAAGGGAATAAGCTTCTCCGTGGGAATTGGGGATATCTTCGGTTATCTCGGTCCTAACGGAGCTGGTAAGACCACAACCATAAGGATACTTCTTGGCCTGCTTCAGGCTGACTCCGGCAGGCTGGATGTCCTGGGGCAGGATATTAACCAGAGCGAAACCAGAAGAAAAATAGGTTTTGTTCTTGATACAGACGGCCTTTACGATAATATGACAGCCGAACATAATCTTATGTTCTACTCACAGATCTACGGGTTGCCCAAAGCCGGGGAAAGGTTTGATAAACTCCTGAGTATGGTAGACCTTAAGAACAGAGCCGGTGACAGGGTGGGTACCTATTCCAAAGGAATGAGGCAGAGGCTGGCTTTAGCAAGGGCTATGGTGCATGATCCCGAAGTACTGGTCATGGATGAGCCTACGGCCGGAGTTGATCCATCCGGACAGATAGAGATAAGACAGATAATGCTTGATGTAGCCCGTAAAAGAAATAAGACTATTTTCTTAAGTTCCCATAACCTGGATGAGGTACAGCGGATCTGCAACCGCATCGCCCTTATAGACAGGGGTGAGATAAAGCTTTATGGTGAACTGGAAAACCTGCGCAAGAAAATGGGCGGCGGCGGAGTGGTAATTGAAACAACAAAAAATATTCCGGAGTCACTGCTGGCGGAGCTTAAAAAGCTGGACCGCCTGGGATTTCAGAAAAAGAAAAAAACAAGTCTTTTCTTTTCACCCCGGCAGGGAACGGGGGTCTCAGATATAATCAGCCTTCTTGCCAGCCGCGGAGTAAAAATTGAGGAAGCAGTAAAAAAAGAAGCATTACTGGAAGAGATGTATGCATCTATCTTAAAAGAGGCTGAAGCATCATGAAAGATTTAGGTCTTATAATAATTACCAGTATCAGGAACAATCTCAGGCTGAAGACTGTAGGTATTGTCTATATAATTGTTACGCTGATGATCGTTGTCGGTCTAGTCATTTCTTTTGGTATTTTTTTTATAGCTCCGATTATGGATACGGCATCACCGGACAGGGCATATCTGGAACTTTACCTCGGTCTGCTAATGTATTGTACATGCATTTTGGCATTAGGGATAAATCTAAATTCGTTTGGCTTTCAGTCCATGACCAGGGAGAAATCCAGGGGAAATATAGAGTCACTACTGGCTACGCCTCTTAAAGTCAGAGATATCTGGGTAGCAAAGAGCCTAGCTATTTTTATACCCGGCCTGGTAGTCGGAGAGATCCTTACGCTTATAGTCCTGATCACTGTAAATTATATATATTTTACCCCCAGCATCGGCTTTATTTTTAATCCCTGGATAGCAGTAAGCAGCTTCATTGCTGCCCCGCTTATCTACCTCTGTCTCGGCCTTCTTGTCCAGTTTATCGGTCTTACCGGCAAACCGGCTACCGGAAACATCATCGCTGCGATATCTCTGCAAATTATTGTGATACTAATGATCAACCTTGTGATACGCCGTATTCTGGATACTGCATCATGGCCTTTCACTCTCGCTAACCTCGGAATAGCTGCTGCTGCTGTAATTGCTTTATTATCTCTCCAATCCCGCCATACAAAAGAGAAAATAGTCTTATCGCGTTAGGAGTCTGATTTGAGAAGAATGAGTATCGTTTTTAATAGAGATCTCAGGGAACACCGGCAGACAGGTGCTTTTTTGATCATAGTTATTGTATTTACAATAATCACTATCATCGCCGCTGTTGTAACAAATATTGTCTTGGGCAGGCAGGAGTGGCTGCAGATGAAAACGACTGCCAGGCCCATGCTGGAACTAATTATGGGCCTTATTGCTTATTTTCTGCCGTTATCTATCCTTATGACTTTCATCTGGGTTTTCTCAAGCCTGCCTATAATCAAAGAGAAGGTAAATGGCAATATTGCGTCTCTTCTTGCAACTACACTCACTCCTAAAGAGATCTGGATGGGCAAAAGTCTGGCTATCTTTCTTCCGGGATTTATAATCTCTGTAGTCTCCACACTTATAGTCCTGCTTTCGGTAAATCTTACTACCATAAGACCGGTGACCGGTAATTTTTTCCTGCCGGTCCCGCTGCTGCTTACCAGCCTTCTTGTAAATCCCCTGCTGTTTTTGGGACTTCTGCTGTTTATTATTCTTTTCTCTCTGGCAAAAAATCCCGATACAGCAATAACACCATCCTTTTTAGTAGGGTTCGGCCTTATGACAGGGATCCCGCTGGGAGTAGCCACTGGAACCATCAACCTGGCTTCCTGGTCTTTTTGTTTATGGTGTCTTGCCGGGACTGCGGTTTTCTGGGCAGTCGTCTTATTTTTTTCCCGCCTTCTTACAAAAGAGAATATTGTCCTATCAAGCAAAGGGGACTGAAAGATTTAAAAGACAAATTAAAGAACTTTAGAAATCTTATCATATTTATTTTCCGGAAATAAAGCAGGCTTTTTATCTATCTCAAAGTCAATACCATTTCTGCTTCTTGCAATCCTTAAATGGGAAATGGATGTAAGATACTTACCACAGGCTGTCCTTATAAATCTTGAATCAGAAAAATCAATAGATGAATCATTTTTATTAAATTTCTTTACCGAAAGCTTGCCTGTTTTTCAATCACTTAATAATCCCCAGTCTTTTAGCAGCAAGAAATGCCAGTAGGAAGCATATATT
>JABMRD010000150.1 GCA_013202875.1 Actinomycetota bacterium | reverse complement strand
TTTCCGAGGAGCTTGGATTGGTTCTGGAATACCTGCCAGAGTGCGAGGCGGCAATTATTGATATTTTAGATAAATCCAGTGTTCCATTTATGATTTTAGGCAGCACCCGGAAAAAACGGCAGGCGGTTATTTACCAGGGTGATGAAGTTAAACTGAATATTGATATGCCAACTCTTCTGGCCTGGTGGGAGTCGACAAGTGACGAGCTTGAGCGGCACCAGATGAATGAGGAAATGGCAGAGAAACAAAAGAAAGCTCACAACCGGCCCGGTCCTTCATACCACCTATCTTTCCGGCCGGAGGGTACCTCTCCAGAACTGTTAAAGAGACCGGAAAAACCCAGGGTAGCAATCATCCGCGAAGAGGGCAGTAATGGTGATAGGGAGATGACCTCAGCATTCTTTAGAGCTGGATTTGAACCCTGGGATGTCACTATGACTGACTTACTTAAGTATGATATCACTCTCGAGAAGTTTAGAGGTGCAGTATTTGTTGGAGGATTTTCTTATGCTGACATTCTGGACAGTGCCAAAGGATGGGCTGGTATTATCAGGTTCAGTCCGGAGCTGCGGGAGATGTTTGATGTTTTCTACAGGCGGGCAGATACTTTCTCATTAGGTGTTTGTAATGGCTGCCAGCTTATGACTCTTCTTGGCTGGGTACCCTGGAAGGGAATTCCTGAAACTAAACAGCCGAGATTTATACGCAATCCTTCAGGGCGGTTTGAGTCAAGATGGGTAACTGTAAAGATTTTAAAAAGTCCTTCTATTATGCTCAAGGGTATGGAGGATTCAATTCTCGGTATATGGGTGGCACACAGAGAGGGTTATCTGCACTGTCCGGATCCCCAAATCCTGTCCGATGTGTCTGATGGGGGCCTTGCGCCTATACTTTATGTGGATGACAGAGGAATACCTACAGAGAGGTACCCATTTAATCCCAATAGTTCTCCATCCGGGTTTACTGCTTTGTGCTCGCCGGATGGAAGGCATCTTGCTATGATGCCTCATCCTGAAAGGACATTTCTACTCTGGCAGTGGCCGTGGATGCCAGAAAGCTGGAAATCTAATTTGAAGGTTTCTCCATGGTTAAAGATGTTCCAGAATGCCAGGAAGTGGTGTGAGAAAAACAACTGAATCTTCTCAAATTCCTTTATTTATTTTAATATTTTATTTGTTATAATAACCTTGTTTGTTTTATGAAGTAAAAGTAAACCTGGTTATTGTATAGTGACGAAAGCGTAAAGTTAATAGAGTTTTTAAACTAAAGCTGAAGGATAAAAATTAAATTATATAAATTAGTTAATGAAATGGTAAGTAGGATATCAGACAGAAAGATTAACGAGAAATGTGGGGTATTTGGTATATATGCACCTGGTAAAAAGGTAGCAGAAATGATATTTTACGGACTTCAGGCACTTCAGCACAGGGGGCAGGAAAGCGCTGGTATAGCTGTATCCGATGGCGAGAATATCTTGATCTTTAAAGACCTTGGCCTGGTATCCCAGGTGTTTAATGAGCAAAATATTGCCCCTCTTCAGGGCCATATTGGAATAGGTCACACCCGTTATTCTACCACGGGAATGAACATCTGGAAGAATTCACAGCCACTTTACCGGATGTTTAAAAATGAAAGTTTTGCTATAGCTCAAAATGGAAATCTGATTAATTTTAAGGAAATTAGAAATGAACAGATAAAAAAAGGCATTAATTTCGAAACTACCACAGATACGGAAGTTATAGCGTCACTCATAGAAAGCTCGGAGAAAGAAAATATTGAGGACGCAATTAAAGATGCAACCGGCAAGATAAAAGGCTCTTACTCCCTGGTTATATTAACCAAAGATAAGATCTTCGGAATCAGGGACCCGCATGGATTCAGGCCGCTGGTGCTGGGCAGCCTTGAAGGCAGCTATGTCATAGCTTCAGAGACCTGCGCGCTGGATATAATTGACGCAAAGTTCATTAGAGAAATTGACCCTGGCGAGATTATAGTATTGGATAAAGATGGCATGAGATCACAAATGATGCTTCCGGTAGATAGGATTTCCATGTGTGTGTTTGAACTTATCTATTTTGCAAGGCCTGACAGTTATATACATAATAAAAATATGTTTGAGGTAAGGCATAGATTGGGACAGGAACTGGCAAAGGAGTTTCCTGCTGATGCTGACTTAGTTATTCCTGTACCTGATTCAGGTACCCCTGCTGCAATTGGGTATTCTGCAGAATCTAAAATACCATATGCAGAGGGTTTTATTAAAAATAGATATATTGGAAGGACTTTTATTCAGCCAAAGCAGGAAACCAGGGAGCTAAGTGTTAAGCTTAAGTTAAATCCTTTAAGAGACATTATACAAGGTAAAAAACTGGTAGTGGTTGATGATTCTATAGTCAGGGGAACAACATCAAACAAAATAGTTAAAATGTTATACAATACTGGCGCTAAAGAAGTACATATGAGAATTACCTGCCCCCCACTGCTTTATCCCTGCTATTATGGTGTTGATATGGCTACAAAGAAGGAATTTATTGCCAATCATAAGACGTTAGAAGATATAAGAGAATTTCTAAAAGTTGATAGCTTGAAGTATTTAACAATGAGTGGTTTGGTGAAGGCTGTGGGGGAATCTAAAGAGAAATTCTGTTTTGCCTGTTTTAACGGTGAATATCCAGTTCAAATCCCTGAAAATATCGAATCCGATAAGTGTTCCATGGATAAAGAGGAGAGAATATCTTCTAATGCCTGAAAAAAATAAAAAGAAAGATAGCAAAAAATATTCATATGGATTATCCGGAGTAAATATAGATAAAGCTTCAAATGTACTAAGTCAACTTAAAAAAACAATAACCTCAACTTTTTCCGGTAAAGTGCTAAGCGGCCTATCTTCGTTTTCCGGTCTTTTCCAGCTTGATCTGAAGGACTACAAAAATCCTGTTCTTACCTCTTCCACGGATGGCGTAGGGACAAAAATACTGCTGGCAAAAAAAGCAAATTGCTACAGATATATAGGGCAGGATGCAGTAGCTATGTGTATAAATGACATAATATGCTGCGGTGCAAAACCCCTATTTTTTTTAGATTATATAGCGTGCGGTAAGATAAATGAGGAAAAAATAAAAACTATAATCAAATCCATAGCTGAAAGCTGTAGTTATTGTAACACTGTTTTAATTGGCGGGGAGACTGCCGAGATGCCTGACATGTATAGAAAAGATGATATAGATGTTGCCGGTTTTGCGGTGGGAATTGTAGAAAAATCAGCCATAATAAATTCCAGTCTGGTAAATGAAGGAGATATAATAGCAGGGGTACCTTCTTCGGGGGTTCACAGTAACGGATTCTCACTGGTGCGGAAAATAATTAAAGATAAAAATCTGGATCTGCAAAAAAAATATGATTGGGCCGGTGGCAAATCACTTGTAGATTTACTTCTAACCCCCACAAAATTATATTTTAAAATAATAGACAGAATGATTAAAGACAAAGTTGAAATCCATGGAATTTCTCATATAACCGGTGGGGGATTTTATGAAAATATAAACAGAATAATTCCCGGGGATGTGGACGCTTCCATATTGGAATGGACCTGGAAGATTCCTGCTATTTTTAAATTTTTACAGGACCTGGGAAATATTGATAGAGATGAAATGTTTAGAGTATTCAATATGGGTATAGGAATGGTTATTATTACTTCTCCTTGCGGGTTTGATAAAGCAAGAAATATTGCTGGAGAGCTGGGAGAAGATATATATAATATAGGTACTGTTACCAGAGGAAATGGAAGGGTAATAATAGAAGAAATCCAGAGGTTATAAATGAAAAAAAGAATTGCTGTATTTGCGTCAGGTTTTGGCTCAAATCTTCAAGCTCTTATAGATTATAATAATAAACATGGTTTAAATGGAGACATAGTTCTGGTTTTTTCTAATAATAAAGACGCTTTTGCTTTAGAAAGGGCGAAAAAAAATAAAATAAAAGCAGTTTTTATGGATCCCGCCAGATATAGCAGCAGGGAGCAGTATGATTCAGAGATTATAGAAATGCTGGAAGAAGAAAAAATAGATCTTGTAGTTCTTGCAGGTTATATGTTTCTATTGAGCCAGGAATTTGCTCACAGGTTTAAAAATAAGATTTTAAATATTCATCCCGCACTTCTACCGTCATTTAAAGGCACCCATGGCATAAAAGATGCTTACCGGTATGGGGTAAAAGTGACAGGGGTTACGGTGCATTTTGTGGATGGAGGTCTTGATAGCGGACCAATAATACTCCAGGGGGCTGTTGACATTGATCCTGATGACAGTGTGGAAGAACTGGAGGAAAAGATACATAAAGTGGAGCATAAAATTTATCCTGAAGCAGTAAAATATTTTTGCGAGGATAGATTGGAAATAGATGGAAGAAGGGTAAAAATTTTAAATAAAAAATGATATTAAACAGGGGAGGAAAATGAAAGTAAGGATAAAAAGAGCTCTAATCAGTGTCTCCAATAAAGAGGGTATTGTAGATTTTGCAAAAACTCTGGAGGAGATAGGAGTAGAAATTATTTCAACTGGAGGGACTTACAGAAAATTAGAAGAGTCAGGTATGAAAGTGAAGAAGGTAGAAGAAGTTACCGGTTTTCCCGAGATGTTGAACGGGAGAGTAAAGACCCTTCATCCATACATACATGGAGGGATATTAGCTGACCGAAGCAATGAGAATCATATGAATGAAGTTTCAAACTCAAAGATAAAGTTAATAGATATGGTGGTAGTGAATCTATACCCATTCAAAGAAACCATATCCAGAGAAAATGTTACTATGGAAGAGGCTATTGAAAATATTGATATTGGCGGTCCTACTATGATTAGAAGTGCCGCTAAAAATTATAAGGGGGTAGCTGTAGTAGTTGACCCTGATGACTATAAAAAAATACAGGCAGAGCTTAAAGATAGCGGCGGATATATTAGCCTGGGTACCCTGTTTAGATTAAGTGTTAAAGCTTTTCAGCATACCTGTGAATATGACAGTATAATCTTTAATTACCTTAAAAATAAAACTGGAAGTTTTGATAATTCAGATATATCCATAAGAGATTATCTGGGTATAGATTGCAGCAGTGCAGGCAAAGAAATGGAGGATAACTTTAGATACAGCGATGGTAATTTTAAGGATGGCCTCAGTTTAAATCTTAAAAAAATTCAAAACCTTAGATATGGGGAAAATCCTTATCAGAAAGCTTCTTATTATAAATATATAGATACCGGAACAGATAATTTTGCGGGTGCACGACAGCTTCAGGGCAAAGAGTTGTCATATAATAATATTCTGGATGGTAATGCGGCATTTGGAATTGTTAAGGAATTTGCTACCTCCTGTGTAGCAGTAATCAAACATAGTAATCCTTGTGGTGCAGCCACTGCGCAGTCTGTTGAAGAGGCTTACAAGAAAGCATATCAGTGCGACCCGGTTTCAGCTTTTGGCAGTGTTGTAGCCTGCAATATGAAATGGACGGCAGAGGCGGCAAAGTTTATGCTGGATAAATATGTAGAAGTACTTATAGCTCCGGATTTTGACCAGCAAGCTCTTAAAATACTGGCCGGGCGGCAAAACTTGAGAATCCTTAAAATAGATTTTGAATTGAATACCTACATCGGCAGCATAAATTCAGATAATTTTAAACTGGAAAAGGTGGATATCAAAAGCGTAAATGGAGGACTGTTAGTACAGGATCTGGATGAGGGCCCGGATAGTAAAAAGGATATGAAAGTGGTAACCAGCGTTGAGCCAGATCCCGACAGGTGGAACGATCTTCTATTTGGATGGCAAATTGTTAAAAGCGTTAAATCCAACGCTATAGTACTGACTGCCAATAATAGTACCGTAGGCATAGGCGCAGGACAGATGAGTAGAATTGATGCTGCAGAAATAGCCATCAGGAAATCAAATGGACGATGTAAGAACTCAATTATGGCTTCAGACGCCTTTTTCCCTTTCGAGGATGTAGCAGAGCTTGCTGCCAAAAATGGAATTACAGCAATAATACAGCCCGGTGGTTCTATCAGAGACAAGGAAGTTATAGAAAGCTGCAATAGAAATAAAATACCCATGGTATTTACCGGGAAAAGACATTTCAGACACTGATCAGATATGAGTGTAAACAAATAATAAAAAAGATAATCTATATTTGATAAATTCCCCAAAATATTATAGAATTAAGGGAGCGAGTTCACTTAATTTAGACAAATTTGGGGATTTTTATGATTATAGTTAAAAGAGAAATACAGAATGGCATAGAAAAAAGTTTATTTAAAGGTAAGATTATAATAATATATGGAGCCCGCCAGGTTGGGAAAACTACTCTTATAAGGGAAATTCAGAAAAAATACTCTAATGATTCTTTGTATGTAAATTGCGATGAACCTGATATCCGGCAGGCTTTAACTAACAAGACTTCAACTGAGTTAAAGAATTTTATTGGAAATAAAAGACTTATTTTGATAGATGAGGCACAAAGAGTAATAAATATTGGTCTGGCGTTGAAGTTACTTGTGGATAACTATCCGGATATTCAGGTAATTGCTACCGGCTCTTCTTCATTTGATCTATCTAATCAAATTATTGAACCACTAACTGGTAGAAAGCATGAATTCTATTTATATCCATTCTCTTTTAGCGAATTAAAAACGATTTATTCAGAATTAGAATTAAATCGTCTTATAGAAAACAGAATTATATTTGGAATGTATCCTGATGTTGTTTTAAAATATGATGAATCGGAAAATCTATTAAGGGAGATTTCTAGGAGTTATTTATATAAAGATGTCTTACAATATCAAAATATTAAAAGCCCTGATCTTCTTGAAAGATTGCTACAGGCTCTGGCATTGCAGATAGGAAATGAAGTTTCTTATAACGAACTTGCAGTTACGGTTGGTGTAGATAAGAAAACAATTGCTAGTTACATTTCTTTATTGGAGAAAGCGTTTATTATTTTTCGCTTGAATCCATACAGCAGGAATTTAAGGAATGAACTAAGAAAATTAAGAAAGATTTATTTTGTTGATACTGGAATAAGAAATGCTCTCATAAACAATCTTAATCCATTAAATTTAAGGGGAGATACCGGGAATTTATGGGAGAATTTTTTAATAAGTGAAAGAATTAAATTGATTAAAAATAAAAATATTGTTAGAAATACTTTTTTCTGGAGAACACACCAACAGTATGAACTAGATTATATAGAAGAAGAAAAAGGAAAACTTTTTGGTTATGAATTTAAATGGAATAAAAAAACTTTTAAGGAACCAAAGATATTTATAGAGACCTACCCTGGAAGTGAAGTCAATTTAATAAATAGAAATAATTATCAGCATTTTTTGGAAATATAGTAAATTAGGCTATAACTCGGCTTATAGACTAACCTCTTTTGTTATATTTGCATTAAATCCAAAATAATATTGGTATATTTTGAATATTTTTATTTTTCTTTAAATTTATTATATGCTGATTTATCTCGAGTTTTTTATGGTTAAAAATAAAACCCTCCATAAAATATTATTTTAAAAGAGGGCTTTATTAAAAAATAACCTACTGTATAGTAGGAGTAAACCTCTGAGATTGTCTTATCTCAGGCTCTCCAACAGGAGCTTTTACACCTTTATCATCAGGACTTTCTAGCTTTGAAGGATATCTTTCAAGGGTGTGCTTAATTACATCGTCAATATTTTTTACAAATTCCAGCTTTAGTCCTTTTAGTATGCTTTTAGGTACCTCATCAAGATCCTTACTGTTTTTTTCTGGCAGAACAACTTTCTTGAGTCCTGCTCTTTTTGCCGCAAGAAGTTTTTCTTTAAGTCCACCAATTGGAAGAACTCTGCCTCTTAAAGTTATTTCTCCTGTCATACCCACATCTCTTATAACAGGTATTCCTGTAAATGCAGATACAAGAGAAGAAGTTATAGCCACGCCTGCCGATGGCCCGTCTTTAGACACAGCTCCTGCGGGAACATGAATATGTATATCTGATTTACTGAATAACTTATCTTCTATTCCAAAGTCTTTTGCTCTTGAACGAATATAACTTATTGCTGCTTTTGCCGATTCCTGCATTACATCTCCAAGTTTTCCTGTGAGTATTAGTACGCCGCTGCCTCCATAATAAGTGGATTCAATAAGCAGTATATCTCCGCCTGCCGGTGTATAGGCAAGACCTGTGGCGACTCCAACTCTATTTTTATCTTCGATCTCACTTGGTAAAACTTTTGAGACACCAAGGAAATTCCTTACTCTTTCAGCAGTTATATTCCTGGGATATCTTTTTCCTTCAACTATTTCCCTTGCAATTTTTTTATAGATATTTGCTATCTCCCGCTCTAAATTCCTGACGCCGGCTTCTCTTGTATATTCCTCAATTATTAGAGAGATGGCTTCACCAGTAAATTTGACATTATATTTTTCTATTCCCTGTTCTTCTAATTGCTTGGGGATCAGGAATTTTTCAGCTATATGAATCTTTTCCTCAGAACTATAACCAGGTATTTCAATAGTCTCCATTCTGTCCCTAAGTGCCGGATGTATGGTGTCCAGTATATTAGCTGTTGTAATAAACATTGTATTTGAAAGGTCAAACGATACTTCAAGGTAATGGTCCCTGAATGAATTGTTTTGCTCCGGATCAAGTACTTCGAGTAATGCAGATGAAGGATCGCCTCTATAATCCATACCCACCTTATCAATCTCGTCCAGCATGAATACCGGATTATTTGTTCCGGCTTGTGTAAGACCCTGGATAATCCTGCCTGGAAGCGCTCCTACATATGTTCTCCGGTGTCCTCTGATTTCAGCTTCATCTCTTATACCACCAATAGACATTCTTATAAATTTTCTTCCAAGAGACTTGGCTATAGACTGCCCAAGAGAAGTCTTGCCAACACCTGGAGGTCCAACAAAACATAGTATCGGGCCTTTGGTTGATTTACCCTTTAATTTCCTGACAGCCAGATAATCCAGAATATGAGTTTTAACTTTTTCCAGATCGTAATGATCGCCATCCAATATTTTCTTTGCTTTTTTTAAATCCATAACATCTTTGGTCTTTTCGGACCATGGAACGTCCAGCATCAACTCCACATAAGTCCTCACGTAAGAGTGTTCCGGAGACATACTGGGAATGTCTTCCAGCCTTTCTATTTCTTTTAATACTTTATCATTAGCCTCTTTGGGCATTTTTTTCTTCTGCAATTTTTTCTCTAATTCCCTGGTCAGAGCAATAGACTCATCAAATTCGCCCAGTTCATTCTTAATCGTCTTAAGCTGCTGGCGGAGATAATATTCCCTCTGTGTTTTTCCTACTTCTTTTTGAACCTTATCTCTTATTTGAGACTGAACTTCAAACCTCTTAAGTTCTTCACCAAGGTATTCTGTTAATTTTTTTAATCTTATTTTCAGGTTGTTTTCTTCAAGGATTTTCTGCTTCTGTTTGGTACCTGAAAGCAAATATGAAGCAAATAAATCAGTCTGAACCTCAGGTTTGGAAATATTGGTTGCTGCCACTACAAAAGCTGTAGGCAGGGGGATACCCAGTTGAATAAACTTCTCAACTTGCATTCTAACAGTTGTATTAAGATTTTCTGTTTCCTCATCTTCGATTAAAGGGATTTCTTCAAGCACTTCAGTTGCTGCTCTGAAATAAGGTTCAGTTTGAGTAAAATACTTTATTTTTACCCGGGAAATTCCTTCAACGATGCACTTGATCTCACTCTCTGATATATTAGCTACTTGTTTTATAGCGCAAGCAGTTCCTACATCATATAGGTCGTCTTTTTCCACCTGTTCTTTATTTTCTTCTTTCTGTGCCACGACTACTATGATCTTGTGCTCTCTGGATGCACTTTTAATAGCTTCCAAAGACTTTTTTCTACCCACAACCAGTGGTGTTGCCAGAAATGGGAATACCACACTATTTTTTAAGGATAGAAGAGGAAGCTCTTCCGGTATTTTTATTTTTTCTTTATTCTTGCTAAATCTTTTTTCTTCTGCCATAGTATTTCAACTCCTATTTTTTAATTCTCTACATATATTTTACACTAATAAAAAAGTTTTTTTTATATTATATTTTATTAATTCAGTTAACGCTCCTATAATAGCATTTTATAAAATAACTTTTTATCTTTTAATTATAACAGAAATTTTCCAAAAATGCTAAAAATATTTTCGTTTTATAGTAAAATTATATTTCACTTTAAGTGAAATAGTACTTGAACAATTTACACCTATTTATGATCAAAGTCAATATTTTTTATGCTCAGAACAAAATATGAAAAAATTTGATTAAAACCAGGAGTGAGCTATTTGGATATAATATTTTCCATGAATAAAAGCCAGACGAATAGAAAGAGAATTACAGAGAGTAAGAATCAGTAGCCTAATCTCCTTAGCTTTTTTTCATCAAGACCGAAGTAATGTCCCAATTCATGTAAAATAACTTTTATTATGTTTTTTTCTAATTCCTTATCATTGCGGCTTATTTCTTCCAGTGATTTTTTATAAATGGTTATTTTATCAGGCAATATATTTATTCTGCCTGCCTGTTTGGTAGCAGGAAGCCCCTGATAAAGACCAAGCGTGTATTTTGTGTGGGTACCTTTTTTACCTTTTATAACAGGGCTTACATCTTTTTCTTCAATAACAATACTTAAATTCTTTATTTTATCCTTGAATTTATCCGGGATACTTTTTAAAGTGTTTAAAACTATTGCCTCAAACTTCTCTTTTTCCATTTTTTTAAGGTAAAAAATTGCTATATCAATACTGGATTATAAAATATCACAAAAACAATTATATATGAACAGTTAAGAGGTGATTATATATGCCTATAATAAGGCAGGATTTGAAATAGGTTCTGGAATCAATATAAATACTATTTTGCCTGAAAAGTGCACAAAATTATTAAGAGAAAATAATGTTTAAAAAATACAGCAGTTTTATGTTTTTTTATTATTTTTAATGATGCTATGGCAAAATATTAACAGCAGAAACCCTTATAATATTGCCCTAAAATGAATTCCTGTTAAAGATAAACCAATTGCATAAGGGAAAAGAGACGGCCGCTTAAGAATGCTCCATAAAATTAATTTCCAGAAATAAAGTCTTCCTCTTTGTTTAATTCCAAGCCACCAGATTGAGCCAACCAATGCTCTTATATGGTATATTCGAAGTGCATTAAAGTTTTGCGGCTTCTTTTTAGCTGGTTTATATTCTCTCAAGAGAGTTCTAATTCTTTCATAATAAGCCTTAGGAGCATAAATTGTAGATAAAATTTTCTTGTAACCAGCCAGAAGTACATTTTTATCCATCTTTGGAATAAAATTTAAACTTGAAGTTTTTGTATTATTACCCGTTGACTTTTTAGTTAACCTATTTGTTTCTTTTAGCCTCTGATACAACCTGGTTTTTGGCAATGCAATAAGCAAACCGACCATAGCGGTGACAATTCCGCTTTTCTGGATAAATTCAATTTGGCGCTGGAAAATTGATACCTTATCACTATCGAAACCAACAATAAAACCACCCTGAACTTCCATTCCGCAATTTTGAATTATTTTTACTGATTCTACCAGGTTTCTGTTTTTATTTTGAAACTTGCCACATTCTTCAAGGCTATCTGCATCAGGTGTTTCAATACCTATAAATACAGCTGTAAAGCCTGCTTCTATCATTAATTCCATGAGCTCTTTATCATCAGCCAGGTTAATTGAAACCTGGGTATTGAAGGTAAAGGGATGTTTTTTCTTTTTTTGCCATTCTATAATTGCGGGCATGTATTCTTTTTTGAGTATGGCTTTATTTCCTATAAAATTATCATCAACAAAAAATACACCGGCACGCCAACCTCTCCTGTACAAAGTCTCAAGTTCAGCAATTAATTGTTCCTTGCTTTTCATCCTGGGTAGTCTTCCGTTCAATTGTACCACATCACAGAATTCACAATTAAAAGGGCATCCTCTGGAAAATTGAACACACATTGAATTATAGTTCTTAACGTTAATTAAATTCCAGTCAGGAATGGCAACTTCTTTAATATCGGGGAATCCGTTACTGGAGTACATTTTTTTAGGGGCACCATTTTTTAGATCCTCAACGATTGCCGGGAAGGTTTCCTCTACTTCTCCTAAAACAAGATGATCTACATCGGTGAATTCTTCCCAGCCTGTGGTAAAAAGAGGCCCTCCTGCTACGATAGGTTTTCCTAATTTTTTTGCTTTATTTATTATCCTTCTAACTGATTCTTTTTGCACAATCATTGCGCTAATAAATATGTAGTCTGCCCATTTAATATATTCATCCTTTAATATGTCAGTGTTCATATCAACTAATCTTTTTTCCCAATCGTCAGGAAGCATAGCTCCAACAGTTAGAAGTCCTAAGGGAGGAAATGAAGCTTTCTTACCCAATATTCTTAAAACTCTTTTAAAACTCCAGAAAGTTTCTTCGTAATCTGGATAGACAAGTAAAATTTTCATTATAAGTATTCTCTTTTCTTTTTAAATTCTAATATTTCCAATCAAGATTTCTGTCATTCTGACAGATTGTAAAACTAATGTAAAGTAATTTTGTTTTTAAAGTCACCTTATATGGTATAAACGGTATTTCCGGATTTAAGTTGCAAAATATTTTTTTAAAAAAGCTTTAGTTAAATTTCGAGAATAATAAATTTGCTAAAATACCAGTAACAGGCGGGGAAAAAATCAAATTTCTTTACCAATAGAAAAGCCCTTTGCCAGCATTTTACCGGTACGGTAATAGTACCTGCCAGCCGGGTCAAGGAAAAATGGTTTTAGCTTATCCATATCCGGAAAACCAGATGTGCCAAGTATGGACTCTTCTGCTTTTACATCGAGTATCTCTCCAATGAACTGGGTGTGTAGTCCTATTTCAAGGCTTTTGAATAGTTTGCACTCTACCACAAAAGGGAATTCTTTTCCGTAGGGAGCGTCAACCAAATCGCTTTTTACCGGGGTAATGTTTGTTTTTGCAAATTTGTCTTCGTTCCTGCCGGACACAATACCGTAGTAATCAGCATTTTTTACCATATCTTCAGAAAGTATATTTACAGTAAAGGCTTTTTTCTCCATTATATTATTATAAGTGTAAGTGGCTTTCCGCATAGAAACTGCGACACATGGAGGATCAGAGCAGCAAATTCCTCCCCAGGCAACAGTCATTAAATTTGGCTTGTTCTGACTGTCGTAGGTTCCAATAACCAGGACAGGAGTAGGGTAAATAATAGTTTTAGCTCCAAGTGATTTTTTCATAATTTCCCTCGTATAATAAGATAATAATAATTTACTGTTAAAATTTATTGTTTTAAACTTTTCAATAACCACATAAGCTAGGAAGAAAGATGAATTAACTTTTTTATTTTGCTTTCTGGTATTATAAAAATATTCTAAGTAACATGCATTTATTTTACAATGTTAAGATTAGGGAAATCAGGTAAAAAATAGCATTAACTGCAATAAAATAAAAAAATTTCTTGACATAATGTATATTATTATATATATTAAGTTAATTATTATATACAATATGTTAATTATAATAGATATATAAATTGGGAAGTAAAGATTTAAAAATAAAAAATAATCTCAGAAGGTGCCGGTTTGAACATAATGAGATTTCCCAGCAGGCACTGGCAAATGCTGTTGGTGTAACCAGGCTTACCATTCATTCTATAGAGAAAGGAAAATTTAATCCTTCAGTATTGCTGGCACTAAAAATTGCAAGTTACTTTGATAAATCTGTGGAGGAAATATTTTACCTTGAAAAAGATTAGATAAAGGAGCATAAAAAAAATGAAACGACTATTAAAAATAAGTAATAATACCACTTTAGTCTTATGTTCAATTTCAATAGCAGGACTTATATTTACAAACACATTCTTTTTGATGCTCAGGGATAAAATAATTAATATAGGAGATGTTGAAAGTTTTATGGGTAAGTTTTCAATCCCGGTTGCAGTGGTATATTTTATTTTTATTTTTTTTCACCTATCAGCCATGCTTACTTTAATCCTGCAGTTAAATTTTTTTAAAAGAGATAATTTACTTCGCGCATTTTTATTTTTTATTGGTATTACCTCTCTAATGATGTTATTTGGAGATTTTGCACTTTCAAGCGATATTTCAAAAGAGTATGTTTTTGGTTTACCAGGTGAGTTTAACATCCTATTTTTCAGCCAGTCACTTCATTTTATTTTCTATATTCTTATGATTGTTCTCCTTGTATTAACCAGAAAGTCAGTCGTAAAGGGTGGTGAAGAAATAGTTCTAAAAGATGATTCAATATTCATTAATGCACAATATATTGGAATTTTGAGCGGAGTCTCAGGTTTAGTTCTGGTTTCAATTTTTTCTTTAATGTATTTAACAGTATATCCGTTACCCTTATGGGCTGCAAAGGCAGGGATTATTATAACAAGCCTGATAGCCATAATTCCATATATTCTGATAGTTTTTTACTGGTTGATTATAAAACTCAAAGAGAGGATCATCGAATGGTATGATGAAAAACAGTACCAGGATATAACCAAAGCAAGTCTGGTTACTCTTATAGCATCAATAATTATAATGACTGTAATCTTTATTATTCAGTATTTTGTAAGTGCATTTGATTTTATAAATATAACCTGGTTTCCATTTTATATTTTTTTGGTGTTGCTGCTGTTTTCAAGCAGTACTTTATATTTCAGTAAAAAAACTGCAAGTTAATTTACAGGAGGCAATAATAGATATTACAAAAAGAAATAAAAATTTAGGACTGGCTGTTCTGGTAATTGGTTATCTGACTTTGATATTCTGGGCACTTGGAATTTTTATAAGTGTTGAGATAGGCATAGGATGCTTGGAAAGCTATACCGCTGTGGGATTATTCGGATTATTGCTTATTACTTCCGGCATTGTTTTTTTGATAAGCCTGATTTTTAATATGAGAGAATCAAGAGAAAATAACCGCATGTCAAGAGGGATGATACTTACTATTATAAGCCTTCCCCCAATTGCATTCTGTTATCTGGCAATACTTATAAAAGCATTGACTGAGGGGCATTAATTATTTTAAAATTTAAAAACAAAAACAGAAATATTCATATATAATATAGGGATAGTTATTTGAAATTTTATTTTTGTGGAGGTTAGATGATGACTGGATCAAAGCATTACTCCATTGCTGTTATACCCGGAGATGGTACCGGGACTGAAGTAATAAATGAGGGTAAAAAAATCCTTAAGATGGTAGGGGATAAACATAAAATAGGTTTTGAATTTACAGATTTTAATTTTGGCGGCGACAGGTATTTAAAGACTGGCGAGACACTTCCGGATTCTGCTATCAGTGAGCTTAAAAAATTTAAAGCGATATATCTTGGTGCGATCGGACATCCTGATGTGCCGTCGGGAGTTTTAGAGGTTGGCATTTTATTAAAATTAAGATTTTCTCTGGACCAGTATATAAACTTAAGACCGGTAAAACTTTATCCTGGTGTTGACTGTCCCCTGAAGGACAAGGGCCCTGAAGATATAGATTTTGTGGTTGTAAGGGAGAATACGGGAGGACTGTATACAGGTCATGGCGGTATAACAAGAAAAGGAACTCCATATGAAGTTGCGACTCAAGTAATGGTTTACGACAGGCAGATGGTCGACAGATGTCTGGAATATGCTTTTAATCTGGCAAGGGCAAGAAAAGAAGAAAGAAAACCGGGAAAACTTACACTGGTTCATAAAACAAATGTACTCACTTATGCAGGAGATCTGTGGTACAGGGCATTTATGGAAATGGCAAAGAAGTTTTCCGATATTAAAACGGATTATAATCATATAGATGCTGCATGTATGTGGATGGTAAAAAATCCAGAATGGTATGATGTTATGGTCATACCTAATTTGTTTGGGGATATAATTACCGATCTTGGAGCGATGATCCAGGGTGGTATGGGAATTGCAGCAGGAGGAAATATCAATCCTGGCGGAACCTCTATGTTTGAACCCATAGGAGGCTCTGCTCCAAAATATACCGGAAAGAATGTTATAAATCCGCTGGCGGCAATAGAAGCGGGAAGGATGATGTTAAAGCACCTGGGAGAAAAAGAAGCAGCCAAATCCATTGAAGATGCTGTTTCTTACGTGTGCACCAAGGTAAAGAGTTTGAGTGCCGGCAAGATGGGCTACAGCACAACTGAAGTAGGGGATATGGTGTCTGAGTATATTGGTGGCAGCTAATTACCGGTAAAATAAGGAGCATTTAAGGGACATGCGGGGACACTACTTTAGGGTCAGTGTAATTGCGATAATATTTTTAAGGCTTTAAAAATTTTTGGTAGCGCATTGTTTACAGAATTGGAACCAGATTTTAAGAGATTTAGCTAACATTTGTAAATCAGATGGACAATCTACACAAAGCTGGGACCTGAATATTGGGTTTAAGTAAGGATGTTCTTATTCCGGAATTAATTTAATTTATTCGATAGCAGATTCTTAATCTGTTTAAATCACTGCAACAATATCATCATCAAAACAGCACATCATCAAAATAGTTATTGCATTTGTGTAATTAGAGTTTTAATATATGTAAGTTTAAATGATGGATACAATTAGTTCATTTTTTAAAATAATAACAGATCGGGTAAAAGATTAATAACTATCGATAGAGGAAGTAATGGAAATTCGTAACGTTGCGATTATCGCTCATGTTGATCACGGTAAGACCACCCTGGTGGATTCCTTGTTGCGTCAATCAAGAACCAAATTAAATAAAGAAGTTGCAGACATAACCTGTATTATGGACAGCAATGAGCTTGAACGAGAACGAGGTATTACTATTTTTTCGAAAAATGCCTCAGTAGTTTGGCGTGGAGTAAAAATCAATATTATCGATACTCCGGGACATGCTGATTTTGGTGGCGAGGTTGAACGGGTTTTAAAAATGGCTGAAGGTTCGCTGCTGCTGATCGACGCCCAGGAGGGCCCAATGCCCCAAACCAGCTTTGTTTTGAAAAAAGCCCTTGAATTAAAACACAAAATTATAGTTGTAATTAATAAAATTGATAAACCTAATGCTAACGCTAACGAAGCTTTAAATAAAACTTTTGACCTTTTTATTGATCTGGGTGCCGATGAAAAAACGGCTAATTTCCCGATTGTTTATGCTTCTTCCAAATTTGGTAAAGCCGGTTTATCACCTGATTTAAAACAGATGAAGGATGTTTCCCCTTTATTTGATGAAATTGTTAAATATATTCCTCAGCCTGGCGGTGAAGTAAATTTACCCTTACAAATGTTGGTGACATCTATCAATTGGGATAATTATAAGGGCCGTATTGCCAGGGGAAGAATTTATAATGGAAAAATTGAAGCAGGGCAAGAAGTAATACAAATCAATCGCAAAGGACTAATGAAAAAGTATCGTTTGATTTCACTTTCAAATTTTCAAGGTCTGGCCCAAACAGAAGTTAAGGAAGCCGAAGCAGGAGAAATCGTAGCCATTGCTGGTATTCCGGATATTATGATTGGTGAAACCATTGCAGACATTAATAAACCTCAAGCTTTGACTTTACTAAATATTGAAGAACCAACTGTAAAAATGACTTTTAGTATTAATTCTTCTCCGTTTGCCGGGAAAGAAGGCCGATTTACAACTTCCCGGCAAATAAGGGAAAGACTTTACAGGGAACTTGATAATGACGTAGCATTAAAAGTTGAAGACAATCCCGGTGGTGGCTGGATTGTTTCTGGGCGGGGTGAGCTTCATCTGGCTATTTTTATTGAACGCTTGCGCCGTGAAGGTTATGAGTTTCAAGTTTCCCAGCCGCAGGTCATTATTAAAGTCATTGACGGTAAGAAAATGATCCCTTATGAAAAAGTCTTTATTGAGGTGCCGGAAGAGTATTCGGGCGCTGTGATTCAAAAATTAGGCAGCCGTTATGGCCTAATGCAAAAAATAGAAGACAAGGACGGTATTGTTCATCTGGAATTTATTAATCCAACCCGCGGTTTATTTGGTTACAGGCGGGAATTTATGACCGATACCCGTGGTCTGGGTATTATGAATACATTGTTTTACCAGTATCTGCCAGAAAAAGGTGAATGGAAAGAACGCGATAGGGGATCACTGGTGGCACATGAAACCGGTATTACCCGGCTGTATGGTTTAACCAGTGTTCAAGACCGCGGTGAATTATTCTACGGTCCAGGCAATAAAGTTTACAAAAGCCAGGTAATCGGACAAAATTCTCGCAGTGAAGATATTTGGGTTAATGTTTGCAAAGAAAAACAATTATCCAATATGCGCTCCAAGGGTGAGGGCGGTAAGGAGCATTTTAATACTCCCAGGATAATGGACCTGGATGATGCTTTGGAATATATTGATGCTAGCGAACTGGTTGAAATAACTCCTAAGGCAATACGCATTCGTAAAATTGCCTCAACTGAGTTAGAAGAAAAACGAAGAAGAAAAAACTAAAAACAAATAAAACTTCCAAAACAAACTTCAAATCTTAGCTTGATTTAAAAAAATCATCACTTTTAATAACGGTAATGCTATAGATATAACTCTTTTTACTATTAAAAGGCCCCACCTAAGCGGGGCCTTTTTTAGATATTGTCTAATTAATTACGTGTTAATCAGATTAATTTAATATCTTTTGTAGCTATTGTTTGTTCTTTCTCTTTGAGGACGAGCTTCATCAACTTTTAAATTACGACCCTCAAAGTCACTGCCGTCCAGTCCTTCTTTTGCTTTTTCGGCTTCAGCTGAATCAGACATTTCAACAAATCCAAAGCCTTTATTTCCAATTACATTGGCCGATTTAACTTGACCATACTTGGAAAATAGCTCTTTCAATTGCTCGTCAGTAACAGAGTAGCTTAAATTTCCTACATAAAGTTTGTTACCTTCCATACTTACCTCCTTCTTATTATTGTAATTTCTCTAAGTTCTACAATATTTCTTTTAGAGAGGTAATTGCGCGTAACAATCCTAACTCTTAATTAAAATACTATCAAACAAAAAGAATGTTAAGTATAAATCTTTTAATAAACTTTTGTCAAGTGTTTTATCCTAACGGTATAAAATTAATAATTTTAATTATTTGGGGTGTAAACCTTAAAATAGTTAATTTATGTAAATATCAATAATCTATGATTAAAAATATCTTAAATTTCCTGTTTGAGCACCACACGCAATGTCGATCTTATACTGGTGATGAATAACGGTGATATTATAGAGCAGGGAAAGCATGAAGAACTTCTGTCCAGGAACGGTTTTTATGCAAATCTTTACAGTAGTCAGTTCGAGAATAAATCCTGAAAAAGATTTTAAAAAGTTTATTTTTCGGTAAAATATATTATTATCATTAAAAACTTTGAGAAATGAAACTTTCAATTAAAATAAAATTATCGGTGACGATGGTTTTGCAGTTTATGGCAATCGGGGCGGTAATTCCTGTACTAAGTTTATATTTAAAGGATTATTTACATTTCAATAGTTTTCAAACAGGTATTATTATTGCAGTGTCGTCTGTCGCATCTTTTGTATCACCTGTAGTCACATCATTCATTGCGGATAAAATCATAAGTGCTGAAAAATTGTTTACGATCTGCCAGTTTATCGGTGCAGTAGCCATGGGGTTTCTTGCTTTCCAAAATAATTTCTTTGGTGTTTTATTTTTATATCTATTTTATTCGTTAATTATGGGTCCGACTATTGCTTTGGTGAACGCTATTATATTTCACAGTTCTTCGAATGAAGAAAGCAAGAATTTTGGTTTCTTAAGAGTCTGGGGTACGATTGGATGGATAATTGTAGCCTGGGGGTTTTATTTCTGGCTTGACCGGTACCCGGAAAGAATTCAGGATGTTCTGATATTTTCCTGTATAACTGCTTTTATACTCGGTTTTTTTTCTCTAACATTTCCCAAGACAAGGGCAAGAATAAAATCAGAAAGATTTACTCCTATTGAGTCAATTAAAGTAATCATCAAACCGGAAATAATATTTTTGTTATTATTTGGTTTCCTTATAAACATGGTGGAAAGATATTTTTATTACGGCGCTGCGCCTTTTTTGAAAAGTATTGGTTTCGCAAATAAATATTTAATGCCGGTATTGAGTCTTGGACAGATATCGGAAATTCTGGCCATGTTAATTACCGGATTCCTGATCAAGAAATTTGGCTACAGGATAGTTATGATTTCTGGTCTTATTATGAAATTGTTAAAATTTACTGCTCTATTTGTTGGATATCCGAGTATCTTCGTGCTTGCAGGTTTATTTTTACATGGATTTTCATATGCATTCTACTTTGTTCCTTTTATAATTTTGCTTGATAGCTATTGCAGCAAGACGGCAAGGACGGGAGTACATCAGCTATCAACAGTATTCACTATGGGATTTGGTAATATGGCAGGAAATTTAATTGCTGGAGCTGTTATGGGTTATGCAACAGTTAACAATGTTGTTGATTATCAAAAATTCTGGCTTGTTCCAATAATAATAACTGCGGTAAGTTTCATCATACCTATATTTTTTATTAAACAAAAAGATAAAGATAAGATAAATATACAGAAGCTTGAGCCATAGTAATTATTAATAAATTTTTATTCAAGCTTGCCATTGTAAACTCACATTATGTACTTCAGTTTAAAGGAGCCAGAGAAAAATTTCTGACTTACAGCCAATTTAACTCCTCCATTTCAGAAGATAATAAATATTGGTAACTGTACCATAGGAGCACGTATGAACTTATTTAAACCAATTATAAAGAAAATTAAATCAAATGACAAAGATTTAGAAGGAATGTATGTAATAACAGATGAATTGGGCAAAATAATCTGTTTTTCCAAAGAGAAAGAAGAATTACAATATTTTATTGGGCAATATAATTATGCAAAAGATTTTCAAGGCGTAAGAAAATATAAACTATATGATTTATCTACTAGAAAAAAAATAAAGAAATTAATATGATTATTATTTCTTTGTACGCCATACGTTTATTCTCTTTATTCTCAAATTTTTGCGTTGACTTTCATTATATCTGGGTTGAACAATGGGTATAAAGGCATTCATACAATCTATTAATTTTGGGAGATTGGATTTATAATCTTTAGCATAATTTTCAAATTCTTCTCTATTTTCTGGGGATAAATATTTCATATATTCCCTAAACTCCCTGATGATGCTTTTTATAAATATATCGTCTTTTTCGGAGTATTTCCCGGTTGAGAGTTTTCTAATTTCACCCAATTTTTTAATTTCTCTTTTTAATTTACCAAAAGTCATAATATTCCTTTCTCTGGTTATATATATGTTATATTATATAATAAAATAACTAGAGTTTATTAAAAATTATTGCAAATAATAAATTGGGTGTATATAGAATATTGGTTAAGTATCTCCAAATATACATCAATGAATGCTCGTTCAGATATAACAACAGGAATATTGATAGTAGTTTTGATATAATATTAAAAAATGCTTTTTAATAAAATCTTGACACTATACCAAAGTTGGTATATATTATGAACTGGAATGTAGTCCATTATAAAACTAATTCTGGGAATTCTCCCGTTATCGATTATATAGAAACTCAGGAACCGGAACGTGTTAGGAAGATTAGGAATGCTTTGAGATTACTCCGAGAATTCGGAATAGAAGAATCTCAATTAAATGCGAGGAAACTGAGTGGGAGAAGATATAAAGGATTATATGAATTAAGAATAGATAGTACTAGAATAATATATTTCTTGTTCACGGGACGAAGATTTGTTTTAGTTCATGGTTTTACAAAAAAATCGAAAGAAACACCAAAGCGTGAGTTAGAAGTTGCAAGAAAAAGAATGAAGGATTATGCAGGTGATTAAAATGAAAGAGATATCATGGGAAGAAGGCGAAAGAAGAATACTCAAAAACCCTGAAGTCGCCAAAGAATGTGAAAGAGCTGAACCCGAATTTCAGGCTTTAAGACAGTTAATTCTCTTAAGAAAAAAATATAAAATCAGCCAACAAAAATTAGCCGAACTTATCAACAGTCATCAATCACACATAGCTAGGTTGGAAACTGGTGAGGTTTCTCCAAGTCTAAAAATCCTTAAGAGATATGCTCATGGCTTGGGTTATGCTGTAGAGTTTAATTTTATTCCCGTAAAAGATTGTTATGGGAACTATAATTATATTTAATTTGACAAAAAAGTGATTTGCAAGTGAAAAATAAAGATATTTCCAAAGATTATACAAAAGATAAATTCTTAAAAGATTTAAGAAAAGTATGCCAACCGATTAAGAAGAACGGCAAGCGTAAGCCATCATCTGGTAAAACATAGTTTCTGCATTATTCCTATTGTTATATCTAAATACATATTCATTGATATAGTTCTGCAAGTGTTTTTTAGATACTGAATGATAAACGCCATTTATACCGCGTTTAAAGAGAGACCAAAAGTCCTCAATACTATTTATGTGAACGTCATTTATCACATATACTTTATTTAAATGGTGTATAAATTCGTGCTTGTATCCGAGTTTGGACAGTTTCTTATAAGACGGAAATTCATCAGTATAGATTATTGCTTCCGGTGTAACTTTTTCTTCTATTAGAGGTATTAAGGTATTGGATTTAACATTGGCTATCTTTTTGCAGACAAGCCTGCCTTTGCGGTTTACTATGCCGAATATAATGGATTTATTTTCTGCACCACGATCGACTTTACCCGTGCCAAGTCTTTTACCGCCAACGTAGGTTTCATCAGCCTCAAATGTGCCTTTTTTCTTGACAGGTGATTGGTATAGCATATCTCTTATCTTGCTGAACATACGCCAGGCAGTTTTGTAAGTTACGCCAATCTCTCGTTGTAATTGTTTGGCAGATATACCGCAACGGGTAGAAGACATTATATAAATAGCGTGATACCAGTATTTGAGTGGAGTGGTAGAGCCTTCAAATATAGTGCCGGACATAGGGTAAACGTGGTTACCACAATAATCACAGGAATAACACATTCTACCTTTTATTCTGTGATGTGGTGTTATTTCATCAAGCTTTTTGCACTTGGTATTTATACAAACAATACCAGCAGGATATAGGTAATTCTTTAACCACTCTAAGCAACTGTCGTTATTGGGGAAGTCATTATCGAAATTAGTTATAGTATACATTTATAACTCCTTAATAATTTATGATAGAATAAGCATAACATAATACTATACGTGTGTCAAGGGGATAGTTACCTAAATATTTATTATACAAAATTTCTGTGTAATAATTGATTAGACTGTTGCGTGAAATTTACCCGGTATTTTTTATTAGCAATTATATTAATGCAAGGAATATGCAATGAGTGAAAAAAAAGTAATTTTAATAACCGGTTCTTCTAAAGGAATTGGTGCAGTATTATTAAAAAGTTTTGCATTAAAAGATTTTGATGTTATTTTGAATTATTCAAAATCGGAAAAAGAAGCGCTAACATTATTTAATGAAATTTCGGTATTTTCTAATGGTATATTGAAAGTTAAAGCGGATGTATCAGATAGAGATCAGGTACGGGATATGTTTAATCAGGCTGTTGATAGATTTGGTAAAGTAGATGTTTTAATTAATAATGCCGGATTGAATATTGATGATTCTTTTTTAAATATGACCGATGAAAAGTGGAAAAAGGTAATTGATACAAATTTAACCGGTACTTTTATATGTTCACAGGAATTTGCTTTTCATTTTAAAGGTGAGAATGGACATATTATTAATATCGGCGCCTCAACCGGAATTAGAGGACGAAAAAATGGAGTAAATTATTGTAGTGCCAAGGCAGGTGTAATAACACTGACAAAATGTCTGGCATTGGAACTTGCACCTAAAATTAGGGTAAACTGCATTATTCCCGGATTGATAAATACTGAAGAATTGATGACCAGGTATAATCTTTATGATAAAAATAATTTTGATAATAAAGTTAATTCAATTCCTCTGCAAAGAATTGGAACTCCTGAAGATATTTTTAAAGTAGCATATTTCATTATTAACGAAGACACATATATAAATGGACAAAATATCTTTGTTAATGGCGGAGACTATATGGGATAGGCCAGTAACTTATTTATTTAATTAATAGAAAGAATCATCTTCCAGGTTCATAAGAAAAATGATTATAGATTTCCTGGTAATCTGTTATTTTAATTTCTCTAATCATAATATCTTATAATCCTGCATTCATGATATTGAAATCTATTAAAGAATTATACTAATAAATGTATGAAGTTGGTAGCCCCAAGTTACAAAATTTCGAACCGGATGATAGAAGAAATTATTAAAATTAATGAACTTTATAATTAAATCGGTAGCCTACATAAATCTTAGTTGGAACCGGATTAGGAACTATGTATTGCTGTTGAACAAACTGAAATCTGATTAATTAATTTAGATTAATTTCTAAGCTTTAAAAATTTTTCACGTCAAAACTAAATAGTATATAAAAGAGTAATAGTGGTATAACTAAAATAGAATAATCTTTATGCAGTTTATCTGTAATTTGGCAAAGAGGTATCCATATGAGTTATAAACGAAAAATCGAGTTTAAGGAAAAGTATGTACAAGTTGATATAGGTGGAGAGGTTGATATCCAGAGTGAGTTAGAAACCTGGAAAAAAATTAGGAAAGAATGCGAAAAACATAAATGTTACAATGTTCTTGGTATAACAATAAAAAATACCAATCCGTTTGGTGTGCTAGAAGCATACGAATACCCAAAAATACTTGAAGAAGCTGGAATTGATTCAAAATACCGTATTGTTTGGGTCAATGAGGACCCTGAAGTTTATAAACTGGGCAAATTAGCTGTGATTGTTATGAGAAACCATGGAATGGGCTACAGTTGCCAAACTTTTCCAAATGTCTCAGATGCTAAAAAGTGGCTTCTGGAAAAATGAGGATATGGAAGATTGAACTGATAGCGCCAAGTAGTGAAATTTCGAACCAGATTTTAAGGGAAATGATTAATTTAAAAGACTTATTTATTAACCAAACAATATAAGTTTATGTTTCGATAAAAGGCATGTCCTGGCCACCATTTTGACATGATTAACGCTTTCGATAACTCCATACTTTTTAAGCATTTTGTCTTGCATGCTCTTTCATATTTAGAGTTCCTGAAACTTAAAATTGAATAATCTATGTTTTAAGATTAATATTTTAAGACCAGGAATTATTTTTTTTAAAATTTTTATAATGGCAAATAAGACTATTAATAGAATTAAGCAAAATCAGATACTGGTATTTGCCTTTTCACAGGTGCTTGTACTGTCTGTATCCAGGCAGATCATTGGCCCTCTAATACCGCTTATTTCAGAAGAGCTAAAAGTAGGACTGGACTTTGTCGGTTCAGCTATTTCTTTAAGTGTTTTTGCCTTGTTTTTAGCATCACTGAGTGTCGGCAACCTTATAGAGCTTATAGGTCTAAAGAAAGTCCTTTATATTGGATTAGGCGTGAGCATAGCTGGTTCCATCATGCTGTATTTTTCACATTCTTTTCCTATCTTTATAGTTGCGTATTTCCTGCTGCAATTGGGAGTAGGGGTCCTGATTATAGGAAATCTTTCTATTATAGGAAGTCTGTATTCCACCCGCAGGACGTCAAGCCTGATTAAAGTAAATATGGGAAATACAGCTGGTTTTATTATTGCGCCTATTATAGTTAGTCTGATGCTTTTTATAAAGATTGATTGGCGTAATTTCTATCTTTTTAGTCTGATACTACTGTTCGCTTTAGTGATTATATTATGGAAGATTAAGGTGCCAATGATGGTTCGTGTAGGTAGTAATCTAAAGACCCTGTTTGCGGCTAACAAAAGGATTATTTCCAATAACAATTTTATCATGTACGGGATAATAATCTTTTTTTACGTTTCCGTTATGAATACTTTTTTTATGTGGTTTACGTCTTATTTTCAGAATATTGATATAGGAATTAACATTAGCTCTCTTTTCCTTGCCATATATGGTTCAGCTCTTTTCATTGGTATGATACTGCGGAACAAATTGATTAAGCACTTCAGGAGAAAGCGTATCCTGCTTTTTAGTTTTATAGCATCCTTTTTCCTACTTATAGGAGTTCTTTTTATACAAGATTTGATATTTAAAAATATCCTGATATTTTTATTTGGTATTGCTATTGCCGGTAATTTTTCAATTACCTTTTCCATAGCGTCAGAACTGTTTCCTGAACATACCAACTCGGCTTCAGGACTAATGGTGGCTTTTGCCAACCTGGGAATAATGGTGTTTCAGTATCTTTCAGGGTATTTTTCAGAGCACTATTCAAAAAACAGTATTTTGTATATCAATATAGCTATTTTACTGGTACTTATTATTCTTACCTCTGTTCTGAATTATTATAAGAAGTTTAAGTAAATAGATAATATATTTATAATATTCATAACTTTTATTATAAATTAAGAATTTTTAAAAGTTACTGTTTTTATGGTATATGCTACATAGTTTTCTGAAGTGGCTGGGGAGAAAAGATTCGAACTTTCACTAATGTCTAATAAAATTATAATTTTATATATTGATAAATGTATTAAGAGGGTAGACACAAGTATTATAATTTCGAACCAGATTGTAAAGGAACTGGTTGACTTAAAGTCTAAAATACCTAATAGCTTTTAAAAATATCCTATTTTATATAAAATAAAAATAATGTTATTTTAGATTAGAGATTTAACAAAATTATATAGAAGATTTCTAAGGAGTAGAAAATAATGAAAGAAATATTTGAAAGGCGAAGCATAAGAAAATATACAAGCTTACCAGTATCCAACAGTGATATTGAAAATTTACTTAGGGCTGCTATGTCTGCACCATCAGGTCATAATCAGCGGCTATGGGAATTTATTATTATAAAAGATAAAAATATAATGAGTGCCATCACAAAAATACATCCTTCCTCTCAAATGCTAAAAGAAGCACCTCTGGCTATTGTAGTCTGTGGTGATTTAGAAAAAGAAAAACATGCCGATGATTGGGCAAGTTACTGGGATCAGGACTGTGCCGCTGCAACAGAAAATATTTTGATTGAAGCTCAATATCTGGGACTTGGTGCAGTATGGATAAGCGGATATCCAAGAAAAGATGTCGTAGATGGATTAAAAAAATTACTTAAACTTCCTATTAAGGTTATACCATTATCAATGATTTCTATTGGACATCCGGCAGAAAAAAAGGAAACTCCTGATAGATACGATAAACAAAAGATTCATATAAATAAATGGTAGATTTAAAAACCTTGAAATTTTGCTATGAAATTATTTCAAAACTCATACTGGACAAATATTTAGATTTTTAATGAACATAAAACGAAACTTACATTCCAAGTAATAGTGGTATAGTTTATATTGACTCTAGAGCTGGTAGCGCATAGGGGACTTGAACCCCTGTTTTAGCCGTGAGAGGGCCATGTCCTAGGCCACTAGACGAATGCGCCACAGGATAGAATTTTATCCATATTGCAATCTTTTGTAAATAGTTTAAAGAATTATTATCTTTATGGAATATAATCCTTATTCAATTTTAGAATTATATATAATATAATAAATTTCTTAAGTTCCGGAATTTATATCAGAAGATGGGTAGATAATCTTATAGAAATTAAATTTCCAGATGGTATAATTATTAAGATTTTATCCTGGTATATCTTATTAATAATAAAGATTTTTAAAAATATATTTACAAGGAGGACCAATGCCGCTAGTACCGATGAAACAAATGTTAGATGAAGCCATAAAGGGCGATTATGGAGTGGGAGCTTATAACGTCAATAATATGGAACAGATCCAGGGGATAATGAGAGCTGCAAGTGAAACCAGATCACCTGTGATTATTCAGGCAAGCAGAGGAGCACTGAAGTATACAAATATGGCTTATATAAAATATCTTGCTGCTGCTGCTGTTGAGGATAATCCTGATATTCCTATTGTACTCCATCTTGACCATGGAAACAGCCTAGAGA